>JAAEOH010000193.1 GCA_024244645.1 Hyphomicrobiales bacterium
CACCACAAAACAGGCCCAGGTTGTCATTAATCAGTGGCTCAGGCAGTACAACCACATACGCCCGCATCACGCCCTAGACATGCGTGCACCAGTACCAGAAACCGTTTCAGAAACTGGCACATGAAAATGGGGCTGGACACGCTGACCGCGTGTTTGATTTCGATTGTGACCAGTAAGCGATTTGAGAGATGCTATCGTTGGCCCAACGCCGTCGTTTCGGGTTGTACTGTTCAGAGCTGAATAACATTATCGGCACACTTGCATGTATTGGTTGGTTTATCCCTGCCTGTAATTGACTCGTGTTCAGGCCAAAAAAGAAAATCTACTTAGCCTCAGACACTGGCTCTGAGCCTTTGACTCATTGTGCCAGCAACGGCGATCCGGATTTCTGCGTCCTTTAAAAAGCCTCCCACAAAAAAGCCCCCCGCATCGCTGCGGGAGGCCTCTGTTCTGGTCTACCTATGTTCCCCGGTTCGGTACCGCCCCCGCGCACCCCTAACTCAAATGATGCACCGCCTGCAGCCCGTATACCGGGGTCGCAATACCCTCCAGCCGGGCCTTGATCTGCAGCGACAGGAACTGCGAATAGTGGCGTGACTGGTGCAGGTTTCCGCCGTGCATCCACAGCGCTTCCTGCTGGGTCGGCTTCCACATGTTGCGCTCTTCGCCTTCCCAGGGGCCGGGGTCCTTGGTGGTGTCGGAGCCGAGCCCCCAGACCTTGCCGACCCTGTCGGCCATGTCCTGGTCCCTGAGATCGGCGATCCAGCCGTTCATCGAGCCAAAGCCGGTGGCGTAGACGATGAGGTCGGCGTCGAGATGCGTGCCGTCGTCGAGGACGAGGCCGGTTGCGTCAACTTGCGTCACTTGCCCGCGCCTGAGCTTGATCTCGCCGTCGATGACCAGCTGGCTGGCGCCGATATCGATGTAGTAACCCGAGCCGCGGCGCAGATATTTCATGAAGAGGCCCGAGTCGTCGTCGCCCCAGTCGAGCCAGAAGCCGGCCTTTTCAAGCCCGGCGTAGAAGTCCTTGTCGCGCTCCTTCATCTCGGCATAGGCCGGTCTCTGGAACACGTGCAGGATGCGGTAGGGCACGGAGGCAAAGGTCAGATCGGCCTTCTCGGTGGTCATGCCGTCGGCCACGGCCTGTTCGGAATAGAGCGCCCCGAGGCCGATATCCATCAGCGTGTCGGATTTGACGATATGGGACGACGAGCGCTGCACCATCGTCACGTCGGCATCGTTTTCCCAAAGGGCGGCGGCAATGTCGTGAGCCGAATTGTTGGAGCCGACGATCACGGCCTTCTTGCCCTGGTAATCTTCAGGCCCGGGGTGTTTTGACGAATGGTGCTGATCGCCCTTGAACGTCTCCATGCCGGGGAAGGACGGAATGTTGGCCTTGCCGGACATGCCGGTCGCCATGATGAGCTGCTTCGGCTTCAGGATGACCTCTTCGCCGTCGCGGTCGACGACGACCGTCCACTCTTTCGTGGTCGCGTCGAAGCTGGCGGATTTGGCGGTGGCGCGGGTCCAGTAATTGAGCTCCATCACCTTCGTGTACATTTCGAGCCAGTCGCCGATCTTGTCCTTGGGGCTGAAGACCGGCCAGTTCTCGGGGAACTTGATGTAGGGCAGGTGATCGTACCAGACGGGATCGTGCAGGCAGAGCGACTTGTAGCGGTTGCGCCAGCTGTCGCCGGGGCGGTCGTTTTTCTCGACAATGATCGTCGGCACGCCGAGCTGACGCAGCCGCGCGCCGAGGCCGATGGCGCCCTGACCGCCGCCGATGACGACGCAATATGGTTGTATCTTATAGCCGAGTTCCACCTGTTCTTTCTCGCGCTCTTCCTTCCAGGTCGGACGATGCTTGCCGGCGCCGTGTTTTGCCCCGAGCGGTCTGGCAAAGCCCTTCGGCTCTTCATGGCCTTTCAGTTCCACCATCGTGGTCAGCAGCGTCCAGATCTTGCCGTCCCGGAGGCGGATCTGCCCGAAGCCCCGGGAGACGCCGGTCTCGAACGTGATCCAGCTCGTGACGATGCCGTCTTCCTCGGCCGGTTCCTCACCCTCTGCGATCTGCCAGCCGGTGGGCTTTGTGGCGGCGAGCTGGCTTTCCAGCATGTCGCCGACCGCATCGCGGCCTTCCATGGTTTTGATATTCCAGGTGAAACTCACCAGATCACGCTAGTAACAATCCTTGATAAACATGGACTTTGCGGCTGCAATGTCTGCGGCTTCCAAGGCGCCGCCGAACTCATCCAGAAACTTCTGTGTCTCGCCTGCCAATGTCTTGTCGAGCATGTTTTCCTCACAGAATTGCGTTGTTTCTTGCAGCGTCGCAGAAATTCAGCCGGCGGGCCAGTCGCATTCCCGTGACCGGTCCGCGCCGGTCTTTTGCCGGCGTCAGACCAGTGTCTGAAAAGCCTTGGGCGATTTGATGGCCTTGGTGCAATTGGCGGTGAAGGTCCGCTATGGCCTGACACTGACACGACGGCCGTTCCACCATGTAAAAAGCCCCCCGCATTTCTGCGAGGGGCCTCTGTTCCGGTCCGCCTATATGTCCCCCGGTTCAGCTGCAGCCGCTGGTGCTCCCGCACGTATCGCATTTCAGACACGTGCCGTTGCGCACCATGGTGAAGTTTGAGCATTCGGAGCAGGCGTCGCCCGTATAGCCCTGCATGACCGCCTTGGCGCGGCGGTCGGCTTCAACCTTTTGCGCGTCGGCGCGGGCTTCCTCGACGGTGTCGTTGTCGAAGAGCTCGTCGGTGATCGCCTCGGCCTCGGTCTCGATTTCCTCGGAGAGCTGGCGGGCGCGCTCCTCATAATCGCGCTTGAAGGCGGTGACTTCCTCGGCATTCATCGCGGCAACGGCCTCGGAGACGACGGCAGCGCCGCCGGTGATGGCCGTCACATTCGTGCCGCTTGGGCCGGCGGTCGGGCCGCCGGCGGGCGCCGCGCCCATGGGCTGGCCGCCGGGCGCGACGATCTCAAGCTTGTGGCCGCGGGTCCAGCCTTTCGAGACCGGCGCCGTCTTGCCTTCCTTGATGCCCTTGCCGAGCGCGGTGTTGGAAAAGTCCGACGTGTCGACATGGGCAAGGTCGTGGCGCTCCAGATAGGAGACCGCCAGTTCGCGGAAGACGTAATCGAGAATGGATGTGGCATTCTTGATGGCGTCGTTGCCCTGGACTATGCCGGCCGGCTCGAACTTGGTGAAGGTGAAGGCCTCGACATATTCCTCCAGCGGCACGCCGTACTGCAGGCCGAGGGAAATGGCGATGGCGAAGTTGTTCATCATGGCGCGGAAGGCGGCGCCTTCCTTGTGCATGTCGATGAAGATCTCGCCGATGCGGCCGTCGTCGAACTCGCCGGAGCGCAAGTAGACCTTGTGGCCACCGACCACCGCCTTCTGGGTGTAGCCCTTGCGCCGGTTGGGAAGCTTCTCGCGCTCGCGCACGACCTTTTCGACCACCCGCTCGACAATCTTCTCGGTGACCGTCACCGCCTTGGCGGCGGCAGGGGCTTCGAGCAATTCTTCCAGCGCATCCTCGTCGTCGTCATCCTCGATCAGCGAGGAATTGAGCGGCTGCGACAGCTTGGAGCCGTCGCGGTAGAGCGCGTTGGCCTTGAGGCCGAGCTTCCAGGACAGCATATAGGCCGACTTGCAGTCCTCGATATCGGCATCGTTCGGCATGTTGATGGTCTTGGAAATGGCGCCTGAAATGAACGGCTGGGCCGCCGCCATCATGCGGATGTGGCTGTCGGTGCTAAGATACCGCTTGCCGATCTTGCCGCAGGGATTGGCGCAGTCGAAGACGGGCAGGTGCTCGTCTTTCAGATCCGGCGCGCCTTCCAGCGTCATGGCTCCGCAGATGTGGATGTTGGCCGCGTCGATGTCCTGTTTGGAAAAGCCGAGGAATTCCAGCATGTTGAACTCGAAGTCGCCGAGCTGCTCCTCGTCGATGCCGAGGTCGTCCTTGCAGAAATCCGCACCCAGTGTCCACTGGTTGAAGACGAACTTGATGTCGAAGGCGGAGGCCAGTGCGGCATTCAGCGCCTCGATCTTCTCGTCGGTGAAGCCTTTTGCCTTGAGCGAGCCCGGATTGATCGCCGGAGCCTGGTTGAGATTGCCGTGACCGACGGCATAGGCCTCGATCTCGCCGATCTGGCTTTCCGAATAGCCGAGCGTGCGGAGCGCCTCGGGAACGGCGCGGTTGATGATCTTGAAGTAGCCGCCGCCGGCGAGCTTCTTGAACTTGACCAGCGCGAAGTCCGGTTCGATGCCGGTGGTGTCGCAGTCCATGACAAGGCCGATCGTGCCGGTCGGCGCGATCACCGTCGCCTGGGCGTTGCGGAAGCCGTGCTTCTCGCCAAGCGCGATGGCCTTGTCCCAGGCGGCCCTGGCGTGTTCGGTCATCTCGGCGTCCGGGCAGTCGTCATGGATGAGGGCGACCGGATTGGTCGACAGTTTCTCATAGCCGGAGGTTTCGCCATGGGCGGCGCGGCGATGGTTGCGCATGACGCGCAGCATGTTGGCCCGGTTCGGCTTGAAGCCGGGGAAGGGGCCGAGTTCGCCCGCCATCTCGGCAGACGTCGCATAAGCGACGCCGGTCATGATGGCGGTGATCGAACCGCAGATGGCGCGGCCGGCATCCGAATCGTAGGGAATACCGGAGGTCATCAAAAGGCCGCCGATATTGGCGTAGCCGAGACCCAGCGTGCGGTACTTATAGGAGAGTTCGGCAATTTGCCTTGACGGGAACTGCGCCATCATCACCGAGACTTCAAGCACGATGGTCCAAAGGCGCGTCGCGTGTTCGAACTCACCAACGCGGAACTTGTTGGACTTGCGCTCCATGAACTGCAGCAGGTTCAGCGAGGCAAGGTTGCAGGCCGTATCGTCGAGGAACATGTATTCCGAGCACGGGTTGGAGGCGCGGATCGGACCCGCGGCCGGGCAGGTGTGCCAGTCGTTCATCGTGGTGTTGTAATGCAGGCCCGGATCGGCCGATGCCCAGGCGGCGTGGCCGATCTTGTCCCACAGCTCGCGGGCGTCGAGCGTATCCATCACCCGACCGTCGATGCGGCCGATGAGATCCCAGCTCTTGCCGTCTTCCACGGCGTGCAGGAAATCATCCTTGATGGAGACCGAGTTGTTGGAGTTCTGGCCGGAGACGGTGAGATATGCTTCCGAATCCCAGTCGGTGTCGTAGGTCCTGAACTCGATGTCCTTGTGGCCCTGGCGGGCGAACTGAATGACGCGCTTGATGTAGTTTTCGGGCACCTGCGACTTCTTGGCGGCGCGGATTTCGCGCTTCAGGGCAGGGTTCTTCTTCGGATCGTAGCAGTCGCCGTCCGGTCCTTCGCAATTGACGCAGGCCTTCATGATGGCCTTGAGGTGACCGGAGACCACCTTGGAGCCGGTGACGAGCGCCGCGACCTTCTGCTCTTCGCGCACCTTCCAGTCGATGTAGTTTTCGATATCGGGGTGATCGATGTCGACCACCACCATCTTGGCGGCGCGGCGGGTGGTGCCGCCGGACTTGATGGCGCCGGCGGCGCGGTCGCCGATCTTCAGGAACGACATCAGGCCGGATGAGCGGCCGCCGCCCGAAAGGCTCTCGCCTTCGCCGCGCAGATAGGAAAAGTTGGAGCCGGTGCCGGAGCCGTATTTGAACAGGCGCGCCTCGCGGACCCAAAGGTCCATAATGCCGTTTTCATTGACCAGGTCATCCTCGACCGACTGGATGAAGCAGGCATGCGGCTGCGGGTGCTCGTAGGCGGAATTGGATTTCACCAGCTCGTTGGTGAACGGATCGACATAGAAATGGCCCTGGCCGGGGCCGTCGATGCCATAGGCCCAATGCAGGCCGGTGTTGAACCATTGCGGGCTGTTGGGCGCGACGCGCTGGGTGGCGAGCATATAGGCAAGCTCGTCATAAAAGGCGAGGGCGTCTTCCTCGCCATCGAAATAGCCGCCCTTCCAGCCCCAGTAGGTCCAGGTGCCGGCGAGGCGTGAAAATACCTGTCTTGCGTCGGTCTCGGAACCGTAACGTTCGCCCTCGGGCAGCTCTTCAAGCGCCTCGAGATCGGCGGTGGAGCGCCACAACCATGAGGGGACCGAATTTTCCTCGACTTTTTTCAGGCGAGCGGGAACGCCAGCCTTGCGAAAGTATTTCTGGGCAAGGATGTCGCTTGCCACCTGGGAGAACTGGGTCGGCACGTCAATGTTGTCCAGGCGGAAGACAACAGAGCCGTCCGGGTTCTTGATTTCGCTCGTTGCTTTGCGGAACTTTACGTCCGCATATGGCGATTGACCCGCTTTAGTAAATTGACGCTCTATGCGCATGCTTTTTCCTCGTTTTTAAGTGCCCTGCCACCGCCCATGCCGGCAAGACAATAATTACCCCTCCCTGCTTACAGTAGATTGCAGCAGGTATCGGACTTCAGAAGCGTATGTCGCGAAGACCCCCCTCGCTATAAACGCTATATCTTGTGTCGATATTTGCTGCAAATACTAAAGATAGTATTAACAGCCTTTTTTTACCAATCACAATATTCCAACGCACCGGAAGTAAAAACACACGAACCCCCCGCCGTCCTGGCCTGAAATATGCTTACCAGGGACGTCAATGTCCGTACACTTTACAACTAGGTTTGATCTGCTGAAAAACGCGCAGACCGCGTTGTTGAAACAACGTCCCTGCAGTAGAACGCGACTCGTTTTCTACCGTCAAGAGATTGTTTGCGTCAGATTTGTGAACACCAGATGTTGTGGGTGCAGTATGTGGAAACCGGGGAAAGCGCAAGGCCTTGAAAACTGCGGGCTTGACCGTCGCCCGGGCCGGTTTTCCTGAAAATGTGTTGGGATTAAAAAAATTGTGATGTACTTCGTGCACACATGCCATTGACAGTGCGGGGCATTTTGGCTGGCGAATCAGCCGCCGGCCCAAACTGCTATCGGTGGTTGTATCCAGCGTTAATTGCAGCGGCTTTAACGGGCAAAGGCAATCAGCTTTTCGGCCAGCTCCGGACCGGCGTCTTCCTGCAGGAAATGTGACGCATTTGTGGTGATGAAATGATCCTGCCCGGCGGCGCCAGGAATCAGTTTCTTGAAGATCGCCTCGCCGCCGCGCATGATGATGTCCTTGTCGGAAAAACAGGTCAGGAACGGTTTGTCGAATGTGCGCAGGCTTTCCCACGCAGCCCTTTGCGCCGGTGCCGCCGGATCGTCGGGGCTTGCCGGCACAAGTTTCGGAAATGCGCGGGCACCTGCCTTGAAGCTTTCGTCCGGGAAGGGAGCGTCGTAGGCGACAATGACTTCGCCGGCCATGCCGCGCGCCGTGCCGCGCGAAACAATGCCGCCAATGTTGAACTCGGGTGAGGTCTGGCTGAATTCGCGCCACTGCTTGAACGCTTCACCCAGGTCCTGGTCACCGGTCGGCAGCGCGGTGTTGCCGATCATCACGCGGGCAAAGAGCTCCGGCATTTCGGCGACGAGCCGCAAACCGATGAGACCGCCCCAGTCCTGGCCGAAGAACGTGATGTCGCGCAGCGACAACTTGGCCAGCCACGCCTTCATCCAGTCAACATGGGCCAGATAGGAATAGGCGTCCCTGTCGGCGGGTTTGTCGGATTTGCCGAAACCGATGAAATCGGGTGCCAGAACCCGGAAACCGGCATCCGCCAATGGCGGGATCATCTTGCGATACAAAAAGGACCAGGTCGGCTCGCCATGAAGCAACAGGACGACAGGACCGTCCGACGCGCCTTCGTCGACATAATGCATACGCAGGGTGCCAAGATCGCCACCGTCAAGATCGACATAGTTCGGCGAGAACGGATAGTCCGGCAGATTAGCAAATCGTTCATCCGGTGTGCGCAGGACCTGCGTATTGCTCATGATTTCCTCCCATATGAATTGTTCACCCTCAGATAGGGTGTGCGGATTGCCTTTGCCAGAGCGCGATCAGGTGCGATCAAGGTGCGGCTTCGTCGCTGCCTTCCCCGGTCTCGTCAAAGACGACGCGCCGGGTCACCGATATCAGCGCAATGAGGAAAAGGAACGATCCGAACAGAAACCAGATGCCCGGCAGATTGATGAGGGGCGAGGGGCCCGACACGTTCGACAGCATAATCGAGGCGGCCAGCGGACCGAGAATGATGGCAATCGAGCCGATGCTGGCAAAGACGCCCTGCAGCAGACCCTGGCGGTCATCGGGAACCGAGCGCGAGCAGATGGCCTTGAGTGCCGGCTCGGCCAGCGCGGCGCCGAGTATGTAGAGTGCGGTGAAAGGAAAAAGCATCCATCCCTTGTCGGCGATGCCAAACAGGAACAGCGCAACAATGGCAATGACATATCCAAACAGCACCACGCGTCGTTCGCCGAGATAGCGCACGGAGGGACCGACCAGAAGGCCCTGGACGATGATGAACATGACACCGACAAAGGCCAGCGACAGGGCCGAATCGCGCAAGGTCCAGCCGAAGCGGAAATCGGTATAGAGAACCCAGATGGATTCCAAGCCGCGCCCGGAGAGCGATGTCAGAAACAGGGCCGCGAACATCGGGATCAGCACGGGGAACTGTGTCATGTTCCTGAGCGCGGTCACCGGATTGCTGTTCCACAGCCGCCCCACGGGCCGGCGCTTTTCGGGCGGCAGCGATTCGGGCAGCAGAAAATAGCCGAAGGCCGTGTTAAGGGCTGTCAGCGCGGCGGCTGCGTAAAACGGCAGGCGGATGTCGATCTCGCCAAGTATGCCGCCGACGGCGGGACCAGCGATGAACCCCATGCCGAAAGCGACGCCCATAAAGCCGAAATTGCGGGCGCGGTTTTCCGGTGTCGAGATATCGGCCATATAGGCATTGGCCGTCGAAATCGTCGCGCCCAGCATGCCGGAAATCAGCCGGGCAACAAACAGCCACCAGTAGTTCGGTGCGACAGCCAGAATGACATAATCGATGGCAAGGCCCGTCTGGGAGGCAAGCAGAACCGGGCGGCGGCCATAGGCGTCGGACAGGTTGCCGAGCAGCGGTGAAAAGAGAAACTGGGTGAGCGCATAGGCCGTGGCAACCAGCCCGTACTGGAGGGCCGCGCTTGAAATGTTGCCGCCTTCGAAGGCCTGTATGAGTTTGGGCAGGATCGGCCACGCAAGACCGACACCGAGCATGTTGATGACGACAACAGTAAAGATGAAGGCGATCGGCGCCCTGTCTTTCGCCACGTTCTAACCGTCGTGATCTTTGGCGATCGGCTCCTGATAGGTAAAGCCCATGTCCCAGGGGAAATAGATCCAGGTGTCCTGGCTGACTTCCGTCACGAAGGTGTCTACCATCGGCCGGCCTTTGGGTTTGGCATAGACGGTTGCGAAGTGGGCCTTGGGCAGCATCGAGCGGACGATTTCAGCGGTTTTGCCGGTGTCGGTGAGATCATCGACAATCAGCACATCTTCTCCGCCCGATTGCAGCAGGTCACCGCTGACTTCCTTCAATACACTCATGTCACCCTGGCTGGTGTAGTCGTGATAGGAGGCGATACACACGGTCTCGATCAGCCGGATGTTGAGCTCCCGCGAAACAATGGCGGCCGGCACCAGCCCACCGCGGGTGATGCAGACAATGCCGCGCCATTCTCTCTCGGCACCGGAAATACGCCAGGCCAGCGCGCGCGCATCGCGGTGAAACTGATCCCAGGAAACCGGGAATGCTTTTTCTGGAAGGGACATGGGCAGATACACTCCTAAAGCCGGACACGCGGCATTATCCATTTGTGGCACGCCGACGTGCCAAAGTGCATGCGGATTTACCTGTTCTTGCAGCACCAATGCAAGAGGGCGGCCAAAATGACCGCCCTTTGTTTACTTCATGATGTGTGCAGATCAGCGCGACATCAATGTCAGATTGGGCATTGATTTGAGCATGGCGCGGGTGACGCCGCCGAACAGATATTCCCGCAGGCGTGACTTGCTGTAGGCACCCATGACCAGCAGGTCCGATCCCGTGTCGGCGAGCCGGTTCTGAATGATTGCGGCTGCTGGAAGGCCGCCGGAGATTTCAGTCTTCATGGTTACGCTGACACCGTGGCGGGTGAGTGCCGCAGCTATCTCGGCGCCGGCCATTGTTTTGCTCTGCTCGGCATTTTCCTCGGGATCAACGGTGAGTATTTCAACACTCTGCGCAGTGGTGAGCAGCGGCATGGCGTCATAGACCGCACGGGCGGATTCGCGCGATCCGTTCCAGGCGACAACTGCCTGGTCGATGGCGAGCGATTTGCGTCCGACATAGGGAACAAAGAGTACAGGACGCCCGCTCTCGAGCACCAGAGCCTCGAGATCCGCAAAGTCCTCTTCTTTTTCTTCCTCGTGCTGGCGGACAACAACGATGTCGGCACAGCGGGCGCTGGAGAGCGCTGAAAGACCGTTGTCGCCCGAAAGCGAACGGATGGGGCGCCATTCCCACGAAACGCCTTCGCGCTCGCACTTGTCCTTGAAAGCGGATCCGAGTGCGTCCATGCGCTCATCGATCTCACCCTGATCGACCTCGAAGACGCTGGCGTCGGGAATTTCGATCGGTGCGGCGAAAGACACTTTCACGGCGGGTTCCGCATGCAGCCCGATGAGATGGCTTTCGAAGCGGTTTGTCAGATGGAGTGCCGTATCCAGCACATGTTCACAATCTTCGAGATTGCGCAGGATCACCAGGATGGTTTTGTAGGACATGGTCGTCTCCATCGTGTCAGGGCGTGTGTCTGCAACGCCGGTGCGCTGCGATAGCGGTACTATGCACAATATAGGTGCTGCTGTTGTTGATTTCAGTCAATTCAGCGGGGCTCGACTATTGGTCTTTGGTAGTGTGTCCCGCGCGCACCGGGGCGCCAGGTGTTGGGCTTGAAGCGCCTTTCGCAGGCTTTTTCCGCCTTATCCCGGGATCAATCGGCCCGGAAGATTTGTGCATTGCAATATTGCAATGCTCCTCTGCGTTTATTTCACTGCAAAATCAGCAGGTAACCCCTATATGCAACGCATAAGAAAACGATGATTACGAACATCAATTCCCGGACAAGGATCAGGACAATGAAATCAGTTATGAAATCCATTCAACAGCGCCGTGCACATAACCGCGCCTGCACCGAACTCAACCGCCTTTCGGATCGTGAACTTGCCGATCTCGGCATCTATCGCGCCGACATTCCGAGCATTGTTTCCGGCAACCGCTTCCTCGACTAGAACACGCCTTCCGAATGGAAAATAGGCCACTCGATCATAGGGGTGGCCTGGGCGTCTCAGCCCTTGGCTGAACGTGCAGCCTTGATCTCCACAAGCAGAGAATTCACTGCTTCAACAGCCCGATCAATCGCCTCTTCATCGCGAGAACGCACCACGATCTGGGTTGAATAGTTTTCACCGTCAAAACGCGGATAGGATCCGATGACGGTGTCCTGGTGCTCATTCTGAATTATTTCCAGACCTTCGCCGATCGTTCCCTCGCCATAGGGGCAGTCGACAATCTTCGCGTGAATGACCGCGCCCGTCTCCAGCGTCGGCAGAAGCCAGTCGAGCATCGCCTGAAAGATTGACGGCACACCGGCCATCACATGGACATTGCCGATCGTGAAACCGGGTGCGACGGAAACCCGGTTCTTGATGTGCGTGGCGCCGCGCGGCATGCGGGCCATGCGTTTGCGTGCTTCCGTGAATTCTATCGCGCGCGCTTCATAGACCGCGCCCATCAACTCGAGCGCCTTTTGATCGTGTTCACAGGGCAGGTCGAAGGCCTTTGAAACCGCTTCCGCCGTAATGTCGTCGTGGGTGGGGCCAATGCCGCCCGAGGTAAACACGTAATAATACCGCGGACGAAGTTCGTTTATGGCGGCGACGATTGCGTCTTCATCATCGCCGACGATGCGCACTTCCTTCAGATCAATACCGGCCGTTGTCAGCATATCGGCAAGATGGGCGATGTTCTTGTCCTTGGTCTTGCCCGACAACAATTCATCGCCGATGGCGACCATCGCGGCAGTTACGATTTTTGCCGACATATGTTTTTCCTCAAACGCACTTCAGCCTCAACAGGTAGCGCGCATCGGCCCGGCCCGCAAGACGGGCTGGCCGTACGGGCTGGAGCGTGTATTTTGACGGCAAAACATGTGGGTTGAGCATATCGATGACGTTTGAGCAGTTGAGGACGTTTTTCTGGGTGGCGCGGCTGGGCGGCGTTCGCCGTGCGGCCGAACAGATGCATCTGTCGCAGCCGGCTGTTTCGGCCAGAATAGCGGCGCTTGAAACGGCGCTGGGTGCGGTGCTTTTCGAGCGCGCGCAAAGCGGCATGCGGCTGACCAAGCGCGGTGAAAAACTGCTGGTTTATGCTGAACAGATCCACCGCATTCAGGAAGACATCAAAGCCAACATTGTCGACCCCGCCGGTCTCGAGGCGCAGCTTCGGGTCGGTGTTTCCGAAACGGTGGTGCAATCCTGGCTGCCGGAATTTGTCGCCGGCCTGCGTTCGGAATATCCAATGGTGGATGTGGAAATCACGGTGGATGTTTCGCACAATCTGCGCGACTCGCTGCTCAACCGTTCGCTCGATCTGGCAATCCTGATGGGTCCGATCTCGGAATTCAGCGTCGACAATATCGAACTGCCGGCATTCGAACTCGTGTGGATCCGGTCACCGGCACTGCACGTCGATGGGGATGAGGCCGATATTTTGCGCTCCACGCCGGTCATCTCCTATGCGCGCAATACGCGGCCCTATCAGGATCTGAAAACAAAGCTTCTCGAAAATGTCGGCAGTGATGCGCGGCTGTTTCCGTCGTCATCGCTGTCGGCGTGTATTCGCATGGTGGCAACGGGCCTTGGCGTCGGTGCTTTCCCTTTGCACCTCATCAAGCGCCAACTCTATAACGGTGAACTGGTTGCCTTCGACCCCGGCTGGCGGCCGGATACACTCCGCTTTACCGCGTCCTTTCTGGGCGAACCGAAGAGCCACCTGGCGGAGAGCGTTGCACATATCGCAAAAGACGTTGCAGCCGCCTATATGGAATGATCAGGTTTTTCGATCAAAAGTGAAAGAAATATACAATTTGACGTGATCACCCCGATTGCGAATGATTTGTGACAGTTGAATTTCTGGAAGACGGACATTGCAAATGTCGCAAGCCCAGCACCAAAGCCACTACACACAGTTGCGCGCCCTGCAGACTGAAGCGGTGCGCGATATCGTGCGGGCGGGGGACTATAGCGGGCACACGACGGGTCTTGCCGCCGGACGCCTTCAGGCAAATGTGGTCATCCTGCCGGAAGATCATGCGGTCGATTTCTTGCGGTTTTGCCAGCGCAATGCGAAAGCCTGCCCGCTGGTCGGGGTTTCCGACCGGGCGAGCCCGATGATGCATACACTCGGCGCCGATATCGATATCCGCACCGATGTGCCGTCCTATCGGATCTATCGCAACGGCGTTGTCGAGCAGGAAGTCACCGACATCAGTGATCTTTGGCGCGATGACCTCGTCGCCTTTGCACTCGGCTGTTCATTCACCTTCGAAAGAGCACTGATGGCCGACGGCATCAGGCTTCATCATATCGAGCGCAATTTCACCATACCGATGTACCGCACATCGGTTCCAACCGAACCGGCCGGACCGTTCAATGGCGGCGTGGTGGTATCCATGCGGCCGATTGCGCGCGCTGACGTGGACCGGACCAGGGAAATTTCGGCGCGTTACCCGTTTGCCCATGGCGCACCCATTCATGTGGGTGAACCGCACGCGATCGGTATTGCTTCGCTCGACGAGCCGGATTGGGGTGACGCCTGCGCGGTTGGTGATGATGAAGTTCCGGTCTTCTGGGCTTGTGGCGTCACTCCGCAAAACGCGGTTTTGAACGCCAAGCCGGATATCTGCATTACGCACACGCCCGGATGCATGCTGGTCACAGACATTGACGAAAACCAGGAGGTGCCAGTCTACGCCGGCACCGGGCGGTAGAGGTCTGTGGTTCAAATTTTACATCGGCAAACTATGATAAGTGGAGGAGAAGAACTCATGAAACTGTTGAAATCATTTGCTTTTGGCGCGGGATTGGCCACGCTGATCGCCGCCGGCGCGCAGGCAGCCGACAAACCCGTGACGGTCAAGGCCGTAGGCACCTGGGGCAGCCTGACGAACTATCAAAAACATGAAGGCCCGTTCTGGAACGACCATATCGGCAATATTTCGGGCGGCCAGATTGTCGGCGAAATCAAACCGCAGACCGAGCTTGGCCTCAAGGGTTTCGAGATCATGCGCCTGGTCAAGAACGGCGTCTTCGACTACGCCTTTGGCCTCCCAGGATACGTCGCGGCGGAAAATCCGGTATTCGAGGGCGCCGATCTGTCTTCACTGACACAGGATATCGACACCCAGCGCAAAGTCGCCGAAGCGTATTTCCCGATCCTCGAAAAGGCATTCGCCGAAATTTACAACGCCAAGCTGCTGCAGCTCTATCCGTTCCCGAGCCAGACGCTTTGGTGCAATGCTGAAATTTCCGGTCTTGAAGATCTGAGCGGCAAGAAAATACGTGTCTATGCGACAACGCTCGGCGATTTCGTCGAAGGTGTCGGCGGAACCTCCGTGACAGTGCCATTCGCCGAGGTTATTCCGGCACTGGAAAAAGGCGTCGCCGATTGCGGCATCACCGGCACCATGTCCGCCTACAAGGCCAAATGGCATCAGGTGGCCACGCATGCCTATACGCTGCGCGTCGGCTGGGGACTGGCATTCGGTGCGATGAATATGGACAAGTGGAACTCCATGTCCGCCGAACAGCAGGCAATGCTCAAAAAGGAACTTGATGCACTGACCGATGCGATGTGGACGGAGACCGCAACCGAAGACAAGGTGGCGATCTCGTGCATTACCGGCGGCAGCTGCGACATTAGCGAGCCGGGTGCCATGACGCTGGTTTCTCCAACCGACGCCGATCTCAAGAAACGCGATCAGGTTGCCACGGATGTGGTGCTTGCCCGATGGGCGGAGCGCTGCGGTGCCGATTGCGCCAATACCTGGAACGAAACAGTTGGACCGATCCTCGGTCTGAAAGCAGAAGCAAAATAACAACTAAAAACAATAGCATGGCCGGCCCGTCGTGGCCGGCCATGGGTTCCGGGAGGGGCAAATGCTGGAGAAAACGCTACAGCTTTCAGAGCGGCTGAGCCGAGGGCTGGTGTGGGTCGGGGGCATCCTGATCATCGGATCGGCGCTGCTTGTGACGCTCGAGGTCGTGCTTCGGAAACTCTTCAATGTCAGCCTTGGCGGCGCCGACGAGATATCGGGCTACGCCTTTGGTGTCGCGACTGCGCTGGGATTTTCCTTTGCCCTTTTCGAGCGCGCCCATATACGCGTTGACGCCCTGTTTCCGTTTTTTTCCCGATGGTTGCGGATCTTTTCGAATTTTCTCGGGCTTGTGCTTCTGGTCGGATTTGCCGCCGTCGTTGCCAATATGGCGTGGTCGCTGGTTGCCGACACGATCGCTCATGGATCGCGGTCAATCACACCGCTGAGAACACCGCTGGCCTTGCCGCAGATACCCTGGCTCTTCGGCTGGCTGTTTTTTGTCTTTTGCGGCGTGCTGATCGGTCTTGTTGCATTGAAACGGCAGATCGGCGGCGATGCGGCCGGAGCCGACAGGCTCATCGGTGTGAAATCCGTCGAAGAACAGATCGAAGACGAGGCCGTCTGAGATGCTGATCAAGACACTGCTCATACTGATCGCGCTCATTGCGCTTGCCGTGCCGGTCGCCGCCTCGCTCGGTTGGCTGGGGCTGACGCTGCAATTTCTCGAAAGCCCGATGCCGCTGCACCGCGCGCTGGGCGACATGGTCTGGCAGACCGGCACGGACTTTCTGCTCGTTGCCATTCCGATGTTCGTGCTGCTCGGTGAAATCCTGCTGAGGGCCGGTATCACCGAGCGCATGTATGAGGGCATCGTGCGCTGGGTCGGCTGGTTGCCGGGCGGCCTGATGCATTCGAATATCGGCTCCAGTGCGTTGTTTGCCGCGACCTCGGGATCGTCGGTGGCAACCGCCGCGACGATCGGTACGGTGGCCGTGCCGCAGATCGAAAAACGCGGCTACAACGAGCCGCTGTTTCTGGGCACGATTGCCGCCGGCGGAACGCTCGGCATACTGATACCGCCATCCATCAATCTCATCCTATATGGGCTTTTGACCGACACTTCCGTACCGGAGCTCTATCTTGCCGGTTTCATTCCCGGCTTTCTGCTTGCCAACCTGTTCATGGGCACAATCGTGCTGCTTTGCCTGGTAAAGCGCGGCTGGGGTGGGGAACCGATCCGCACGGACTGGGCAGCCCGTTTTGCTGCGCTGCCGGCACTGATTCCGCCAATCGGCATCTTCCTGGTGGTGGTTGGTTCGATCTATGCGGGGCTTGCAACGCCAACGGAGGCGGCGTCGCTCGGTGTGGTCGCGGCGATGATCCTCGCCGCCTTCAACGGCAAGCTCACCCTGTCGATGCTGCGTCACGCGGTCGAGGGCACCATGCGCACGACGTCGATGATCATGCTGATCATTCTGGCCGCGGTTTTTCTCAATTTTGTCCTGTCGGTGATCGGGCTGACAACCGCGCTCACGGATTTCATATCCGGGCTCGGTATGACACCGTTTCAGACCATGCTGCTGATCATCGGCGTTCTTGTCCTGCTTGGCTGCTTCATGGAAACGCTGTCGATGCTTTTGACCACGGCGCCGATCATCACGCCCATCGTCATTGCGCTCGGCTATGATGCGGTGTGGTTCGGAATCTTGCTGATGGTGCTTCTGGAGACGGCGCTGATCACGCCGCCGATCGGGATCAATTTATATGTAGTGCAGGGTATCCGCTCGAAGGGCGATATTGTCGACGTGATGAAGGGCGCTGCGCCCTTTGTCTTGACAATGTTTGCGATGATCACGCTGCTGCTGGCCTTTCCGCAACTTGCCCTGTGGCTGCCGTCGTTGGTCTACTAGGACTGGGCCCAGCTGCAGCAGGTGCCGAAAGGCTTGATCGAAACCTGAAAATTGCAGACGGTGGAACATTGACTCCGCCGAATAATGGAGATGTGCCATGTGGCAGTTCTGGATAGACCGTGGTGGAACCTTCACCGATATTGTCGCCCGCAAGCCTGACGGGTCGCTGATCACCCACAAGCTGCTGTCGGAAAATCCCGAGCAGTACAAGGATGCCGCCGTGCAGGGCGTGCGTGAGCTGATCGGTGTCGATCTTGACAGCGCACTGCCGCAGGCGACCATTTCGGCTGTCAAGATGGGAACGACCGTTGCGACGAATGCTCTTCTGGAACGCAAAGGGGATCCGACGTTGCTTCTCGTGACTGAAGGTCTCGGCGACCTTTTGCGGATCGGTTATCAGAACCGGCCGCGCCTGTTCGATCTCAACATCGTTCTTCCGGAGGTTCTGTACAGCGACGTGGGTGAGGTGCGCGAACGGTTTGATGCCGATGGCAATGTTGTCACGCCGCTGGATCTCGGAAGCGCGCGATCGGCGCTTGAACGCGCCCATGCCAACGGCGTGCGCGGTGTCGCCATTGCCTTCATGCATGGCTATCTCAATCCGGATCACGAAAATGCCGTCGCGGAACTGGCGCGCAAGATCGGATTTACCCAGGTATCGACCAGCCATGCAACCAGCAAGCTGATCAAGCTTGTCTCGCGCGGCGACACGACCGTGGTCGATGCCTATCTGACACCGATCCTGCGGCGCTATGTCGATCAGGTGGCCGATGCGCTCGACGTCAAGGGCGGCGCATGCGAGCGGTTGATGTTCATGCAGTCGAATGGCGGCCTGACGGACGCGACGCTGTTTCAGGGAAGGGACGCTATCCTGTCCGGCCCGGCGGGCGGTGTTGTCGGCATGGTCAAGACGGCGGGGCTGGCCGGTTTCGACAAGCTGATCGGCTTCGACATGGGCGGCACATCCACCGATGTCTGTCATTACGCCAACGAATATGAGCGCAGCTTCGAGACGGAGGTTGCGGGTGTGCGCATGCGTGCGCCGATGATGAATATCCATACCGTGGCTGCGGGCGGCGGCTCGATCCTGACCTTCCGGGGCGGGCGCTACCAGGTGGGGCCGGAAAGCGCCGGCGCCAATCCCGGCCCGGCGTGTTACCGCCGCGGCGGCCCGCTGACGGTGACGGACTGCAATGTCATGCTCGGCAAGCTCAATCCCGATCATTTTCCCAATGTGTTCGGACCGCATGCGGACCAGCCGCTTGACACGTTTGTCGTGCGGCAAAAATTCGCCGAGATGGCAGACGAGGTGGGGCGACAGACTGGGCTCGCGCCATTGTCGGCGGAAGAGACGGCTGAAGGCTTCCTGCGTGTGGCGGTCGAGAACATGGCCAACGCCATCAAGAAGATCTCGGTGCAGCGCGGCTACAATGTCACCGCCTATACGCTCAACTGTTTTGGCGGCGCCGGTGGTCAGCACGCCTGTCTCGTCGCCGACGCACTTGGCATGACCTCGGTCTTCATCCATCCGTTTGCCGGCGTCCTTTCGGCCTATGGAATGGGACTTGCGGAAATCAGGGCGCTTCGTGAGGAGCAGTTCGATGGCGGTGTCGAAAAAGCCGATGAGGCGGGCGCTGTTCTTGAGCGCATGGAAAGTGAGGCACGTGCTGAAGTTGCCGGCCAGGGCGTTGCCGCCGATCAGGTGGAAACCGAGATGCGGGCACATTTGCGCTATGCCGGTACGCACCAAACACTGGAAGTTGAGTTCGGCAAGCCGGACGAAATGCAGCAGCGTTTCGATGTGGCACACCAGGCCCGTTACGGCTTTGCCTCACCCAGCCGGGAGCTGATCATCGACATGCTGGCAGCCGAGGCGATCGGCAAATCCGAGGCGCCGTCGGGCGCGCTCGCACCGGGGGGATCGGTCGACGCGCAGCCAAAAGCTCAAGTGCAGATGCGCAGTGACGGCGAATGGATGAGCGCGCCGCTCTACGACCGCGATGAGCTTTGCGTCGGCCAGACAATCGACGGGCCGGCCATTGTTGCCGAGAGCACCGGCACCAATATCGTTGAAGCGGGCTGGCAGGCGAAGCTCGACGGATTTGGGAATCTTGTGCTGACCAGAACGGTTGCCAAGACGCGGCAGGCGGCGCTGGGAACCGAGGCCGACCCGATCATGCTCGAAGTCTTCAACAACCTCTTCATGTCGATCGCCGAGCAGATGGGCGCGACGCTCGCCAACACCGCCTATTCGGTCAATATCAAGGAGCGCTTCGATTTTTCCTGTGCGCTCTTTGATGGCAGCGGCGGCCTCGTCGCCAACGCACCGCATGTACCGGTGCATCTGGGTTCGATGAGCCAGAGCGTGCGCACGGTTATCGACGCAAACCGCGGCAAGATCCGTCCTGGGGACAGCTATATGCTGAACAACCCTTTCGAGGGCGGCACACATCTTCCCGACGTGACGGTGATCACACCCGTATTTGACGATGCGGGCGGGGACATCCTGTTTTTTGTTGGCTCGCGCGGTCACCACGCCGATATTGGCGGGCGCACGCCGGGTTCCGCGCCGCCTGACAGCGGTCATATCGATGAAGAAGGCGTTTTGATCAGCAATTTCAAGCTGGTGGAGGGGGGCAAGCTGCGCGATGCGGAAACGCGCGCATTGCTTGGCTCCGGCACATATCCCTGCCGCAACATCGATCAGAACATGGCTGATCTGGAGGCGCAGATCGCCGCCAACGAGACCGGCGTACGCGAAGTCAAGCGGATGATTGCGGCATACGGTCAGGAGGCCGTCATTGCCTATATGGGCCACGTACAGGATAACGCGGAGGAATCGGTGCGCCGGGTGATTACCCGTCTGGAAGATGGCACATTCACCTATCCGCTCGATAGCGGTGCGCAGATCACCGTGCGCATATCGGTCGATCCGGACGGCCGAGAAGCGGTGATCGACTTTACCGGCACGTCGGAACAGGACAGCGGGAACTACAACGCGCCGGCGTCCGTATGCACGGCCGTGGTTCTTTATGTCTTCCGCACGCTTGTCGGCGCAGATATACCGATGAATGAAGGCTGCCTGAAATCCTTGAAGATCATCGCGCCGACGGGTTCGATGATCAGCCCGGTCTACCCGGCGGCCGTCATTGCCGGCAATACCGAGGTGAGCCAATCGATCGCCGATTGTCTTTATGGCGCCCTTGGGGTGATTGCTGGCTCGCAGGGTACGATGAACAATTTCGCCTGGGGCAACGACCATCTGCAGAACTACGAGACGATCTGCGGCGGCACCGGGGCAGGACCGGATTTTTCCGGTGCCAGTGCCGTTCACTCGCACATGACCAATACGCGCATGACGGATCCCGAAGTGCTGGAAAAACGGTTTCCCGTGCGGGTCGAGGAATTTTCCATCCGCCGCGGCTCCGGCGGCAGCGGCCTGCATGCGGGCGGTGATGGTATCGTGCGCAAACTCCGCTTCCTGGAAACCATGACAGTGACGACGCTGACGTCGCATCGGCAGACCAAACCCTTTGGCAAAAACGGTGGTGAAGACGGGGCGTGCGGTGAAAACAGCGTGCAGCGGGCGGATGGTGCGATCGAGCATCTGCAGGGCAACGACCACACGGATGTCCGACCTGGAGACGTGGTCTGCATGAAGACACCCGGTGGCGGCGGCTGGGGCGCTGTCTAGACCTGCATTGTCAATCGGCTCCAATCAGGTTCAGGTGCCTCCGAGTTTTATCAAAGGGCAGGGCATCCAACGCGGCCCATATTGACAACCCAAGATTGTATCAGCATAGTCACTACACCGCGACCAACCCCGTCGCGGAAAAAGGCCGGGCGTGTCCCGTTTCCCTGATGGCGGCGCAAACCCTGGCCATCCTGATCCGCCCGGCCGACCAGTCTCTTCAAAACATATTCTTCAGTAAAAATGGGGCCGCCGGTTTCGGCTGGCATCTCATACTATTTGCCAATGCCGCATGTCTTGAATTGCCGCAATTCCGGCAACACGTGAACCCCATCAGGACGGTCATTATTGAACAACTGGTTCATGCACGGCTGCCTGGTCCATTCCCACAGAAAGGGGTTTGTTATGAAAAACGTTTACACAAAGATGGTCGCAGTCATCACAAAGATCGCCTCGATCCTGTCGGTCACGCAAAGCGCTCGTCCGCTGCCGCTTCCGGAGCCACGCTACCCGATCGCGTTTAACCGCTGAGTTGCAAACACGCTGCCTTGACAACGGAGTGGGTGCACCGTGCATCCAGTCGCCTGAACAGGAACGTTGGCCGGGCATACGCCATTAAACCACGGTCGCCGGGCTATCTCCGACAGAGTTCGACTGCAGCCTGGCGCTTCCATCGCCGTCGCCGGCAACTTTCGCTAAAACAGTTCTCTCACCGCGCACGTACCGAATCGTACGTTCAAATCGAAGTTGAGCCTTCTTCCTTTGTGTGTGATCAATCGGTGCCTGACCCTGGCACATGGTTCCGGGTCGGGCTGGATGTTATCTGAAGAGGACTGAGCTTCATGTTTGAAGGACGTATGGCCGCATTGCGTGCCGAACTGGAACGTGCCGGGATTGATGTCGCGCTGATCACCGACGACGACAGCGTCTACTACTACACCGGATATTATGACTATCTTCATATGGAGTTCGGCCGCCCGTCTATCCTGGCCGTGTCCGCGCAGGGTTCGAGCCTCCTGATCACGCCGTCGATGGAAAAGAACATGGCGGATGCGGCAGCCCGTGTGGACCGTATCGCCTATTGGCTTGACGGCGCCGGTAAGGAATGGCGCGAAGAGTTACCGGGGATCTTGGCGGCGGCCAAGAACGTGGCGATCGAGCCTGACCGCATGCCTCCGGTGGTACGGACCTTTGTGGAAAGCCTCGTGGACAGCGGCAAGCTGCAATCCGTGACACCGATCATCGAACAGATGCGGATGGTCAAATCCGACGAAGAACTGAAGCTGGCCCGTCACGCCGGGCAGGTCGCAACGGTGATGATGGATGCCGCTGCCCATGCCATCGGTGACGGTGTGGCCGAATATGAAGTGGCGCTCGCGGTGTCGACCGCCGGCACGCACAAGGCGGCAGAGCTTTTAAATTCACACTACGACGATGCTTGCATGTCCCCAAACACCCATTTCCTGCAGATCATGGCGTCCGGCGATGAAATCGCCAAGCCGCACCACCGGGCCAGCATCAGGATCATGCGCCGGGGCGAACCGGTGTTCATGTGCTTTTGCGGCATGACCAATTTCCATCGCTTCAAGTTGGGCTTCGACCGCACATTCTGGATCGGCGAAATGTCCGACGAAAAACATGCACGGGTTTACCAAACCGCGCTCGACAGCCAGCAGGCGGCCCTTGCGGTTCTGCGCCCCGGCGTGACTGCAGAAGAGGTGCATGCCACCTATGCCGAAATCATCCAGACGGCCGGTTATGAATTTCCGTTCCGATGCGGGCGGGCGACCGGGTTCAGTTTTCTGGAACGTCCGGAGCTGGTCTTCGGCGATAGAACCGTGCTTCAGCCGGGCATGGTGCTGGCCGTCGACGGTTCGGTCACGCTGGACGCCCGTTTCCGCGCACAGGTGGGCGACAGTTTTATCGTTACCGAAGACGGCTACGAGCAGATCACCCACCATTCCAAGGATCTGGCGGATGTGGTGCTGCCATCAGGCGGTTGATTTGGATGTTCGGTCGGTGAACGGGACTGGCGCAAATATCACCGTCCTTTGACTGCATACAAAGCGTTGGACGATAAAGGTACAGATTACCCCAGGCTGTGCGAATTTGTATGGTGCCCCCTGCCGGACTTGAACCGGCAAACCCAATCGGGTGACAGATTTTAAGTCTGTTGCGTATACCAATTTCGCCAAGGGGGCCCGCGCTTACTGGAAATTATCCGGCGGCGGATTGCAAGTGCAATTTGCGGAATGTCATCTTGCAGTCACCGCCCGGTTCGCTGAGTATGGCCCAACCGGCGAACCGGAATGCGGACAATGAAACAAGCAGTTGAAGATGCAAAGACCGTGATGAGGGAGCTGTTCGCGCCGACGCCACTGCAGCACAATCTGTTTTTGAGCGACAAATACGGAGCGCGGATTTTTCTCAAGCGCGAGGACCTTTCGCCGGTCCGGTCCTACAAGATCCGAGGTGCGTTCAATTTCTTCCGCAAGGCCCTGGCATCGGACAATGCCGCCGACCGGTTCGTCTGCGCCTCGGCCGGCAATCATGCGCAGGGATTTGCCTTTGTGTGCCGGCATTTCCAAAAACCCGGCGTCGTCTTCATGCCGGTGACGACCCCGTCGCAGAAGATCGACAAGACCAAAGCCTTCGGTGGCGACTTTATCGAAGTCCGGCTCCACGGCGACATTTTCGACGAATGCTGTGCAGCGGCCATCGACCATGCGAAAGGCTCCGGGGCGCTGATGGTGCCGCCGTTCGATCATCCGGACATTATCGAAGGCCAGGCGACAGTTGCGGCGGAAATCATCGAGCAACTGCCTGCCGATGCAACTGCGGATCTCTTCATCGTTCCGGTCGGCGGCGGCGGGCTTTCGGCCGGCATGACAGGTTATCTCGGTGATCGGTACGGTGAGGATGCGTTTGTGTTTTGCGAACCGGAAGGCGCGCCGAGCCTGAAACAGAGCCTTACGGAGGGCAAACGGGTCAAGCTCGACCAGGTCGACAATTTTGTCGATGGGGCGGCTGTGGCCGAAATCGGCAAGCAGAATTTTGATGCACTCAGACCATTCTCAGCCGATCAAGTGATGCTGATCGCGGAAAATGCCGTATGCGTGACCATCTCGGAACTGCTCAACATCGAGGGCGTCGTTCTGGAGCCGGCCGGGGCACTCGCCATCACTGCGCTTGAAGAGATGGACGCCATGGCAGTAGAAGGCAAGACGATTGTCGTTATTGTATCGGGCGGCAATTTCGACTTCGAGCGACTGCCGGATGTCAAAGAGCGGGCGATGCACCATGCGGGCCTGAAAAAATATTTCATCCTGCGCATAGCGCAGAGACCGGGTGCCCTGCGTGATTTTCTCAATATGCTGGGGCCGGAAGACGATATCGCCCGGTTTGAATATCTGAAGAAATCTGCCCGCAATTTCGGTTCCGTGCTGATCGGCATTGAAACCAAGCGATCCGAAAATTTCGATGCATTGACCGGCGCATTCGATGATGCCGGTTTGCGATACGAAGACATAACGGATAATGAAGTTCTTGCCAGCCTGATCATCTGACCGGCGTTTTCATTCTTGGGGGATTGCATGTTCGGCATTCTAGATGCGGCGCACACCGCGATGGCGCGACAAGGCCGGTTGAAATGCGAGCAGGTGCTGCCGGTTCTCACCTGTCGGACTGGCCCCTGAATGGCCGGGATCGCCGCGCTGGCAGCGGCCTACATCTTTTCCCAGTTCTACCGGTCCTTCCTTGCCGTTCTGACACCGGTGCTGATCGAGGAACTGGGCACGAGCAAAACCGAACTGTCGCTTGCGTCCGGCGTATGGTTCCTGACATTTGCCCTGATGCAATTCGTGGTCGGCATATCGCTCGACCGCTTCGGGCCAAAACGCACCGCGTCTTTTCTATTTGCGGCAGGTGCAGGAGGCGGTGCCTTTGTGTTTGCCATTGCAACATCGCCGATCGAGATCATCATCGCCATGGGCATGATCGGCATCGGCTGTTCTCCGGTGCTGATGGCGGCATTTTTTATCTTTGCCTATGAATTCTCGGCAGCGCGCTTTGCTGTGCTGTCATCGTGGTTCGTGGCGTTCGGAACAGCGGGCAATGTTATCGGCGCCAAACCGCTGGCCATTGCCGTCGACAGTGTCGGATGGCGCGAGACGATGCTCGGTCTCGGGGTCATCTCACTGGTTATCGCCGTTGCGATGTACAAATTGATAAAAGACCCGGCGATCGAGCGGGAAGAGGGTGGCGGGTCCGGCCTGTCGGGCTATTTGGACCTTCTGAAAATGCCCGCGCTGTGGCTGATCATTCCGCTGATTACGGTCAATTACGCTCCGGCAGCGGGTATCCGCGGCCTTTGGGTCGGGCCATATCTGGCCGATGTCTATGGCGCAACAACGCAAGTGATTGGCAATATTTCGCTGTTCATGGCGCTCTCCATGATCCTCGGCAGCGTGCTTTACGGGCCGCTCGATACGCTGTTCAAGACGCGAAAATGGGTCTGTTTCGTCGGCAATTCAGGCAGCCTCGTTGCGCTGATTGTCCTGGCGGTCTTTCCAATGCAGCTCCTGTGGCAGGTGGCGATCCTGATGTTTGCGGTTGGAATATTCGGGGCGAGTTACGGCGTTCTGATGGCGCATGCGCGTTCGTTCTTCCCGATGCATCTGACAGGGCGTGGCGTGACACTGATGAATTTTTTCACCATTGGCGGTGTCGGGCTCATCCAGTTCCTGATGGGGCAGATTGCCGATTCGCGATTTGACCCCGCGCAGCCGCAGGAAACCTATTCCGTGCTCTATGCAACATACGGTGTCCTTATCGGCGTCACGCTGGTGATCTATCTTTTCTCATCCGACCGCAAACCGGGTCAGGCTCACGGATCCTGATCAGGACCCGTCCGGCAGGCGTTTGATCCAGTTTGTTATTATGTCCGCCGTTTGCTGCGTGGTCGACGGCGAAAGGGCATCGCCGGCGATGACGTGATGGTTTTCATCTTCATCGTCTTCGATCAGGGCGATCTCGCTGTCGGCGCCCCATCTTTCAGCGATAATCTTGGTCACGTCCGGCCGCACAACCTTGTCACGCTCGGAGAATATGAACAGGGCAGGGATGGTGATTTTCTCGATAGCGGAATTGTTGGCGAGCTTGACGAGTTCGGCCATCGGCAACACCGCTTCGCTCGGATATTCGGTGGTCCAGTATTGCCTGTGCAGATCGTTCTTCGGTTCGAACGAGCGTTTCCTGCCTTCAACCAACCGCACCAGCTGGCGCGCCCAGGGATTGGTCAGAAGCTGCGATCCGGCCGCCTGAGTACCGTAGTTTGGCGATATGTTGACGATCCCCGCCACGTTCTTCGACAGATCCGGCTGCGCCGCTGTCCAGGTCGTCAAAGTGCCGCCAGTAGAGGTGCCGACAAGCACAACGCGTTCGCCGATCCGCAGGCCCACGGCAATCGCCTCGGCGATGTCATTGAACCAGCCCTCCAAACCTGCCTCGCCCATGGCTTCGCCAGAGCGTCCATGTCCCTGCAGGCGGGTGTAGAAGAGATTGGCATCGACGTTTTTCGCCACAATGTCCATGACCGGACGAATTTCTCCGGGTGACGCAGAAAAGCCGTGCACGTAGACGATTGAAAGCGGTGTCTTGGCCCGGGAATTCGGGAAGGCCCAGACGATCTGCTTGCCAAGGCCGCTGCGGATGTCATCAAAGCGGGCCTCGGATTTCGACAGATAGCGATCGACATCCTCGCCGATGGCTGATGGATCGAAACTGATATCTGTGCTCATCTGAGTTCTTGGCCCCATGAAAAACAAAGCTGCGCCAGCGATGATCAATATCACAATGGCGTAAATGATTTTGGTCGCTCGAGACCGTTTGGCCATGATTGTACTCCGGCTTAGCTGTTTTGCACGTCACCCTATGTGCGAAGCTCAGCGCATATCAATATCAATATTGGGCCGGTCGATGATCTCGCGCAATGCAAATGAAGAATTGATGCGCACGACGTGGGGCAGGGCCGAAAGCCATTCCTTGTGAATGCGCTCATAGTCCTGAAGATCCTTGGCGGCAACACGCAATATGTAGTCATATTCACCGGACATCAGATAGCACACCAGTACATTCGGGCAGCGTTTGACGGCGGTTTCGAATTCACTGAGTGTTTTCTCGAACTGCCCCGACAGCGATATGTGTACGATCGCCGTCATGGTGTAATTCAGCGCGTTGTTTGCGATGCGGGCATGGTAGCCGCGAATGACGCCGGTTTTTTCCAGAATATCGAGCCGGCGGGAACAGGCCGAAGGCGAAAGACCCACCCGGTCGGCAAGGTTGGCGTTGGAGATTCGGCCGTCTTCCTGAAGCGTCCTCAATATGGCGATATCAATTGCGTCCAGCTTATCCATTCGCAGATTCTTCTAAAAATTTACATGCGTTGCAATAATATTCGAAAACTATGGTTGATCCGGGCGCACTTCGCAAGGATATTTCACGCCCTATATGTTGGAATGACGCCATGATGAACAGCGCATATCGATGCGCGGATAATACTGGAGAATTCGAGATGCGAGTCGGATGCCCAAAGGAAATCAAGAACCACGAGTACCGTGTCGGTCTGACACCGGGTTCGGTGCGCGAATATGTTGCGCATGGCCACGATGTGATCGTTGAAACCAATGCCGGAGTTGCCATCGATGCCGATGATGGCGTCTATCAGGCTGCAGGCGCAAAGATCGTGCCGACCGCCAAGGATGTGTTCGACCAGTCGGACATGATCGTCAAGGTCAAGGAACCGCAGCCGTCGGAATGGGCGATGCTGCGCGAAGGCCAGCTTCTTTACACCTATTTGCACCTTGCTCCGGATCCAGAGCAGACCAAGGGGCTCGTCGATTCCGGTTGCACGGCCATCGCCTATGAGACCATAACCGACGATCACGGCGGCCTGCCGCTACTGGCACCAATGTCAGAAGTTGCGGGACGTCTCGCCATCCAAGCCGGTGCCACGGCGCTGCAGAAGGCCAATGGCGGCTGCGGTGTGCTGCTTGGCGGCGTTCCGGGTGTTCTTCCCGGCAAGGTCACGGTTATCGGTGGCGGCGTTGTCGGACTGAATGCGGCAAAAATGGCCGTTGGCCTCGGTGCCGACGTGACAATCCTCGACCGTTCGATCCCGCGCCTGCGTCAGAT
Source organism: Hyphomicrobiales bacterium (assembly GCA_024244645.1). Lineage (GTDB taxonomy): Bacteria > Pseudomonadota > Alphaproteobacteria > Rhizobiales > Rhizobiaceae > Hoeflea_A. Next base: position 27,875 of record JAAEOH010000193.1, read on the forward strand.
TGACGACATCTTCAACGGCCGTGTCCACACGCGTTATTCGACTATTGAGGCACTGGACCATGAAGTTTTCTCCGCTGATGTGGTTGTCGGTGCCGTGCTGGTAGCCGGTGCTGCCGCGCCGAAGCTGGTGACCCGTGAAATGCTGTCCGGCATGAAAAAGGGTGCGGTGATTGTCGATGTCGCCATCGACCAGGGCGGGTGTTTCGAAACCTCCCATGCGACAACGCATTCGGATCCGACTTTCGACGTTGACGGCATCATCCACTATTGCGTCGCCAATATGCCTGGTGCCGTTCCGGTCACCTCGGCCCATGCGCTGAATAATGCCACTTTGCATTACGGCTTGCAGCTTGCCGACAAGGGCCTGAGTGCAATCGCCGAAGACCGCCACCTTCGTGCCGGCCTGAACGTGCACCGCGGTCGCATTACCAACAAGCCGGTTGCCGAGGCACTGGGTTACGACTTGGCTGAGCCTGCCGCCGTCCTCCAGGTCGCGTAGGTTACACAATCAGCCAATAACAAAGGCCGCGCTGCCAGAGGGCAGGGCGGCCATTTTGTCTGTTGATATCGACACGATCGGATAACGGAAAATCACAATTACGTCGCGTTTGCATTTCAGACTCCGTTCGTTTGGTACGGGAGGCAGAAATGCTGCGAATTCTCGCAGGAACTTTCGTCACGGTTTGTGTCTTTATGGCTTCGCATGCATCGGCCTGCAGCCGCCCATCCGACTGGTCGGAAGAACAGGCAGTGGGCTCTGCGAAAGAAATTTTCACTGCGCTTGTCACCAAAGTGGAGCTCAGTCCCGACGTTGCGATGTTTGAGGGAGAGAGCAAGCGATACATCGTCAAGGTTTTTTATGAGCGCAAAGAAATCATAAAAGGACAACCGACGGAAACCGGTCCGGTAACGACAAGCATTTTTTATATGGGAGGATGCGGCATTCCAATGGTGGTCGGCATCGACTATTTGTTCTTCATTGAGCCGTTTGAAGCAGATGTACCCGAGAAATTGACCGGGGGTTCAAGCGGTCTGATATCCATATTTAATACACAGCCACTGCCTCCGTTGGAAGACGAAGCCGCTGAAATCGTTTCGAGAATAAGGTCCTTGAAAACGAGCGATTAGGTGCTCTGAAGATCATCCGTCGTCTGGACGGGCAATCACGCCGCACAGGCGGGAACCCATCGGCGTAATTGACCTGATATCTCAACGATAGACGATGTCGGTAATCCGGCGCAGGGTCACACGACGGTTGCGCCAGTCGGCATAGGGTGTGTCGACAATCAGATCTTCTTCGCCGTAACCGACAGTCTCAAGTGCGAAGCGCGGAATGCCGAAATATTCCGACAGCACACGCTGCAGGGAATGGGCCCTGCGCTCAGAAAGACGCTGGTTGCTGGCATAAGACCCGACAGCATCCGTGTGGCCTTCGATGAGAAAGAGCTCGTGCGGGTTGCGCGCCAGCATCCTGTGCATGGCCTCGGCTATCTGCTCGACTTTCCAGTGTTGGCTGGAGGGGACTTGCGGTGAGCCGAAAGTGAAATTGATCGCCTGGATGTTGATTGAAGGTGCGACGTGGCGCAGCGCCTTGCGCCGTTTGATATCCTTGACCGAGCCCTTCATCGAAGGCCTGATCTTTACGGAAGGCTGAGCGCTCAGGCTCTTTTCGATGGTCCGCGCGGATGGTGCTTCTTTGCTGAACTGGGCCGCGGCGAGCTGGGTTTTTGTCGGCGTATCATTGTCAATTGTGAGCTTGAGTGTCTTTGCGGAGGCTGCGACCGGTGTGGCAATCGCGGCAGCAAGAGCGGTGATGAATGTGCGGCGTTTCATAATGATTGTTCTCCTGGCCCATGACCGGCCCATGCCGGTCGCCTGTCTGATGGAGCGACGATAGATGAGGGCAGCTGAAGCCAGGATGAACGGGTTGTTCAGCCAGTTGGCAGGATTATTGTTCCTACGTTGACTGAACAATGCGCAGGAGGTCCGCATCGCTGAGCGGGTGGATGAATGTCTCGCTTTGCCCAATCGGCGTGAAGCCGAGTTTCTGATAGAGCGGCAGGGCTGCGGGATGGTCAAGGGTACAGGTGTTCACCGTCACTTTATGCGGGCTTGTATCCCAGGCGGCTTCCAGCGCCTGTGAGAGGAACCAGCGGCCCAGACCGCGCCCGTGGGCATGCGGCATCATGCCGAAATATTCCAGATTGACCGTGTCTGAATCGATCTGGCGCAGTTCAAAAAAACCGGATGGTGCGCCGTTGATATACAATACGTGAATGGAGGTATCCGGGTTGTGGACTATCCTTGACAGGGCATCATCTTGCAGGCGCAGTCTTGCCACCCAGTGCCAGTCGCGTCCGGTGTGATACTGGAGGTAGCGGTAGAAATGCAGCGGGATTTCGGCTTGTTTCATTAAGGCGACGTGAAGATTAACGGGCATTGGCGCCAAGAAAGCCGGTCGGTTCACCTGTTCCAGATATGTCACCACTGCCCTGAGCGGTGCACGAGCTCTAGCCACTACGCATCTCCCGTAGCAACGGGCGTGTCGTCCAGAGCACCCCATTCGGACCACGATCCGTCATAAAGCCGCGTTTGATCGTTGCCGATGGACTGCAAGGCCAGTGTGATGACAGCCGCAGTCACGCCGGAACCACATGTGGTTACGACGGGCCCCGAGGCATCAATGCCAGCGGCCTCGATAATTTCTCTTAGCTCCCGGACTGTCTTGAGGTGTCCGTTTTCGGACAGGGAAAACACCGGGATATTGCGCGCGCCCGGCATGTGTCCGGAACGCATGCCTTCACGCGGTTCCGCGTCTTCGCCGGTAAAACGGCCGGCACCGCGGGCATCGGCGATCTGGCTTGTACGGTCGCGGACAATTTCGCGCATCTCGTTCAGACGAACGGCCGCCGTTTCATCAAACTCTGCAGTAAATGTGCCCGCGGCGTGGTTGGAAATGTCTGTCGTGAGCGGGCGGCCCGAACCTCTCCAGCCATCAATTCCGCCATCGAGCACAAATACCGATTTGGCGCCCATTACGCGAAGCATCCACCAGATACGCGGTGCCGTGAACATGCCCGGCCCATCGCACACGACAATTGTATCCGAGTTGGATAGGCCAAGTTTCGAGGCATGGTCGGAGAAAACCGCAGGACTCGGCAGGGCGTGGGGAAGATCGACCCCAGGCTCGACAATCACGTCCTGGTCAAAGAACACTGATCCCGGAATATGACCGTCATCATATTCGGCCCTGGCGTTGCGTTCCTGCACCGGCAGATACCAGGACGCATCGACAATGCGCAGGTTTTCCTTGCCCAGGCGTTGCTCAAGCCAATCAGCCGAGACCACAAATGCGCTTTTTTCTGTCATGATTCCTTCGCGGTCTTCAGCCGGGCAATTCGCCGAAGCGAATGCGAAACCGGCGGTTCTCGCGTCCCTTCTTTTCTATTTTGCCGATGTGGATGGCGCCGACTTCGCCGGTTTCAGAAACATGTGTTCCGCCGCAGGGCTGGCTATCGACATCTCCCGCGTCGCCAATGCAGACGAGCCGGATACGGCCGCTGCCACGTGGCGGGCGAACGTTTTTCGATTTTACAAGATCAGGATTCGCTTCGAGTTCCGCCTCATCGATCCATTGCGAAAAAACCGCATGGTTGGCTGTAACCAGTTCCATCAGTTTCCCGGTTACGGCCACCTTGTCGATCGTTTCGCTCATATCGAAATCAATGCGGCTTTCATTTTCTCCAACAGAAGCTCCGGTAATCGGGAAGGGGCACACGACGGTCAGAAGATGACAGGCGGTGTGCATGCGCATGAGCTTGTAGCGCCGTTCCCAGTCAATGTGCAGGGCCAAAGTCTCGCCAATTTCCGGGACCGATTGCCCGTTTGCGGGCACGTGAACCACCTCAGCCTTGGAATGACCGTTGACGGTTGCCGCTACCTCGATCTTCGAGCCGTCCTGACGCTCAAAAAAACCGATGTCGCCCGGTTGGCCGCCGGACGTGGCATAAAAACAGGTCTGGTCCAGCAATATGCCGCCGCGGTCGTTTATCGCTGTTACGCTGCCTTCGGCGGTCGACAGATAAGCATCATCGAGAAATAGCTGCTGCGTTTCCTGCAAGGCTTAAACCTCTTCGTAGGGTATTGAGATTTCCGGTGTTTTTTCCATCCATTCCGGGACCGGCAATTCCTTTGAGCGCAAGAACTGCGGATTGAAGAGTTTGGACTGATAACGGTTACCGTAGTCGCACAACACCGTTACGATGGTGTGTCCGGGGCCCATGTCTTGTGCCATGTGAATAGCGCCGGCGATATTGATTCCGGAGGATCCGCCAAGGCACATGCCTTCTTCTTCAATCAGGTCGTATATGTAGGGGAATGCTTCCGCATCGGGGATCTGATAGGCGAAATCCGGTGTGAAACCCTCGAGGTTCGCCGTGATGCGTCCCTGTCCAATTCCTTCCGTAATCGAGCCACCTTCGGCTTTCATTTCGCCGTTTTTGTAATGATTGTAGAGCGCCGCTCCCATGGGATCGGCAATACCGATTTTGATACTCGCACTCTTTTCTCTCAGGCCGACGGCAACGCCGGCAAGTGTGCCACCCGAACCGACAGCACAGATAAAACCATCGACCTTGCCGTCGGTATCGCGCCAGATTTCGGGCGCGGTGGTTTCAATGTGAGCCTGCCGGTTGACAACGTTGTCGAACTGATTTGCCCAGATGGCGCCATTTGGATCTTCTTTGGCAATTTGTTCGGCGAGGCGACCCGAGAGCCGCACATAGTTGTTTGGATTGCGATAGGGCGCTGCCGGAACCTGGACCAGTTCAGCACCGAGCAGGCGCAGCGCATCTTTCTTTTCTTCGCTCTGGGTTTCCGGAATCACAATCAGGGTTCGGTAACCGAGCGTTTTGGCAACCATGGAAAGTCCAATCCCGGTGTTGCCGGCAGTTCCCTCAACGATCACGCCACCTGGACGCAACAGGCCCTTTTTCTCTGCGTCCCGTACGATGAAGAGCGCCGCGCGATCCTTGACGGATTGCCCGGGATTGAGGAACTCCGCCTTGCCCAAAATGGTGCAGCCCGTAAGTTCCGATGCCTTTTTGAGTTTGATCAACGGTGTGTTGCCGATGCTATCCAATACAGATTGTAAAACGGTCATTCGTGAGCCTCAGTTGGGTTGCTGCAACAGTATTTTGCCCGTTGTGGATTATCAACAAGGGGTGAGGCAAGAAATAGAGTTTGCTTCCTTTGCGCTTATGAAAAATGGAATTTCGCCGCGCTTAATCAATCTGACGGATGTCCAGCCACTTGGCGCTGGTAGATTATCTGGCGCACATTGATGTTTTCGGCACGAAAACCGGCTTCGCAATAGTGCAGGTAAAACTCCCAGAGCTTTTTGAAACGATCGTCGAAGCCCAAGGGCCTTATGGCCGGCCAGGCGTCCCAGAACCGGTTGCACCACTCCGAAAGTGTCCTTGCATAATCCTGTGCGAATGCACGGTGTCCGGCAAGTTTCAGATTGGCTTTGTGGCCAAGATCTTCGAGGATCTCAAACGTCGGCAACATGCCGCCCGGGAACACATAACGCTGAATGAAATCCGGATTGCGCCGGTAATTCTCATAGGCGTCTTCGTGAATCGTTATGATCTGCAGGCCAGCGCGACCGCCGGGCCTGAGGCATGCACTCAGTTTGTCGAAATAGCCTGACCAGTATTTTTCTCCGACGGCTTCGAACATTTCGATTGAAGCAATGTGATCGTATACGGCGCGCTCTTCGCGATAGTCCTGGAATTTCAGCTCGACACGATCGGAAAGACCTGCGTCCTGAATTCGCTTTGATGCATAGTCGAGCTGTTCTCGGCTGATCGTCAGCCCGGTGACTCTTGCGCCCAGTTCTCCGGCGGCATACTCGGCAAACCCGCCCCAGCCACATCCGATTTCCAGGACATGGCTTCCCGGCGCGATGCCGATTGCATCAGCCAGGGCCTTGTATTTGGCCCGTTGGCCGCTTTGCAGATCGTTTGCACCGGTTTGAAACAGTGCAGAAGAATACGTCATGCTCGGATCTAGCCACTTTTCATAAAACGCATTGCCCAGATCATAATGAGCAGCGATGTTTTTCCTGGCCTGCAACTTGGTGTTTGCCCTGAACAGATGACGCAACCGTTCAACCAGACTTGCAAGTCCGCGCGCGCCATTTGCCAGGTGGCCACCAATATCTGTGTTGACAAGAAAGAGCTCCAGGAATGTCGGAATATCGGGGCTTTCCCAATCCCCATCCATGTAGGTTTCAGCGACGCCAATCGTTCCGCGCCGAAACGCATTGTAGGGAAGGTTCCAATTGTGCAAAACCAGTTCGGCCTGTGGACCCGGTTCCCGGCCCTCGATGCGCAGGTGGCGACCGTCCGGTAAAACGAGATTCAATGCGCCGTGTCGGATTCGTGCAAGGGTGCGTAGAACCAGCTGCGCCTTGAAAGGCAGTCCCTTGATCAGGCCAGCAACATTGCCTGCAGATACCAGTTCGACGCTCTCACGATCGTCTATATCCATTTCAGAACCGGTCATGTTCATGCCTCCGAATGCGCCCTTTGCATTTCATTCTGCTGACAACAGCATCCAGCCGCCCAGGCTGTTGGCCTGGCGGCATTGTTTATGCAGAATTACTGATATGCAAGCCGGAGGCAAGAGTGGCGCAGATATGCGTGCCTGTTTCAAGGCAACCATCAGACACCCTGAACCGCTTGACCAATGTCGAATGATACGGTCCGTAATGTTCAAAATTTCGCCGCGGTATCAACTGACATGCGGCGGCCGCATTTCATGAATAGCGGCCCGGACCCTGCGCCAATTGGCGGCATCCTCAGACTTGCCTTGCGCATCAAGTTCGTTGGCCTTGTGCGCCGCTTCTGCTTCTGCCTTGTCCCCGTGCGCCTCCAACAGTTGGCGCGCGTGTTCGACAATCTTGGTCGCTTTCATTGTTTTCTCCTCCGCATAGAGGTCACGGTCGATGAGATCGGTCCAGCGAGCCGGTAATCGGGCCCGAAGATCGAACTCCAGCTTCTACTGTTCAAAATATTAGGGCAGCAAATGGGCATTGCCAGATGTCATTGCGCTATTGCGGTCATTTGCCGCGTACACATTTCGATGCTCCTGAATATCGAATTTGCGTATCGCCAGGCAGATCATGTGGGTGTTTTGCAGAAGAGGGCTGCGCGCACATCGTATAGATCGTGGAAGAATTTCAACTCAAGTGCTTTCTTTAAAAACGCTACGCCGGATAATCCGCCTGTGCCCGGCTGCATGCCGATGACTCGCTCAACCGCGGACATATGGTCGAAGCGCCAGCGCTGAAACAGGGTTTCGACATCCATTAGCTTTTCCGCGAGGCAATACAGGTACCAGTGTTTGTCCGTGTTGCGATAGATTTCCTCCCAGATTGCGACGATACGGGTATCACCCGAATAGGGATTGCTGAAATCACGTTCAAGCAGCTCCGCGGGCACGTCAAAACCTTGACGGGCGAGCAATCGAATGACCTCATCATATACGGAGGGTTCTGCCAGGGCATTTTCCAGGACTGCCATCACCTCTGGATCATGCCTGTGTACGGTCATTGTCGAAGGATCCTTGTTGCCGAGAAAAATTTCGATCTGACGGTAGCCATAACTTTGAAATCCGGAAGAATTGTCCAGTGCGTCGCGAAACAGCATGTAGTCCGCCGGTGTCATGGTCAGCAGGGTTTCCCAGGAGGTTATCAACTGTTTCTGTATCGCCTTGATACGATCCACCTTCTTAAGGCCAGGTCCGATCTCGTCGTTGATCAGATGCGTACGAAACTGGATGATCTGGTGATGCACAAGCTTGAGCGAGAGTTCGCTCACCTGATGGATCATGAGGAATAGGAGTTCGTCCGGCTGCGGCGGATCCTAAAACGTCTTCTGCAGATTGAGCAGCGTTTTGAGTTGCAAGAAATCGCCGTAGCTGTTGGTCTCCTGTGCTGCATAATCTGAAACGACGGTCTCCTCCACACCACGCTTCAAAAGACGATCTTTTGGTTTTTGTGCCGGCATTTCTTTGTCTCCAAAGCGTTGTAGTTGGGATCGTCAATCTGGAACCCCCGGACTGATCTTACGAAGATTTGGTGCCGGCATCACGCACTTTCGACTACTTCGGCGCTGTTCGATCTGGGATGCAGATTGTGGTGATGGCTGGAAGCCCGGTCTGAAGCTGGACACAGCCTTTCAAATTGTCGATGGACAGTGACCGTAGAACGCTGAGGAGCGCGTGCGAATTGTTGGCGTGCTGGAAGGCGAAGGTTGTTTTCAAGGGATTCCCGCTCCTAGTGAGGCCGCAAATGATTGGTTTGGCGACAGCCGTTGAGATCCGGCGCGGGATAAGGGCGGATCGGCACATTGTCGATATAAAATAGGAATTTTGCTTTTAAGATCAGCAATATAATCAAATAATATCTTCTACAGTCACCTGCTGTTCAGATGCCAATCGGGTTTGTTTGGGATGATCGATAACATCCGGGCCGCGGTGAAACAGAAATGCAATGAACAGAGTAAAAGGAACGGCCATCCCCAAAGTGCGCAAAGGATAATCCACCACCGAATGGACAAGTATGAAGAGGATTGCCAGCGTTGCAGCCTTGTGTAGCGGCAATTGTATTGTTTCCAGAACACGCCAGAGGAAAAACACAAAGAAGATAACCAGGAGTGCCGCGGCAATGACACCGCCTTCGAATACCAATTCGAGATATTCATTGTGTGCGTGGTTCACAAAGGTGTTGAAAATCATCTCGCTCTTTTCGTAGCTTGGATAGCCGATGACAAAATTTCCATATCCGATACCAAAGGGAAGGTTGTCGCGGATGCCTTCGAGGGTCGTGCGTGCAAATTCAAGACGGCCGTAGCCGGGGTTGAATTCTTCGACCTGCAGGCGCGCCCAGACGCCGACCGAATAAATCCCGAGAATTATGGTGCCGAGAAGCACAACCAATATGCCCGCACGGCTGCGTTGGAACAGAATTACAATGCTCAACACCGTTATCGCAAATCCTATCAAAACGCCTGCGGTCGAGCCCGCGGCAAGCAGAATCAACAAAGCGGCAACGATGTAGGCGACCAAAACAAACAGGCGATTGGTCTCAATGAAATAGACAAAGGCAATTGGAATTGAGGTGAAAATCAAACTTGAATAGTGATTGACGTTGACAAAAAACCCAGCCAACAGGTCGTAGGAAAAAAGGTCCGTGACGATGGCGCGACCTGAATAAGAATATTGAATCAAACCGGCCGTGAGGTTAAGGACGACGCCCGTGAGAAAAAATGGAATCAGCCCGTAGACCTGTTCGAACCGCAGTTTCAAAACAGCTGTCAGAAACAAACAAAGTGTCAGGAAATAGCCGGCAACTTCGATGGTGCGTCCCAAGCCCAGGCTGATCGATATGGGTTCCATGACAAGCAACGTGTCGTCGGCCGGTAAAATTCCCTGTGTTGAACGAGTCTGCTCGGTGGAAACTGGCAGAATCTGCAACACAATTGCCAGACAGGCCAACACAAGAAACCAGAAAACACGGCGGTCGATTGGCCTATCCATATGACGCAGGCAAACGAAACTCGAAGCCGCAACCGCCATCAGTTGTATGGCCATGTCGGTTGAAAGGCCCGTCCCCGTTCCACCACCGAATACAAGGGCGATGATGATCGTCACGCCCAGCAGGTATTTATCGATTTCTGAATGACGTTCATTCATTACGAGGCGGTTTTTCTAACGGAGATATCGCGAATGGAGAGTGTTCCGGAATACCGATAGCGGAAACTTTCGGCGATTAGATCGGTTCCCATTCCGAGTCTGAGCATTTTGCAAGTGCTATCTGCAAGCGTGAACTCAGTCGTCAATATCTTGTCACGGTAACTACCGGTCGGAATATCCAGCCGGCTAACCGTTCGGCGTGGGTCAATACAGACAATATTCAGGAAAAGGCCCTTCGGGGTTTTGAGATTGGCGACATCAAGGTCAACTGCCAGTTCGTATTTCCCGGGCGGCAGATAAAGGTGCTGATCGACACCGATCCGTTTGACGGGTTTTCCAAGGAACTGCACGGTTAAGGTGGAGTCCTCGCCATTTGACGTGTCACGCGTGTCACGGGACACTCTGACGCCCGGTTGGCTTCTGAGCGTCCAGTCAAATGGCCGACCGGAAGGTTCCAATTCAAAGCTGCTGTTGAACAGGTAGCCATTGTTGGAGCGATCGGCCTCATTGAGCGTTAGCAGAAACAATCGATGGGCAAAATCATATTTCCCGTTACGAAGCAATGCCGACAATGTCCCTCCCAACTCACGGGGCCGGGTGTCTTTCGTATTGCTGTTCAAATCAAGCTGCAGGCGATAAGCCAGATCCACGGTGCCGGGATCGCCATTCAGATAGCGCAGGAAATGTGGCCGCCAGGGTGGGTCTTCCCTTAATACGGCCAGGGCCACCTGGTACCCATCCGGTTGGCGCAGCAAATAAGGAATAGCGGGTGCGAATGAGGCAAATCGAGCGGGCCAACGTCGAAACAGAATATCGAGTTTCGCCATTGCAGATGCATTGTCGCCACCTCGAACAGCCGTTGCCAGCGTACGCTGCAGGGCCGTCGGTTCAGTTTTTGACAGGGACAGTGCAACCTCGAAAACCGCATTAGCTGCGTTTTGGTCGCCCTGGCGATGGAGTATTTCGCCTAGGAGACCCCGGGCCGGGGCATGTATTGGCGTATATTGGATGGCATTTTGTGCGACCGCGCCCAGTTCCTGCACCGGCGAGGCACCTTCGCGTGCATTAATAGCACTGATCAGAAGGTCCATGCTTGCTGTGATATTCAGCGGATTGAGGCTGAGGGCGCGTTGCGGGTCCGTTGTACGGTAGAAATTGCTAAGCCCCGTTAAGGCGACTACGCAAAACGTCGCCAGCGCGACGCATACCAGCACGAGCCTTTTCAACTGGATTATTACCGTTCGCATTGCGATTTACCTGAACTCCATCCGCGGAATTTACGCTTTCGTCTTTTAAAGTGTAGTAACCCTCGGACATGTAACGATATGCGTAAGCGTATTCGAACTTGTTGGCTGAAAATTTCGAGAGTGTGGCGCCAAATACCTGACCCCCTATAGTCTTCAAGCGCTTCAGTGCAGCTTGGCTCGACTTGCGAGTCACCTGATTTGCAGAAACTACGAGCAGTGTCCCTTCCACCATTCGGGCGAGGATTGGGGAGTCCGACAAGCCCATTATCGGCGGGCTGTCGAGTATCACAATATCAAACTGGTCCGTGCATGCCTGAAGCAACATTGCCATTTTGGGTGACGAGAGCAGGTCCGGCGGATTGGGCGGAATAGTGCCGGCACTCAGGAACGTCACGTTGGCATAGCGTGTGGGCCGGAAAATCTCTTGAAGGTCCTCCCTTCGCGCTGTATTCGTCAAGAGATTGGACAATCCGATGGCGTTGTCTGTGCCAAATTGCAAATGAAGATTGGGCTTTCGCAGATCCGCATCGACGATCAGAACACGAAGGCCAAGGGAACCAAAATCCTGTCCGAGTTTGAACGATGTTGTGGATTTGCCCTCTGCTGGTTCCGAGCTCGTCACCAGCAGCGACCTTGGGTTTCCATCGGTGCCCGTGAACTGAAGTGACGTCCGCAAAGAACGATAGGCTTCCGAAAGGGCAGACTTCTGATCTGACAGTTGCTCCGTTATTTTTGCGTCATCCACCAGGGGCAGAATGCCAAGCACCGGTAGTTTCAGATCCGATTCAATCTGGTCCGGATTGGAGAACGTGTTGTTGAGCAGTTCCAGCAAATAAACGACCGCCGCAGCAAATGCCATGGACAAAGCCAGTGCAATTGCAAGATTGATTTTCAGTCTTGGCGAATAGGGACCGTCAGGAACCACGGCGGCATCGACAATCGTCGTGTTCTCGCGCCTGACATTGGAGCCGACGCCGACCTCGTTCAATTTTCCGATGAGAGTTTCATATTGTGACCGATTTGAGTCCACTTCACGCTTTAAGATTGTGTACTGGATATTCTTGTCCTGGAAAATGGACTGTTCATTTTCAAGCTCGTTCAGCTTGGCTTCCAGATCGGCTTCCTTGGCGATGGACTCATCACGCCTGAGCAGGATGGAACTCGTCACCACTTCGACAGCTTCACCTATTTCCTTTTCCAGACCGGCTATCTCACGCGATAGCGCTTTCATTTCAGGAAAATCCGGTTTCAGGATAGCTCGCTTTTGCTGATAAGTTGCGCGTAGTTCCGCTACCCGCTGCTTCAGTGCCTGTATTCCCGAACTATCCAGCACCTGCGGCAGGCTGGCGCCGCGTCCTGCTTCGATCTGTTGGACCAGGCGGCTGTAATCCAACCGCTCCTGGATCGCGGCGGAAAGTGCGTTGTTTATTTCCTCAATATTGGATGCGATGAGTGATATTTCGCTTCCGGTGACCGTGATGCCCTCCGACTTGGCATATGCGACCAGCGCCTGCTCGGAAGCTTGTAGTTTGTCCTTTACCTGGACGACCTGTTCCTCAACAAACTGACGAGCCAAATCAGATGTTTCGCTGGTCTGATCAATGCGCTGGTCAATGAAACTGGCTGCAACCTCATTGGCAATCTCTGCTGCCAGCTGCGGGTTCTGGTCCGAAAAGGTGATGCCAATGAGGCTGGTGTTCTTAATCAAAATAACCGACAGATTCTTTTGAATCCGGCCAATGGCCATTTTTTCGCGCTGCTCCGGCGGGAAGTCGTCCAGAGAATTTTCGGCCTCGTAGCCGAACGCTCTGGCAAAGAGATTTGAAATCGCGAACTGTGGTGCAGGGAACAGGAATTTCACATTATCTGCTAGCCCGAGTTCGAACACAACCCGTTGCGCCAGCGATCTGCTTTTAAGCTTTTCCAGAGCGGTATAATAAGTCCTGTAGTCTTCAGCCTCTGAAATGACTTCCAAATCCTGAAAAACCTTCGGTGACGCTCCGGATATCTCCATCTGGGCCGTCGTTTTATAAAGTGGAGTTTGCATCCAGGTCACCACCGCGCCCGCCACCAGGCCAATAGCAACCAGCACGGCTATCAGCCAGCGATATTTGACGACATAGAGTAGCAAGGCAAGAGGATCAATCCCGCCTTCGTCTTCTTCAAATGTCTGACCATACCCGGCACCGCCATACCAGGGCGCATAAGGGGCTATTTCGCCCGAAGCGTGCGCTCCGTCCATGTGGGTTGGCACTGGGCGACCGCCATGATTGTTGCTATTCAGCATGCAGCTCTCGTTGCGCCCCGCGCCCCAGTTTTAGTTTTGCCAATTCGTTCCGTTGCGGTTCTTCATGGCACGAATACAGCTGCCTTTGTGGCGATACCTAAAATCTGCGTCAGATTTTGCATGGCAACTCTCGACGAAGAGGAAAACACAACAACGACGTCACCGCCATAAATTGTCGGATCCGATTTTTTTGCCAAACGAATGTCATTGACACTATAGTTTGCGACAAGTTTCTGGTCCCCATAGTCGCGGTAGACATAAATCTTTGACGGATCGGCAATGCTCTTCAAACCGCCAGCTTGCGATACCACACCCAACAAAGATGATCCTGCAGTAACCGGATAGATGCCTGCCTTGTTGACTTCACCATCAACGACAACGCGCTGGCCGATTGATTCCTTCACAAATACGGTTACCTGCGGAGACTGCAGATATTTTTGTCCGTAGGCCGTGGCAATATTTTTCTCCAAATCGCGCGCGCTGTGGCCTGCCGCCTGTATCTCCCCGATCAAGGGGAGCGAGATTAATCCGTTTGAATTGACCTGTACTGTGCGATCGAGTTCGTCAACCTGGAAGACATCAATTTCCAGAACATCGTTCTTGGCGATTTGCTGAGAAGCACCTTCACCGCCCTGGACTGGTGTCGGTAACACTTTGACAACGCGCAAATTGCCCGCTTTTGCACCCGGGACCGCGGCAGCCTGCATACTATTTGTCGTCCGCGACTGGCCTGCGTTGTAGCTGTCGGAACCGGATACACAGGCGCTTGCGCCCAGGCACAATACCAAGGCCGCAGCAATACGGCCAATTGCACCAACGTACGGTTTGTGAGGGTGCTTCAACTCTTGTCTCCTCGCATCCAATTGTTCAGCAAGCTACCAAGGCCATTTTTTTTGGTACTCGCGTGCGCACTCTTATTCGCTTTTACACCCAGACCGCGTGCGACGACAGTCCTATTTGCAAGGATTTGTGCCGGTCGTCCCAAAACCATCGATGTGGCGGCCTCAATACCCAGCCGATCCGCCACGATGTCACGCGCTTTGGACAGGATCGGTGGCCTGCTGTTCGTGTTGTGCGCATCACTTGCAATGATATCCACGCGCCCCTCATCCAAAAGTCGCTCTGTATAATAGCGCACTGTCTTGCCAAATGCACCGGTCACCGAACCGGCCGTAATTTGCATCAGGCACCCCATTTCATTCAACCGTTCTATAATGTGGTAATGCTGCACGATCCAACTCAGACGCTCCGGGTGCGTGATTATCGGTATGAAACCGACATTCAATAGTCGGGCCGACAGTTCTTCCAATCTCGGCGGCAAGACATGGTGAGTGGGCTCGAACAGGAAATACCGCGTCCCGTTCAGTGTCGGTATGAATTCTGTCCCCAGTGTCACCGGCAGGTCTGGTGCAATATGAACGTCCGCGCCCAACGCCAGCTCGAGGGCGATTCCCTGATCGTAGAGGGTGCGCTGCAGGTTGCGGATAGCAAAGCGAATTTCTTGCGTGTCGTTATCATACATTCCCGGAATGACGTGGGGAGTGCAGGCCATAAAGGTGATGCCATCCGCGACTGCCAGTTTTGCCATGGAGATGGAGTCGTCGATGCTGGCGGAACCGTCATCCATGAAGGGCAGAATATGGCTGTGAAGATCAATCATATTCTGGCGAACAATCGCTAAAGGTGCTCACCAAAGAGGCACCTAATTTTCTTTGGCATTTCTTTGGCCAAGCTTAGCAGGGCATTTACATGCCCCGAAGACACAGGCAATTACCTTGAACACGCGATATGGATAAATCCACCGATGATGATCGGACTACTCATCGCAGTCGAAATCATCATCAACTCTCCAGGCTGCTGGCCAGCTGTCTGGCCGGAGGCTTCTCTCGACCAAACACAGATGTTGCCGTCGACAGGGTCAAGCACGACATCATTATTTTCAGGAATACGCAGCCGGCACGTTTCGCCGACGGCTATGAGCGCATTGGATCGCGGACCAACAATAATTCGGTTGCCGCGTTGCAGCTGAGCGCCAGCAGCTCCGGGTGTAAAGCCAACCGCCTGGGATACCTGCACCTGGCCGTCGGCACTGATGATTGAGCCAACCGGCTCACCGTCCGGACCCGCCGGAACGAGGCACAAACAATCGCCGTTGGATTGTGCAAAAGAACTCACATGCGTCGTGGACCAAGAAAGGGCCACAGTCACACTGAGAACCAGCACTTTACATAATTTCATCAAATTCATTTCCAATCCGCCCTGGAAAGAACAAGGTTGCAAACACCGGATTCTAGCTCCGATTCTGTTTATATTGTCCTAAGGTTAATTTCCCCCAAACACCCACCTGCACGACCAAGTAGATATTGCTCTCTGGATATCGCGCATTTAGATTTCAGTGAATTCCCCAATTGGGGTAGAGAACTTGGTTTGCTAAAATTGTTTTTTGATCCATATTGCTCATTCAACAATATTAAGCATTAAATCTATGTAATTGCGTATATAAAAATTTCAGTATTTAAATAATTGGCAGTATTTATGCCGGTTTTTATTATGATCTTCCTTGGCAAATCCGGAATACATTACAATTATAGACATGATTTCCAGCCGGCATTTCTGCAAAGTAATCTTAGATTGGATTTAGTCTGGTTGCTGTATTCGGTCCTCCTGTATCGAGAATTGTAGCACATTTTGTGACAGAACGAACCGAATCAACAAATTTGACGATTACTGATGCAATGTTGCAACTGTTTGCATATGCGAATCACGCCTTTGTCCTCATGTTTAATGTGGCGAAAGTGTGTGGTAGAATCGCAGGCCGTTCGAAAGTTGGCTCGGGATCGTTTGAACCCAGCGCAAAACGTCAATGATATCAATCGTCGGAAGCGATTGGCACTGCGTGCGAGAAAATTTGCTCGCATACCGGCGCTTTATCCAATGCGAGCAGGGAACACAGATCCTATCAGTTTGACAACACCGTAAGCCGCAACCGGGTGCCTTCAGGATTTGGTTGCAGGGGTCGCCGCGCTCCATCAAATCAACGTGCGCCAAACCCGGTTAACATGGTGGCGATCGTTCGCATCGTGATGAGGATGTCGAGCCAGACCGAAAAGTTTTTGATGTAGTAAAAGTCGTAGTTGAGCTTTGCGCGTACATCATCGACCGCGGCAACATGGCCCTGATTGACTTGAGCCCAGCCCGTGATGCCGGGACGTACGATATGGCGGTAACGGTAGAACGGGATATCCGTCTCATACCAGCGCGAAAGCGCCAGGGCTTCCGGGCGCGGGCCGATCCAACTCATTTCACCGCGAAGAATGTTGAAAATCTGCGGCAGTTCATCAAGCCTCGATTTTCTCAGGAAGTTGCCAAGGCGCGTCACCCGCTCGTCGTCATCGCTCGTCATGGATGCTTCTCGTTCCGAGACTCCGGATGAGTGGTCCTGCTTCATGGTTCTGAATTTCCAGACCTGGAACACACGTCCATGGAAACCCATGCGGTTTTGGCGAAAGAAGATCGGGCCGTCGCTATCCCTCTTTATGGCCAGCGCGATCAAGCCAAAAAGAGGCAGCGCAACAGGGAGCAGAAGGAGTACGCCGGCAATGTCGAATGACTGTTTGAAACGCAGATAGAAGTAACTTGGCAGGAGCGACCCAAGATTGTTTTCGGACAGATGCTCGATTTCAACCCTGCCAGTCAGATCCTCGCTCAATTGCTTGTAGTGATAGACAGGAACACCGTTGACAGCAGAATCTGCGATGAAGGCCTCCCAATCGCTCGAAAGATCAGATCTGAGATCTGCAGCAATGCCGTGGGTGGGTGCACCGTCAAGACGAGGCTGGATCAGCATTTTCCAGTCGACGCCGGCAATATCGCAAAGCTTGCTGGCGTTGCCGATCGGCACAACATCGAAAATCAGCTTGGTGGAGCGCTCCGAAACAAAAAATATAATGTGAAACCAAATCTGTGCGCTGACAAAGCTGAAGAGAAGAAAGAAGCGCGAATAGTCCAACCGCAAGAGTAATATGAGGCTGAGCGCGACGGCGTAGCTGATTGTAAAAGCGGGCAGTATGTAGGAGATGCTGGCAATACCCGGATAGCTGGTCAGACGCCGAACGAAGAAAAATCCCAAAATCACAGAACCGGTGGTGGCGACCAATGTGTTGAGCTGCGATGCAGATGTGACTTTGCTGACCAGTCCGATGTCGATCCGCAGGAGCCATGGCAATGCACAGGCGATCAGCAACCCAATGCCAAGCTGCACCCGAATGCGGCTGAAAACGGACGGTGGCCTGACGTTATAGGTGGAGGACAGCTCGGTATCCGGCGTTGATATATTGGCTTCTACTGACATTGAGGGTGCACATTTGTTTTGCAGCGAGGAACAAAAGCCATCCTAGTTGATGGAGCTGCGAATTGTAATTGCTAAAAAGCGCGACTTTTACTTTTATCGGACTTTTGTGCTGCTGAAGGAGGCGCTTTGACTGAATGTGTCTCACGACCCAAGAATTCGATAGCGTTCGAACATTTGGAACAATTCTTTCTGGCTGCTGACGTCCATCTTCGCCATGGCCGATTTAAGTTGCTTGCGCACGGTATCTAGATTGACCCCGCGCGCAGCTGAGAGTTCCTTGAGACCGTTATAGCTGAGTACCGCATGCAGTACCTGTATCTCAGCTTCGCTGAGGCCATAGCACAGTGCAAAGCTCTCCACCTCTCCGAGTGTGGGTGATTTGAAGCCGCGCAGTTTCGTTATGGAAATCAATCTGCCGGCGCTTTGTTTGACCTTGCCCATGCTGAAATTGGGAGCGGGGTCGTGTGTGCGGATACAGTATTCGGCATGCTGCCGGGAATCGAGCACGATCAGCGGCCCTTCCATCACTTGATCCGTCCCTTCCAAATATGTCTGAAGCCGACTATTGATGAGCGTCTGACGGCAGGCGAGATTTCCGTCCTTGATGGTGAAAAAGCCCTCCTTGATGAATTCCCTTCCAGCCCGGTTCATGTTTGCAAGTTGCCCGTTGAGGAAAAGGAATATACCGGAGTTGATCTCATCGACCGCTTCGAAGGCGAGATTTCGGGATATCTGCAGGTCCAAATTTGATTTGGTGATCCGCATTGATTGCAAAATATGGGGCAGCAATCGCTGGAAGCCGCTGCGCTGCTCATCGGTGAAATCCTCGGACTCGTTTTTGGTTGTTACACCAAACCATCCCTGGCAGTCGCCGATGCTCATGTTTGAGCCCATAATGTTGTAAATCTTGTGCTTCGGAAACAGCTCCTGATGAATAGCGCTGTTTTGCCTCTCCTCTTCGGACACAATCATCCGTTCGTCGAAGGCCACACCGGAGGGGCGCGAAAATATGCGGACACGCCGAAAATCCTCGAGCGCATAATCCCTAAGATATTCTGCGTTGAATCCAGAATCTTCCCGCGGCGCCGCACCAAGGTATTCAAACCCGCTTTCGTAACTGACCAGCATCAGGTGGATGGCCCCGAAATCCAGACGATCGCCAATTTCATTGATCGTCTGATTCCAGACTTCCGGATTGTTGGCTGCCTCGTAAATCTGACGGATAATGTGGTCGTAGGTCTCTTCGTCCCAACTGGCCATCGGGTTTCCTAAGGCAAGGCATTTTCCCCACGAGCGTAATTTTGATATCTGCCGGTGGCAAGTGGTCACACTGGATGGATGTTCAGTCCTTGTGTCTGCCCAGGAGAAAAGCTTCCGCACATCGGGTGACGCAGGTCCGCCCAACCCGTTGCAGTGTGATCCCACGTGAGCACAAATGCGACACGCGAACATATTGAGTATGCTGTTTCAATGCTGACAGTTGCGAATAATCTTGATCACCAATGTTAGATAACAGGCTAAATATTAGGGTTCCAATCCCTGGATAGGCTATCGTGATTTCTGCCCTCCGCAATCGGCCTGTTCAACTGCAAATACCTCATGAAATACAAATTACACCCACGCGCTCTCCGGGTGCCACCATTCAATTACCGGGTTGATGAAGGCCACACATCGCCAGCGTTACGACGCAAGGGGCGACTGGCGTTTGCCGGTTTCCTCGGATGTGAGAATGCCGTTGCGGTGTTGTTTGGACATGTTTTCAATCGGCACAACCATGTGAACCTTTGAATGCAGCATATCCAAAAGCACGCGCGCCCGATGTTTGCCGTCAAGACGATCCAATTCGCCAACCATATCGGCCATCGGGCCGTTCAGGATTCGAATTTGGTCTCCGGGTTTGAGCTCATCACGAAGTCGAAGAAAGCCGTCCTTATCGGTCATCTGCTGCAACTGCTCCACGACGCCGTTAGGAGCGGCGAGGGGGCTTTCCCTTCCCATGATCAATGATCTCACGCCAATTGTCCCGTTCACCGAACGCCATCTGTCTGCTTTCAGATCCAGTGAGACGAACAGGTATCCGGGGAAAAACGAAACAATGCGGTTCATGCTTTTTCGCGCGTGCCGGATTGTTTTCAGGCGCTTTGGAAAGAACGTTTTAAAACCCTGATTGCCAAGCTGCTGCCTTGCAAGGTTTTCCCTGTTAGGAAGAGTTGCCGCCACGTACCAACGATGGCCAACCGGGTTGGTGCCCATGTTATTATCCCCGCAATGTGCGCGCTATCTCGTTTTAAACCCGGCATATTCGGTGCGGTCCTG
The DNA here is from genome assembly GCA_024244645.1 of Hyphomicrobiales bacterium. Lineage (GTDB taxonomy): Bacteria > Pseudomonadota > Alphaproteobacteria > Rhizobiales > Rhizobiaceae > Hoeflea_A. The sequence goes on from JAAEOH010000193.1 coordinate 47,835, forward strand.
TCAGCACGGAAACGCTGTCGACACGCAAATAAGATTTGCCAATCGGGAAGGTACCCGAACCAGATATTAAAACAAGTATAAAACCGCCCAATATTGGCTAATTGTGGAGAATGCACTTTGCCGGCTACATGAATAGTTATTCTGCTGTCCGATTTGTTCAATAGCAGTCCAGTTGCATCGCGACGTGTGCTGCTCATACACCGAATGATTTCAATTGCTAAGCATACAAGGGCAATTTTCGTCCCGATCGCATGGAAAGCGGGGTGGTGTTCTTACCGCTCCGGTGCGATCCAAGGTCGCAACCGGCGTCGATACGGGGCCGGCGGCTAACGGTCACTCTCAGTTGCTTCCCAATTCAGCGGAATTGTACCACCACACCATCCGCGCGGCTCCGTAGCCACCAGCAGATGATGACCGCCCTTGAAAGCGTGAATCATGATTCGAATTGATTGTTTGGAAAACCAACGCCATTCAGATTGCCCAAAGGCGATCGCCGAGCGTGTTGATTGTCCCCGTTAATGAAAATTGATGTAATCGGAATACAATTCATGTGGAGATCCACATAACTTCAAAAGTATCAAAAATATCGGAAAAATGGCTCCCCGGGCCGGATTCGAACCAGCGACCAATTGATTAACAGTCAACTGCTCTACCACTGAGCTACCGGGGAACGGTCCACAACGTGGTGTGGGACGGCGTATAGAAAAGAAATATGCAATTGCCAAGACATTTCGTCAAAAAAATTTTGCGGTTATGAGCGAAGAGACCCAAATGGCAATAAAAGAAACCTACATTACCGACGTGTAACCACGGTGACCGGGAGACAAAGGGGTGCTGATGGGCTTCCTCCGATCCGATGGACAAATCGATAGCGAAGTGCCGATGCGCACGCTGAAAATCGGGCCGCGTACATTCAGGCTGCCGCAAAGCCGGCTCATTCGCATGGGTCTGGGTGGACTTTTGGTGATCGGCGGTATTCTCGGGTTTCTACCGGTGCTTGGATTTTGGATGATTCCGCTCGGGCTCCTTATTCTTTCCCACGATTTGCCGATTGTTCGCCGATGGCGGCGTAAGCTGGTCGTGCGTTTCGGTCACAAAAAACGAAAAAGGTGAACCCAGTTCGTTTGAGCAAGTAGCAAACTTTGAAGCCGCACATTGTCTCTACAGGAAAGTTACGCACAGACCTCCAATTTCAGCCTGCCTGCCTTAACCTCCCAGTTTTGGGCCAGGGGATCAGTAAGCGGCAGACTTGTCGATATGTTCCAAAGCGGTTTTGAGGATCATTGAATTCATGCTCTGAAGTTGCGCGTCTAACGGGTCAACTTCAATGTCGAGATCCAGGGTATGCTCTTCGTTGAACCGGTTCCCGGGGTTTCGAAAACACAATTCCGGAACTTGAAGGAGAAATTTCGTGTGTGTCAAAGTGTACGCGTCGCTTGCACGTGCACAGCCGGTTACTGAATCATTTGCGGTCACACTGCCAACGATTGTTGCGTTTCTCAATCGCTTCAGACTGGATGCGACGTTGGTGGAATTTGATCGCGAACCCGGACTCAGCAAAACGTAGATTGGGCCTTTGTAGTCCGGTTTGCCAAACGATCTTTTTGCCACCGATGCAGACCGTATGCCTCTCTTCGGTTTGACTTTCGTGAAAAATCTCACATCACTCTTATACCCATCTTTGGTGTCGTCATCGAAATAGTCGAAATTTGACGGGCGTTTTTTGGTTGTATTTTTTACATAGGCCTTGCTGTGAATGCGATGAGCCCTGGGTAACAGGAAAGCCATCAGCAGGTTGTGCGGTGTCTGTCGCACCTCCCGGATTATCAACAAGGTCGATGATGAGCGCGTCAGGATTTTTTTTAATGATGTCACGCATCACAAGCTCGATGCCTTTTGTTGCCGTTTCGAACCGGTCAAACCGCTCTATGCCAAGATATGCGAGATTTCGGCTTGGGGCGTAGCGGTAGTCGAGCTGGGCAAAGCTGACCTCCGGGCCAAGGCGTTGCTGAAGAAACCCCTCAGATCGCATGAAGGATTCCAGGTCATTCGTTTGCTTTTTTGTGAAATGCTGACGATGCATTGAGGAAATGAGGCGACCCGCTGCTCTAACGACATGTTCGGTTTGGGTATTTACGCCCAATCGCCTGGTTTTCACCATGTAAGGTCCAGAGTGGCCAATCATTGCACCTACAATCGCTCCGTTCACACCTAAACCGTCTGTCACAAGGAGTGTGTCCTGATCGAGACAGCCGTCGAATGAACTGCGTTTGCTCAAACTCAGCGCAATATCCGCGCCGCCGACGCCATTGACCGTTATGATTTCTTCCGTTCCGTCCATATGGGGTTGCTGCAAATACAGTCTGCCGTCTTTTACAATCAGCGGATATTCGTACCAAGGCCAGCCATCCGGCCGCAAAATCCTGTCGTTTTCCTGGATGAACACCTCTGTGTGTTCATCGCACACGGCGCCAACCAGCTCGCTCAGAGCTAGATAGGCCTGCCATTTGGTGTTTTGCCCCGGCGCCGAATTGAGCAATCGCTGATACAGCACATCCAATTCTTTTCGGCTTTTATGCGCAGTCAAGTTCGGGTGATATTTTTTGAGCAGGTCGTACGTTTCAGTAATGTCGGACTGCAGATGTTTCTGTGAAATCAATTCTTCCGCCCTAACCGACGGCACGGCACAAATAAAGAGCGTTGCAATAAGGGCGGCGTAAATTGTTCGCAATTCAGATCGAACCCGGCAGAAGAGTAGTTGCCGTGTGGATGACTGCAGCCTGCCTTTCATGATTACTCCTTGCAACTGCTTCGTGCTTCCGTCGATCCGGGCCCTGTTGTCAGCCAGTCAAAAATTGGCTTCACTATTCGAACCGGATTGAAAGAATATTCTCATCAAATGTTGTGGGTGCACGAAACTACACAACAATCTCTAGGCGAGTTAGATGGGTTTAGGCAATGGAGAATGGCAATACGGCTGAGGTCCGGATGGAGAATTTGGGATCAATTGCGCTGAATCGATTATATCCACACCCGAAGCTGATGACCGGATCCGGTTGGTATTCAAATAAAAAATTCAAGATGAGGGATGGCCTATGTCGGCGCTAGATCAGGGAATCGGCGGGATAAACCGACGCTACGCATTTTATTCGATGCTGATTATGGTTCCGCTCGGTGGAGCTGCCACAGATATATACATTCCGTCACTGCCGGCGATGGAAAGTTATTTTCACACCGACCGGTTTGCCATTCAGTCAACGCTGCTGATTTTTATGGCCGGCTACGGCGTCGGACAGATTATCGCAGGTCCGCTGACCGATTCCCTGGGCCGCCGAATGCCTATTCTTCTCAGCACGATCCTGTTTGTGATTGCATCCGTCGGCATTGCACTGGCACCGCCGCTTTGGCTGGTTATTACATTGCGCGCGGCACAGGGAATATTTGTGGCCTGTTCAGCCGTCGGCGCACGCGCGATCGTTGCGGATTGTTATGAAGGCAGTGAACGCATCAAGGTAGCCAACTGGATGACAATCGCCTGGGCCACCGGCCCGATCCTTTCCCCGGCCCTTGGCGGCTATCTGCAAATCTGGTTCGGCTGGACCGCGTCGTTTTGGTTCCTGGCAGGCTGGGGTGCGATTGTCGTGGTCGTCGCGGCATTGCTGCTGCCGGAGACCCGCGCTGTGTCACTCAGGCAGCCATTCGGCAAAGCATTCGCCGTATACGGGACGATGGCGATCGACCGGGTCTATCTGCCAACGGCGCTGGGCATGGCATGTCTGATATCGGTGATGTACGGCTTCGAGGTTCTGGCACCGTTCTACATTCAGACCGATCTGAAGCACAGTCCGGTCTTCTACGGCCATCTGCAGCTGGTCCTTGGCTGCCTGTGGCTTGGCGGCAATTTTTTCAATCGTGTCATCAGTACACGGGTCAAGGTCATCCAGATCATTACCGCCGCAGCGGGAATATCTCTGTTGGTCAGCGTAGTGATGCTGTTGCTCGATCTGTCTGGTGTGTTCAGCGTTGCGGCCCTGGTCGTGCCTGCCGGCATCATCTACTTCCTCATGGCGATGATCTGGCCAAACGGCTACTCCAAATGTCTTGCACGGTTTCAGCACGCGGGTGGCAGCGCAAATGCTCTTGTCAGCGGGCTCTTCATAATCGTCAGTGCGGTCTTTGCGGCTGTTGCGTCCTTGCTTGAATCGCCAACGGCATGGCCCATGTGGGTGCTCTACATATTTGTCACGGCTGCGACGTTGATTTTCTTCCTCGGGTTTTTGCGGAAAGAATTTGACTATATCGTCAAATGACGCCGCGTTGGGTGGCAGTGCCCGTCAGAAGGCAAACATGGTGATGTCGAGAAATGTTCCGGATGTCACACTGAGGCTGCGAAATTTCAAATCATGCTCTTGATCTGAGGATGAAGACCTGTTGTTCACCAATCCCCTTGACCTGGATCGTGCCGAATTCATCAAAAACATATTTATCCTGCAGCAGGCGCCTGGTCGTTTTTGATACCAATATTTCATCCGGAGGGCCGGCCGCTTCGAGCCGAGCGGCTAGATTGACTGCATCGCCCCAGATGTCATAGGAGAATTTTCGCTTTCCTATTACGCCCGCAACAACGCTGCCGGTGTGGATCCCAATGCGGACCGAAAGATCAAAATTCGCAGCTTTTTTTCTTTATTTGAGAAAGTCCAATATATCGAGCCCGAAGTCAGCGACGGCCGCTGCATGGTCTGATCTTGGTTCAGGCAGACCAGCCGCGACCATGTAGGAATCACCGAGCTTTGTGATGCGTGCGCAATTTGCAGGAAAAACCGGCGCGCCTGTTCCTGAGCAGCTGAATCGGCACAAAGACAGGATTCTCCGGGATGAGAATGATCCAACTGTCTGACAGGCCTCAAACCTCCCTAAAAACAAAAAGGAAATGAAGTGTTTGGAGGCCTCGCCCGGAATCGAACCGGGATAAAAGGATTTGCAGTCCTCTGCGTAACCATTCCGCCACGAGGCCCCAGATGATTGATTTACTCAATCGACGACCGCACTTAAAATGAAACATCCCGATGCGCAAGAGGTGCGATGGTATTTCGATTGATTTTCCGCTTCAGGGTTGCAGAAGTGTTTTCACCTTTCCAATTGCAAACTCCATGGCACGGCTGTGCACCATCAAATGATGCTCTGCCGTTTGCCGGCGGTTTGCTCAGGCGCTTGTTGCTGTGTGATAGGATCTGCTGCGCCGGTGTTGTGCCTGGTGATGAAGTGTAAAAACTGCCGATGCGCGGTTTCGCCGCTTGTATAGTGCAGCCCGGCAGATTATGACGCTGGACAAACAAACCGGAGAGGTTGCATGACCATCGACTTCGAGCTGGCTCGTACCAAAATGGTGGACAATCAGATCCGCACCACGGATGTGACATCTCATCCCGTGCTCGGTGCATTTCTGTCAGTTGCGCGCGAGGATTTTGTTCCGAGCGATGCGCGGGCTCTGGCTTATATAGATGATGATATCAGGATTTCGGACGGTCAGGACGGACAGGCGACCCGCTATCTGATGGAGCCGTCGCCGCTTGCCAAGCTGCTTCAACTGGCTGACGTGAAAGAAAGCGACGTGGTTCTCGAGATCGGCTGCGGTAGCGGTTATGTCTCGGCTCTGCTTTCTCTCCTTGCGGATTCTGTGGTTGCGCTTGAATCGGATGAAACGCTGGCTGAGGCGGCCGGGGATAAACTGTCGAAACTGGGTTACGACAATGTCGCCGTGGTGACCGGACCACTTGTTGACGGATACAAGCCGGAAGCGCCCTACGATGTAATATTTATCGGCGGGGCCGTTGAAGAACTGCCGCACGGTCTGTTCGACCAGTTGCGCGACGGAGGCAGGCTGGTCGTCGTCGAAGGCCACGGCAATGCATCCAAGGCGAACCTTTATATACGCGATGGTGGAAACACCTCTGCGCGGCGAGGATTCAACACGTCGGTCAAAGCTCTTCCAGGGTTTGAAAAAGCGGCTGAATTTGAGTTTTGAGTTGGCGTAACAGCCGCAAGCGATTGTGGTTTATGGGTAACAGCGCATACGATAGTCTGAGCGATATCCACTGATGCGTTGTAATGGACGGATAAAACCATAATATGTAACGGACGGACAAAACCATAATACGGTGCGTGTAATGTAACTGAGTGTGGCTGCCGTAGATTGCTCATCGGATAGCCACTGGAGGGAATAACCGAATTGTCTAGTTTGCGTCGAACACTGGTGCTGACAGCCACCATGGTAGCAGCGAGTATGGTTCCAATGACAGTGTCGGCTGAGACGATTCTTGGCGCCATGGCAAAGGCTTACGAAAATAATCCGGACCTCAATGCGGCCCGTGCAGGCTTGCGCGCAACAGACGAGGGTGTGGCAATTGCCAAGTCCGGATATCGGCCGACCATTGCCGCCACGGCGACCGCTTCGAGAACGTCGACCGAGATCGGCGGTCTGCCTATTTCCACACAGAGCAACGATGCATCTGTTGGCGTAACCTTTACACAATCACTCTTCGACGGATTTCAAACGCGCAACAATGTCCGTGCGGCGGAAGCCAATGTCTATGGTGGGCAGCAGAGCCTGCTCAACACCGAAATGACCATCTTGCTGTCGGCTGCACAGATTTACGCCAATGTCGTGCGCGATGCGCAGATCGTTCGGGTGCGGCGGCAGAACCTTGAATTTTTGCGCGAGCAGCGCAATGCTGCGCAGGCTCGGTTCGATGTGGGTGAGGGGACCCGCACCGACATTGCGCTGGCACAGGCACAGCTGGAATCGGCACGCGCTTCGCTGCTGTCCGCACAAGCCCAGTACAAATCGAGCGTTGCCGTCTATGTTCAGATCGTCGGACAGGCACCCAAGAATCTCAAAAAACCGAGCCCGACACGCAAAGCCATGCCGTCAAGCTCTGCTGCTGCAGTGCAGGCGGGATTGCGCTATCATCCAAATATATTGAGTTCTCAGTACTCGGTCGATGCAGCCGGCTTCAACGTCAAGGCACTGGAAGGCGCATTGTTGCCGAGCGTCTCGCTATCAGGATCGGTCATGCATTCGGATGGCGGCAGCACAGCCAGCAGTGTGTCGGCGAGTTTGAGTGTGCCAATCTATCAGGCGGGTGCGGCTTCGGCCCGGGTTCGCCAGGCTAAGGAATCGCTTGGCCAGACAAGAATTCTTGTCGATTCCGCACGCCGGGAAGTCGAGCAGAATATCGTTACCGACTGGGCGCAGCTTGAAGCCTCAAATGCTTCCATCGCAGCCAATCTTGCACAGGTCCAGGCGGCGCAGCTGGCGCTCAAGGGCGTTGTCGAAGAGCGCAAGGTCGGGCAGGCAACACAGCTCGACGTACTGGAAACACAGTCAAATGTGCTTAGCGCGCAGGAGAGTCTTGCTCAGTCACAGCGCGATGCGGTTGTCGCAAGTTACAGTCTGTTGAGTTCAATGGGCCGGCTGACTGTTCCGCGCCTTGGTTTGCGTGTTTCGCAGTATCGACCTTCGGGTCACTACAATGCGGTCAAGGACAAGTGGTTTGGGCTGCGAACGGTCGACGGCCGTTAATATCCTGATCAAATAGATCGGGCGCGGCTTTATGAATTTGTCGCGTCGTTGATGTATTAATCTGTGAACCGCAAGCAGCTAATTTTTGCGCGGGATTCTCTTCTTCAATTCAATAGCCTACACTTAGGTTGTGATTCGGCGGGTGCCATGCGGTGCCACCCGGATCCTGATGCGGCAGAATTCGAGGAACGGTATGGCACAGGCAAATGTGGCACGCGAGCCGAGCATGGAAGAGATACTGGCTTCCATTCGAAAAATAATCGAGACCGGTGACGACGAGGATGCGGCTGCTGCAACACCCGCGGCACAACCGGAAACAACGATCGATGACAGACGCAACGAGGGGCAGTCACCAACGGTCATGCAGGCTGCCAATGAGCAGACGGTTTCGGAAGCACCAATGATACCGGATCGTGATATACGTCCGGAAGCAGTTCGTCCCAAAACACGGCCGCCCGCGCGTCCAGCAGCGGGACCGGTTGCCATGCCACCCGATACTCAGGACATGGATGTCGGTGCCGCCGCCAGGGCAGCGGCCGAAGCAAACAAACAACCAGTTTCGCTGGCTGAAGTGGCCGCAGAAGCGGAGAGCACCACGAAATCCGATATAGAAGAAGCAATCCGGCAACAGATCCAGGGGTCATCAGCAGCCCAGTCAAACAGCGATCGGTCGAGCGAAGGTCCTTCCGCTCCGCAGGCGGCTTCGCTGCGTGGATCGGCCGATCGGGACGAGGAAAGCAATGTGCACAGAAGCTCTGACCCAATGATGGCACAAGCGGATAGCGGCATATCCGATCGGGAAGAGACGCGCGCTCTTATTTCTCCCGCAGCCGGAGCTAAGGTTGCTGCCTCGTTCGACAACCTCAGCCATGCGCTGGTCAAAGGTCCAGACCGTTCGTTTGACGAGATCGCCGAGGATATGCTGCGTCCGATGCTGCAACAGTGGCTGGACGACAATCTGCCGACGCTTGTCGAGCGTCTGGTCCGTGAGGAAATCGAACGCGTGGCGCGCGGTTAGGTACCACCAAATCCGCAGCATCTATCGAATTCTCGGTCCGCCGAACCGCTGGCCGGGAATTTGGCTTGAATGGTTGGGGCAGTGAGGGTACACCGCACAGCGACATTCCCTCACTGACGGTCGAATAAATGCTTGAAAAGAATTACAACGCTGCTCAAAGCGAACCGATAATCGCCAAGCGCTGGGAAGATGCCGGCGCATTCAAGGCGGGTGCCGGGTCCGCTGACGACACAGATTCATATTGCATTGTCATTCCGCCGCCAAATGTGACCGGCTCGTTGCACATGGGTCATGCGCTCAACAATACGCTGCAGGATATTCTCATCCGCTTCGAGCGTATGCGCGGCAAGAATGTATTGTGGCAGCCGGGCATGGACCACGCGGGCATTGCAACGCAGATGGTCGTCGAGCGACAGCTCATGAAAATGCAGCAGCATCGCCGCGACATGGGCCGCGACAAGTTCATCGAAAAAGTCTGGGAGTGGAAAGACGAATCCGGAGGACTGATTTTCAACCAGCTTCGCCGTCTGGGCGCGTCGTGCGACTGGTCACGCGAACGGTTCACGATGGATGATGGCCTGTCCAAGGCAGTCCTCGAAGTGTTCGTCGCTCTGTACAAGGAAGGCCTGATCTATAAAGACAAGCGGCTGGTCAACTGGGATCCCAAGCTGCTGACAGCGATTTCCGATCTGGAAGTCGAGCAGATCGATACAAAAGGTAACCTTTGGCACTTCCGTTACCCGCTCGAGGATGGGGTCAGTTACGAACACCCGGTGGCCTTCGATGACGAGGGCAAAGTTACCGAGTGGGAAACCCGAAATTATCTTGTTGTTGCGACCACGCGTCCTGAAACCATGCTCGGCGACACCGGTGTTGCCGTTCATCCGGACGATACGCGCTATGCGCCGATCATCGGAAAGCATGTGATTTTGCCGTTGGTCGGACGCCGTATTCGGATTGTTGCGGACGAGTACGCGAATCCCGAAGAGGGAACCGGTGCGGTGAAAATGACACCCGCTCATGATTTCAATGATTTCGAGGTCGGCAAACGGGCAGGTTTGCGAGCCGTCAACATCATGACCTGCGACGGTCATATTACGTTGAAGGGCAATGAAGACTTCCTGGAAGACCTGCCCGAAAGCGATGCGCTTTCGGCGACGCTGGAAGAGTACGACAATGGCGATCGGTTCGTTGTGCGCGGCAAGATCGTTGCGCGGATGGAAGAACTGGGGCTCCTGGACAAGGTTGAAGATCATCGGCACAAAGTGCCGCATGGCGACCGGGGCGGCGTTCCGATCGAGCCGTATCTGACGGACCAGTGGTACGTGAACGCGGAGGTGCTTGCAAAGCCGGCCATCGCTTCGGTTCGCGAAGGGCGCACCAACTTCGTGCCAAAGAACTGGGAAAAGACATATTTCGAGTGGATGGAGAACATCCAGCCCTGGTGCATTTCGCGGCAGCTGTGGTGGGGCCATCAGATACCAGCGTGGTACGGTCCGGACGGAACGGTGTTCGTCGAACGCACGGAAGAAGAGGCGTCCAAAGCGGCGGAAACACATTACGGTGCGCCAACGGAACTGGTGCGTGACGAAGACGTTCTCGACACGTGGTTTTCATCGGCCCTGTGGCCGTTCTCGACACTGGGCTGGCCGGACAAGACACCGGAGCTCGATCGTTACTATCAGACCGATGTGCTGGTAACCGGCTTCGATATCATTTTCTTTTGGGTCGCCCGGATGATGATGATGGGCCTTCACTTCATGAAGGACGGGAACGGAACGCCGATCGAGCCGTTTCATACGGTCTATGTGCACGCGCTTGTCCGCGACAAGCATGGCGCGAAAATGTCCAAGTCAAAGCGCAACGTCATTGATCCGCTTGAGTTGATCGATGAATACGGTGCCGATGCGCTGCGCTTCACGCTGGCGATCATGGCCGCGCAGGGACGCGATGTTAAGCTTGATCCGCAGCGTGTGGCCGGTTACCGCAACTTTGGCACCAAGCTGTGGAATGCTGCGCGGTTTGCAGAAATGAACGGTGTGGCGCTACAGGCGGATTTCGATCCGCTGGAGGTCAAGCTGACCATCAACCGCTGGATCCTGACCGAACTTGCGCGCACCATCCATGAGATCACCGCAGGCATTGAGAGCTACCGGTTCAACGAAGCCTCGGCTGCTGCCTATCGGTTCGTGTGGAACCAGTTCTGCGACTGGTATCTCGAACTGTTGAAACCGGTCTTTGGTGGCGAAGACGAAACAGCCCAACAGGAAGCCCAGGGCTGTGCGGCCTATGTGCTCGATGAAGTCTACAAACTCCTGCATCCGTTCATGCCGTTCATGACCGAGGAACTTTGGGATCAGACCCCCGGCCGCAAGGGCCTGCTTTGTCATGCCGTGTGGCCGACACCCGGATATCAGGACCGGGAAGCGGCCGATGAAATCAACTGGCTCGTCGAACTAATTTCAGGACTGCGTTCGGTACGGGCTGAAATGAATGTCCCGCCGTCGGCGGTGTCGCCGCTCGTGGTTGTCGGGGCAGGGGACGACACCTGTGTCAGGCTGTTGCGGCATGATCCCGCCATCAAGCGGCTGGCACGCGTCGAGGACGTGGTGCTCGAACAGGAATCCCCCAGGGGCAGCGCGCAGATCGTAGTCGGCGAAGCGGCCTATTGCCTGCCTCTCGGTGCGCTCATTGACGTTGCGGCTGAAAAGGCTCGGCTTGAAAAGTCACTTGGCAAGATTTCGGCGGATCACGACAAGATCAGCAAGAAGCTGCAGAACGAGAAATTCGTCGCCAACGCCCGTCCCGAGATCGTTCAGGCGGAACGCGAAAAGTTGAACGATCTGGACGGGCAGCGTGAAAAACTCATGGCAGCCCTCAACCGCGTTGAGGAAGCTGGTTAGTTTTCAGCTCTTTGGCGAAACACAAAATGTTGAGAGGTCAGGCCCCGGTCTGACCTCTTTTTTGCCTAAAATGGTCGATGTGGCAGCCCGTTGTGACGATTTCGCAACACTTTTTTTGCAAAGGTTTGCTATGACCGCAGTTGATGGTGGTTGCCAATTTCCCGCCACAAACCGGGAGCATCCGTGACAGCCGCGGGTGCGGGCCGGGTTTTCGGGATCGCACCAGTTCTGTTTGAGGACCCTAATGGACGCCAAGACGATCGATAAATCCAAGCTCCCAAGCCGTTATACAACGGTTGGTCCGGCGCGTGCGCCGCACCGTTCGTATCTATATGCAATGGGGTTGTCATCCAAGGAGATTGCCCAGCCGCTGGTGGGTGTGGCGAGTTGCTGGAATGAAGCAGCACCGTGCAACATATCACTGATGCGGCAGGCACAGGTCGTCAAAAAGGGCGTTGCAGCTGCCAACGGAACGCCGCGCGAATTCTGCACCATCACCGTTACAGACGGCATCGCAATGGGCCACCAGGGCATGAAGTCTTCACTCGTGTCGCGTGATGTGATTGCCGATTCCGTCGAACTGACCATGCGGGGTCATTGCTACGATGCGTTGATCGGGCTCGCCGGCTGCGACAAATCGCTGCCGGGCATGATGATGTCCATGGTGCGTCTCAACGTTCCATCCATCTTCATTTACGGCGGATCGATATTGCCGGGCACCTTCAAGGGACGTCAGATTACGATTCAGGATGTCTTCGAAGCTGTCGGTCAGCACTCCGTTGGCGACATGTCCGACGCAGACCTTGCGGAAATCGAGCAGGTCGCCTGTCCGTCGGCCGGCTCGTGCGGCGCGCAGTTTACGGCCAACACCATGGCCACCGTCGCGGAGGCGATCGGTCTTGCGCTGCCTTATTCCTGCGGGGCGCCTGCGCCATACGAAATACGCGACCGGTTCTGTTTTGCATCCGGTGAGAAGATCATGGAATTGATCGCCCGCAACATCCGTCCGCGCGATATTGTAACGCGTAAAGCACTGGAAAATGCGGCAACAGTGGTCTCTGCAACCGGCGGATCAACCAATGCTGCGCTTCACCTGCCGGCGATCGCTCATGAGTGCGGAATCGAATTTGATTTGTTCGATGTGGCTGAAATCTTCGAAAAAACTCCCTATATAGCAGACTTGAAGCCTGGTGGCCGCTACGTCGCCAAGGACATGTTCGAAGCCGGAGGTATCCCTCTGTTGATGAAGACACTGCTGGAACATGGATATCTGCACGGCGATTGCATAACTGCAACTGGCCGCACAATTGCCGAAAACATGGAATATGTCGAATGGAACGACGCGCAGGATGTCGTGCGTCCGGCCAATAACCCGATCACCAAGACCGGGGGCGTGGTTGGGCTCAAAGGCAATCTTGCTCCCGAAGGCGCGATTGTGAAAGTTGCCGGAATGGCCAATCAGGTTTTTTCCGGACCGGCGCGGTGTTTTGATTCGGAAGAGGAATGTTTCAAAGCGGTTACCAACCGCGACTACAAGGAAGGCGAAGTCATCGTCATCCGCTATGAAGGTCCGAAAGGCGGCCCGGGCATGCGTGAAATGCTTGCCACGACAGCTGCGCTTTACGGTCAGGGTGTCGGCAACAAGATCGCGCTGATCACTGACGGACGCTTCTCCGGCGCGACACGTGGATTTTGCATCGGGCATGTGGGACCGGAAGCCGCCGTGGGCGGTCCGATCGGTTTGCTGAAAGACGGTGACATCATCGATATCGATGCCGTCGAGGGAACCATCAATGTCCAGTTGAGCGATGCGGAGCTGGCCGAACGACGCGAAGCCTGGCAGCCGCGCGAAACGAACTATACATCAGGTGTTTTGTGGAAATATGCCCAGACAGTCGGGACCGCACAAAAGGGTGCGGTTACCCATCCGGGCGGAGCAGAAGAAAAACAGTGTTATGCAGATATCTAGTTTGATGTTAGGGCGCGTAATTGCCTGCATGCTGGCCATGACGATCGGCTCGGCGGGATCTGCCGTAGCGTTCGATCCCGATGCCGGCGTCAGCGAGAAATCGGGGCCGCTTGTGTTGTTCAAATTCGGCTTCTCCGCATATAAAAAAGGCAAGAAGGACGATGCTGTCGAGGCTTATCGCCACGCGGCTGAGCAGGGACATCCCGGCGCCCGCTGGGCACTTGCCAACATGTATGCTGCCGGTGACGGTGTCATCGAGGACGACTACGCCGCGTTCAAGATTTACGATCGCATCGCACGTGAGGGTATCGAGCCCGGTTCCAGCGAAACTGGATACTTTGTCAACGCTCTGGTATCACTTGCAAGCTATTACCGGCGCGGCATACCCGACAGCCCTGTTAATGCCGATCCAATACAGGCGCGACAGCTCTATTTCCAGGCGGCGTCAGCCTTTGGCATGCCGGAAGCACAGTTCCAGCTCGGGCGCATGATGCTCGCCGGCGAGGGCGGAAGAACCGATCTGCGGCAGGCCAAGAAATGGCTCAACCGCGCCCGCAATTCCGGGCATCCGGGCGCAGCCGCTCTGTTCGGGGACACGATTTTCCAGGAAGGTCACACAGTGCGTGGACTTGCCTATATGACCGTAGCGCTGGAGCGGGCTAATATCAGCGACCGTATGTGGATCCGGACGATCCAAGAGCAGGCATTTTCGATTGCCGACGAGGCTGACCGCCGCACGGCTATTTCCCTTGCGCAGGACATGCTCACAAAAGGCAAGAACTGATCCGGCACGTTGCACTTGTGCGACGCGCAGGCGTCACCAATCGAACCTAAAAAATCATCGGAATTTACAGCAGCGGCGGTTTTGACGCCGTGGACTGGTTTTGCACGGTCGGGCAGCCGTCCTGCAGTCGCTTCCACGACGTGTTGTTCAACACGCGTTCGCAGCGGGCAAGAAACTGTTTTCCCGAAGCGGTCCTGATGCAGAAGAGTTTGCCAAGCTCGATGCGCTGACCATTGGCCACGCAATTGCAATTGGCATTTTCTCCGGCTGCCGCGGGTACGGCAGTCAGGAGGCCAACAAGCATCATTGTACTTGCGGCGACGGTTGCAAGGCGCTGGCAATGTGTCTTCACGGTGCCAGCGGGTCGGTTTGATCTGCTGAGTTCAGACATGCTGTCATGATGCACCCGTTTGCGAATAACCGCAAGCGACCACTGGCTTGTTGAGTTTCAACTGATTTTGATAATGGAATTACCCGTATCCGGATTAAGCCGCCCTTGAGCCCGGAACAGGATCAAATGCCAGTTCTATGATCGCAGGTACGTGGTCGGAAGGCTTTTCCCAGCCGCGAACGTATTTTTCGATATCTGCAGATAACAGACGGTCGGCCGCCTCGGGTGACAGAAGTAGGTGATCGATGCGAATACCGTTATTTTTTGGCCAGGCACCGGCCTGATAGTCCCAGAACGAATAGACTTTTTCAGCTTCGGTGGTGTTGCGGACGGCTTCGGTGAAGCCGACATTTTCCAGTCGTCGAAATGCCGATCGGGTCTCTTCGCGAAACAGTGCATCGCCCTCCCAGACCGACGGGTCGTAACAGTCGAACGGTTGTGGAATGACGTTGTAATCACCGGCCAGAACCAGCGGTTCCTCAAGGGTTAGACGTTCGGTTGCCCATCTTTCGAGGCGTTCCATCCATTTGATTTTGTAGGGGAATTTTTCCGTATCCACCGGATTTCCATTGGGCAGATAGAGTGAAACGACGCGCAAAACGCCGCCCTCGACGGAAAATACGCCTTCAATAAAGCGCGCCTGTTCGTCCGGTGCATCGCCGGGTGCCAGCATGGGCAGTCCGCGATTGACCTCATCAGGCGGGAATTTGGACACCAGTGCGACGCCGTTGAAACCTTTCTGCCCATGCGTTTCGACATGGTATCCGGCGGCTTCGATGGCCTCGCGCGGAAAATTCTCATCGACCGACTTGATTTCCTGCAGACAGGCGATGTCGGGCTGACTGTCCGACAGCCAGCTGACGAGGTTATCAAGGCGCGCCTTGATGCCGTTGATGTTCCAGCTGGCAATTTTCATGGAAATTCCGTCAGATTGTGAAACTTGTGCCGCAACCGCACGACGCGATGGCATTGGGATTGTTGATCTGAAAAGACTGGCCCATCAGATTATCGACAAAATCAATTTCCGATCCGCCCATATAGACGAGGGAAAGCGAATCGATCAGCACGCGCGCGTTACCCTTTTCAAGGATGAAATCATCCTCCCCGGCCCTGTCCGCCAGGCCGAATTTGTACGAAAATCCTGAGCATCCGCCGCCTTCGACGGAAACACGGAGGGCCGATTTACCCTCTTCCGTGGCCAAAATGGCCGCAATGCGGCTGGCGGCGGCGTCAGATAGCGTCACTTCATTTATTTGGGTCATTTCGCTCATCTCGCTCTTGCCGGGTTCAAGGCCCGGAGAGATTTTGATTGAACATCGTTGTCCTATAGGTATGAACAAGTGCAGGCCGCGTCAACGGGGAAGGCGGAACAATGACTATCGACGAAAGCGCGCTCGGTTTCGGCACCGGTGAGCGCGCTGTCTGGGCAAGCGATCCAAAACACAGCAAAGGGCGGCTCTTTTCTGAGGAGCCGAGCCGCACCCGCTCGGAATTTCAGCGGGACCGCGACCGCATTGTCCATACGACGGCTTTTCGGCGCCTGAAGCACAAGACTCAGGTGTTTGTAGCCCATGAAGGGGATCACTTCCGCACGCGCCTGACGCATACGATCGAGGTGGCGCAAATCGCCCGGGCTCTGGCACGTGCCCTGAAGCTGGACGAGGATCTGGCCGAAGGCATTGCTCTGGTGCACGATTTCGGCCACACGCCCTTTGGTCACACCGGCGAAGACGCTTTGGATGAATTGCTGAAAGATTTCGGTGGATTCGACCACAACGCACAATCGCTGCGGATCGTGACCGAGCTGGAGCGCCGCTACGCGATGTTCGACGGTCTGAATTTGACCTGGGAATGTCTGGAGGGTCTGGTTAAGCACAATGGTCCGCTAACGGACAATCATGGCGCGGGCCTGAAAGGACCGGTTCCAAAGCCGATCGTCGACTATTGCGCTCGTCAGGACCTGCAATTGGCGACATTTGCCGGTCTGGAAGCCCAGGTGGCGGCCATTGCCGACGACATTGCCTACAACACTCATGACATAGATGACGGCCTGCGGGGCAGCTTGCTCAGTTTGAAAATGCTGGAGGATGTTCCGTTCCTGCGGGATCTGTTGCGTGATGCGCATCAACGCTATCCCAATCTGGAGGAAAGTCGCATGATCCACGAGATCATGCGCCGGCAGATCACGCTTATGGTTGAAGATGTGATAGCCGTTGCGCAAAAGAACCTGTTACGCCTGAAACCGCAAAGTCCCTACGATGTAAGGGCAGCGGGCACGGCCATTGCGCAATTCTCACCGGCGCTACGGGATGCCGACAAGAGCATAAAATCGTTTCTCTACACCAACATGTATCGGCATCCGGAGGTAATGCGGGTGCGCGATCAGGCAGCCGGTATCGTGCGCGATCTGTTCGATGCCTATGTGAGTGACCCTCACTTGATGGGCGGGCACTGGATCGAAGGTGTGGACGGTCTCGATCGTGGCGGCACAGCCCGCCGGGTCGCCGACTATCTGGCGGGCATGACCGACACATTTGCCATAAAACAACACCGCGCATTGTTTGACCATACACCCGAATTGCGATAGTCACCGGCCAACTCTTGCCGGTTCCGTGTGGTACACAAACCCCGACCTGGTGTTTCCCGGATGGAATAAATGAATCTTTTCAAAGACTTTGAAGGGCGCGTTCTAAACGCACTTGAAGCCCTGGAGCGAATCCAGGAAAAAAAGGGCGCGATCAGCCTCGATCGAGTCGCGGTGGAGCCTCCGCGGGACCCCAGTCACGGGGATGTGGCAACAAATGCTGCGATGGTTCTTGCCAAGCCTCTCGGTACGAACCCGCGGGAGCTTGCCGACGAAATCTCCCGCGTTCTGGAGAAAGACGCCGATATTGAGCGCATTTCGGTTGCCGGGCCCGGTTTCATCAACATGAAGCTGTCCGCCGCCTACTGGCAAGGCATTCTTGCCGACATGATTGGCGCCGGGGAGACATACGGCCGCAGTAACCTCGGCGCCGGCCACAAGATCAACGTCGAATATGTTTCGGCCAATCCGACGGGACCCATGCATGTCGGGCACTGCCGGGGCGCGGTCGTCGGTGATTCACTTGCCAACCTTCTTGAATTCGTCGGCTTCGATGTGACCAAGGAGTATTATATCAACGATGCCGGGGCACAGATCGATATCCTGGCGCGTTCGGTGTTTCTGCGTTATCGCCAGGCACTCGGCGAGGAGATCGCGGAGATTCCGGCAGGGCTCTATCCGGGCGATTATCTGGTTCCGGTGGGCACGGCACTTGCTGATGATTTCGGTTCCAAATTGCGTGGCATGCCGGAAACCGAGTGGATGCCAATCGTCAAGGACCGTTCGATCGAAGCGATGATGCGGATGATCCGGGAGGATCTTGCGGCCCTCAATGTGGTGCATGACGTTTTCTATTCGGAGCGGGAACTGCATGGCGAGCGAGCCAGGGCAATCCGCGAAGCGATCAACGATCTGACCTTCAAGGGCTACGTGTACAAAGGAAAACTGCCGCCCCCGAAAGGCAAAAAGCTGGAAGAGTGGGAAGACCGGGAGCAAACGCTGTTTAAATCCACCGATGTCGGCGACGATATCGACCGGCCGCTGATCAAGTCAGATGGCTCTTATACCTATTTTGCGGCAGACGTTGCGTATTTTCACGACAAATTTGAACGTGGCTTCGAAGAGATGATCTATGTTCTGGGCGCTGACCACGGCGGCTACGTGAAACGGATGGAGGCGGTCGCCAAGGCCGTGTCCGAAGGCAAGTCAAAACTGACGGTGCTTTTGTGCCAGCTTGTAAAACTCTATCGGGACGGCGAACCGGTGCGTATGTCCAAGCGTTCGGGCGACTTCGTCACACTGCGTGATGTGGTCGATGAAGTGGGGCGTGATTCGGTTCGTTTCATGATGCTTTATCGAAAAAGCTCGGAGCCGCTGGATTTTGATTTTGCCAAAGTGACTGAACAGTCGAAGGACAATCCGGTGTTTTATGTGCAATATGCGCATGCGCGCTGCCATTCGGTATTCCGCCAGGCCGTTGAAGCATTTGAGGAAATTGACCTTGATAGTGTCGACTATCCGGCTGCCATCGCTGACCTGATAAGCGACGAAAGCGAGATTCATCTGGTTGCAAAACTTGCGGAATTTCCCCGGATCGTGGAAAGTGCAGCTGTGGCTTATGAGCCACACAAGATAGCGTTCTATCTGTATGATGTGGCGAGCGCGTTTCATGTTCACTGGAATAAGGGCAAGGATAATCCGGAACTGCGGTTTATTAACGTTAAGAAACCAAATTTGAGCATGGCCCGGTTGGGACTGGTGAAAGCCGTCGCCGCAGTGTTAAAGTCTGGGCTGTCAATTACAGGAACCAATGCTCCGATGGAGATGCGTTGAGCGTCACCTTTTGCCCACATTGTACTGGCATGAAAAAATGCTCAATGCACGCGAGTGAACAGTATGGCCGACAACCGAATTTCTGAAACACGCCATCCGGCGGACACGGATCAAAAACACGACGATCCGCTGGCCGAGTTGGCGCGTATCGTGGGATTTGAAGACGAAGGGAACAATGCAGCCGACAACGAAGCGGAATCCGGACGGGCGGAATCCGGCTTTGATCTGGAAGCTGAATTGATGCGCGAGTTGCAGATCGACGTCGGTGACGACGTCGAACAGGTCGGCGCAGAACCCGTTATTGCAGCCAGTGAGCCTACAGTGGAGCACGTGCAGCAGGAGATCCAGGCGACTGCGTCAAAAATCGCCAATGAGCAGATTGTACCGGTTCAGGCCGAGGAGCCTGAAAAACCTGCTCAGGAGCCCGCTGACCGCACATCCGACGGCGCCTGGCCGCATGCGATGCCGGATAAGGCGACGCAAATGAACAGCCTTGAAGCCGAATTGCAGGCAGCATTTTCCGCGCTTGAGGGCAGTCGCCCCAAGCCCGAACCTGTTGTTGAAGCCGAGCCGGAGGTGCAGGTGCAGCCTGAGCCAGAAGTGGTCGAGGCAACGGCTCCAGTTGAAGAGCCTGTTCAGGTTGAAGAGCCGGTTCGGATGCCGGCCGCATCGGCAGAGCCGATCGATGCGCTGTCTGAAAGCGATGAGCTGAAAGAAGCCTACGACAAACTTCAACGGGACATTGAAGCGGCAAAACCGCTTGAGGACGAACTGGGTGACGGCGGAAGCGACCTGACAGAAATGCTGCTCGCCGAGATGGCTGAGGTTGAGGCCGAGGCAGCGGATAGCATACCGGCGGCAACGGAAATTCCGTTCGATCCGTCTGACATTGCGGAGTCTGATACGCTTCCGGAAACCATGGCCGATCTGGACGTGCCGGAATACGAAACGGAAGCCGCCCCGACGCTGCGTCCGAAGGACAACCCTTTCGGATTGCCGCTTGAAGATGAACTCGACGTGCTGACGGCACCCGACCCTGTGGAAGAACCGGTCGAAATTCCGCAACAGGCTGGAACCTACGCGCAGGCTGATTTGGACGCAGGCGATCCGAACCTGGAGCCGACCGCCATCAACGCGGCACCGGCCGGTTATGCGGATCCGGCAACCCAATTCACCCAGGCACAATATGATGACGAGCCCGGTATGGAAGGTTATCCGGACGACTATGACGAGGATATTTTTCCGGGTGATGATGACTTCGCACCGGAAGACCTTGTGCCTCCGAATTTTGCCGATCTCGACAATGGTGACAATGAACGGTCCGGCCGCAGGGGCCTGGTCGCAGCGGCCGTGGTTCTTGGAATAGCGGTCATCAGTGGAGCCGGATTTTACCTGTGGAACAGCAGCCTTGGCGGCGGTTCTTCGGATGGCCCGCTTATCATTGCTGCCAACAATGATCCCGTTAAGGTCAGGCCTGAGGACCCAGGCGGCAAAACCGTGCCAAATGAAGACCTTGCTGTTTTTGACGAAATTTCCGGGAATGACACGTCCGGGGGACAGGATCAGGTTCTCGTTACAACAACTGAAGAGCCGATCGACGTCGTTCAGCGAACGCTCGATCCGGACACGCTGCCGCTTGAAGGCCGGACAACCGCTGCAGACCCGACAGCAAAGTCCGAGGACAGGCTCGCTGAGACCAATACGCTGGATCCCGATCCCTCAGCGGATGCAGGTGCAAGCGGCATCGCACCGCGAAAGGTGCGAACACTGGTTGTCAAACCTGACGGCACGATTGTTGCCCGCGAAGAACCGGTTTCGTCGGGGCCAGCTCCGGGACCGACCAATCTGAAGCCGTCGAATACTGTCGAGGTTTCGAATACGGCACTCACGACCGGCACCACCGCGACGGTGGGAACTGCGACGTCAACAAATGCCGCTCCAGCAGCGACGACCGATCCGGTTGAAGTGGCGACTGCATCCGGGACGCTTCCTGTCGTTGAAATTGTGCCCAAGCCGGCCGGCTCTGCTGCGAGCAGCAGTGAATCGAGGACGGCGCAAACTGCCGCCTTGCCGCCGATCGACGAAAATCTACGAAATTCCGGTGCTCTGCCCTTGCCTGAAGCAAGACCTGTGACGGCCGCTCAGGCAGCGACCGGCACCCAATCGACTACCGAAGTTGCTTCGGCACAGACAAATTCAGGTGACCTGCGGGCTGCGGCCGCGGCTCCGGTTCCGTCCACCCGCCCGGCCGAGCAGCCGGTCAATATCGTGGAGGCGGTTACCGAACGTGGCAATCTGGCGGGCAGCACACAGACTGCCAATCCCGGTGGCTATATGATGCAGATCTCTTCGCAGCCATCTGAAGCCGCAGCGCGTGCCTCCTATGAGAACCTGTCGCAGCGCTATGCATCGATCATCGGTGGCAAGGGCGTTGACTTTCAACGCGCCGACATACCGAACCGCGGCGTGTTCTTCCGGGTGCGTATTCCGGCAGGATCGAAGGACAGCGCCAACAGTCTTTGCGCTCGCTACAAATCAGCCGGTGGCAGCTGTTTCGTCGCCCGTTAGGATCGAGCTTCGACCGGGTGGGTTGTCCGGCCGAGTGCCGCTACATGTGTAGTGGGCTATCCTTTAGGAAACAGCGGTGTATGATTCGCCAATGACCGAATCAAAAGCGATGATCCTTGGATGCGGCGGATTAGAGCTAACGGATGAGGAGCGGGCCTTTTACGCGGTCGAACGCCCTTGGGGTTTCATCCTATTCGCGCGCAATATTTCGGAACGAAATCAGATCAGTGATTTGGTGGCGGATTTACGCAATTGCGTGAACCGGCCGGATGCGCCGGTCCTCATCGATCAGGAAGGCGGACGGGTCCAGCGGATCAGGCCGCCTATTACCCCTTCCTATCCATCGGCGTCCGTCATAGGTGAAGTCTACCGGAAAGATCCACGCGACGGTCTGCGTGCCGCCTGGCTGATGGGGCGGTTGCATGCTTTTGATCTTTCCGCATTTGGCATCAATGTGGATTGCCTCCCGGTGCTCGATGTTCCGGTTGAGGGTGGCCATGACGTGATTGGCAACAGGGCATTTTCTAACGATCCGCAGGCGGTTGTCCGGCTTGGCCGGGCGGCGATGGACGGCCTCATTGCGGGCGGTGTTCAACCGGTCATAAAACACCTGCCGGGGCACGGACGTGCAATGGTCGACAGTCATTTGAGCCTGCCGGTTGTCGATGCGACACTGGATCAGCTGGCAGCTTGCGACTTTGTGCCATTCGCGGCACTGGCCGATGCCCCGATGGCCATGACCGCGCATATCGTGTTCACCGCCATCGATCCTGATCACCCGGCAACGTCTTCGTCAAAGATAATTGCCGAGATCATCAGAAAAAAGATCGGATTTAACGGCCTGCTGATGTCGGATGATGTATCGATGAAAGCACTATCTGGGGATTTCGCGTCAAAGGCCGATGCTATATTCAGGGCGGGATGCGATGTAATTCTCCATTGCAACGGCGTTTTGGGGGAAATGACCGAAATCAGCGCACATACTCCGGTGCTGCGAGGCGCCGCGCTACAGCGTGCCGAACAGGTCATGTCTTTGTTCGACGGTGCCGACGGTGAAAACGAAAATACATTGCGCGCAGAGTTTGACGGCCTTGTTGCCGGAAACATGTCGCTTGTCTGAAGACCGAAAGGGTCGCATGCCATGGTAAATGCGTTGCCGGAACAGCAAAAGTCCAACGGAGAGAAATCTCCGATGGACAAGCTGTGGGAAAACGCGGAAACGACGGACCGTGGTCTCAGCGAACCTGCCCTGGTTGTCGACATTGACGGGTTTGAGGGGCCCTTGGATCTGCTATTGCATCTGGCCCGCACCCAGAAAGTCGACCTGGCGCGGATATCGGTCCTGGCGCTGGCAGAGCAATATCTCGAATTTGTCGACAGTGCGCGGCGGCTGCGGCTGGAGCTGGCGGCGGATTATCTGGTCATGGCTGCCTGGCTAGCTTTCCTGAAATCGAAACTTCTAATTCCGCGAAAAAACGATGACGAGCCTACGGGGGAAGAACTGGCCGCGCAGCTCGCCTTCCGTCTGAAGCGGCTCGAAGCCATGCGGGATGTGGCCACACGGCTGGTCAACCGCAACAGGATCGGTCGCGAGGTGTTTGTTCGCGGTGATCCGGAACCGGTGATCATAGAGAGAAACTCAGAATTCGAAGCGACGCTGTATGATCTGCTCAGTTCCTATGCCGGCCTGCGGCAGCGGCAATCGGTTACACAGGTCACCATCCCGCGGCGCAGGGTCTGGTCGCTTGGTGACGCGAGGGTCATCCTGCAGCGAATGATCGGAGACTTGCAGGAATGGACTTCTCTTGACCATTTTCTGGTTCGTTATCTTAGCGATCCTGAAGAACGGGCGACGGCCATAGCCAGCTCGTTTGCAGCCACTCTGGAGATGGTGAGAGAAGGGCGGCTGGAAATCAGGCAGGAACTGCCATTCGCGCCACTCTATCTGCGGAGCGGACAAGAGATTTCCGACACTGACGACACAGAGGAGAAGGCGCAAAATGTCTGAAGGAACTCAGGCGCAAATCGTGCCCTTTGACAAGAATTCGGCGGATATTGCTGAAAGCGATCAAAGCCGGGATGACGCCGAGCAGGCGCTGCACGAGGCTGAGCGCATAGCCGAAGCGCTGGTGTTTGCCTCGGCGGAGCCGGTGCCGGAGCGTGTGATCGCTGAGAAGCTTCCGGAGGGCACTGATGTGCGTGCCGTCATGAAGCGACTTGCTGGTTTTTACAGCCTGCGCGGTGTCAATCTGTTGCGGATCGACGACAATTGGGCGTTCCGGACAGCTGCCGATCTCTCGTTCCTGATCCATCGGGATCAGACGGATGTGCGCAAATTGTCACGTGCGGCGCTCGAGGTTCTGGCCATTATTGCCTACCACCAACCGGTCACCCGTGCCGAAATCGAAGAGATCAGAGGCGTTGCTACTTCGCGTGGTACGCTTGACATGCTGTTGGAATCCGGCTGGATCAAAATGCGCGGGCGCCGGCGTACACCCGGCCGACCGGTGACCTATGGTACCACGCTGGATTTCCTCGATCATTTCGGACTGGAAGAACTGCGCGACCTGCCGGGCATGGAAGAGCTAAAGGGGGCAGGACTGCTGTCGTCGCGTATTCCGTCCAATTTCCAGGTGCCGGTTCCGCCGGCCAATGACGATCTTGCAGAGGACGAAGATCCGATCACGCAAATGGATCTGGAAGAGCTCGGGCTCTTGACACCGATGGGTGAAGAAGACGAGTAGTAGGCCGGAATAAGAGCACAACAGAAAGCAACCGGTGACTCCAGCCTCAGCACAAAACCGCCCGCAAACCAGCGCCGGCGTGACCTTCGCAGCCGAACTGGTTTTCGAAGATATCAGGCACGATTATCAGGGTCAGTTTACGCTCGACGGTGTGTCTTTGCATGCCGAACCGGGTGAAGTGTTGTGTCTGCTGGGCCCGTCAGGCTCAGGTAAAACCACGCTGTTGCGCCTTGCAGCAGGGTTGGAAGTTCCAAGACAGGGGCGCATCCTGCTGAATCAACAGGAGATATCGGGTCCGGACGTATTTGTGCCGCCGGAGCGGCGCGGTGTCGGCCTGATGTTCCAGGACTTCGCACTGTTCCCGCATATGAGCGTGTTCGACAATGTCCGGTTCGGACTCAACGCGCTGTCGGAAGCTGAATCCAAAAATGAGGCCAGTGTTGCGCTCGAGCGGGTTGGACTTACTCAATACGCCGACCAATTTCCCCATGCATTGTCTGGCGGAGAACAGCAGCGGGTTGCGCTTGCACGGGCGCTGTCGCCACGACCGTCCGTGTTGCTGATGGACGAACCGTTTTCCGGCCTGGATTCTCGACTGAAGGACACTGTACGGGACGAAACGCTGGCAATCCTGCGTGAAACGCGGGCAACCGCTCTGATGGTGACCCATGACGCCGAAGAGGCGATGCGTATCGCCGACCGCATAGCGCTGCTCAAGGAAGGCCGGCTGGTTCAGGTCGGCACGGCCGAAGATCTTTATTATCGTCCGGTCGATCTTTTCACGGCCGCATTCTTTTCGGAACTCAATGTCTTTGACGGCGTTGTGAAATCGGGACAAATCGATACGCCGCTTGGCAAATTCAAGGCTGATCGTGCAGATGAAGGCGAGCAAAAAACCGTTGCAATCCGGTTGCCAAGCGTTGAAGTCAGGGAAAGTGGAGGCGATATTCCGGCGCGCGTTGTTTTCAGGCGCTTTTTAGGTGTTGTCGAGCAGCTTGGCCTCGCTGTGCCGGGTACGGAACAGGTCATTCAGGCGCGCATTCGGGCAGGTCTACTGAAGTCAGGATTGCGCGACGTGATGCTTTGCGTTAACGAGCATGACATAATGATGTTTGAAAGTAGGTAGAAACGACCTACATCAGAGTGAATATATCCTCAGGGAGAAGCAGGTATGGGTAGTTTTAGCATTTGGCACTGGTTGATCGTATTGGTCGTCGTGCTGTTGCTGTTTGGCCGTGGTAAGATTCCGGAACTTATGGGTGACGTTGCGAAGGGCATCAAAAATTTCCGGAAAGGAATGGGTGAAGACGACGACGCCGACGACGCCGATACCGCCAAAACGGTTGAACACAAGGCAGATGAAAAGACGGAAAAAAGCTGACCGGGTTGCAGCCGCAGTATTATCTGCTTTCATTACATGAATGTTGACCGCGGCAGGCGCTGCGGGGAGGCACATCTATGTTGGATCTAGGCTGGCCGGAACTTCTGGTCGTTGCGCTTGTGCTGATCATTGTCGTCGGGCCAAAGGACCTGCCGGCGATGCTGCGCGCGTTCGGGCGCACGACACGCAAGCTGCGTTCCATGGCCGGCGAGTTTCGCAACCAGTTCGATGAAGCATTGAAAGAAGCCGAACTTGGAGACGTCAAGGATGTCCTCGACGAAGCCAGGAAACTCAATCCGACAAATATACTCAAGGATGTGGTTGATCCCATCAAGGATGCCGGCAAGGACATCAAGTCCGATCTCGACAAGGTTATGAGCGAGCCCGCCAAGCCGGCCGTTCAGGACGCCACGGCTAAAAAATCAACCGCTGCCAAAACCGCCAAACCCGCTGCCAAGGCAACCGCCAAATCGTCTACCGATAAAGCTGCAGGCTCTGCAGCCGCGAAAAAACCTGCGCCGCGCCGCACTGCCTCCAAGGGTGCAGCAGGAAAGACCGCCGCCGCCAAAGCCAATGGCGCCGCGAAGGCAACAGCTGCTGCGAAAAAACCCGCGGCGACAAAGAAGACGCCCCGCGCTAGCGCTGCCAAAACCAAATCCGCGACGCCCAAAACAATAAAAACCAGCGGAGATTCTGCGTGACGACAGAAGAACTCGACGATACGGCCCAGCCGCTGCTGGCCCATCTGATTGAGCTGCGCTCGCGCCTGCTATGGGCAGTCGGCGGGTTTTTTGTCGCGTTCCTGGTCTGCTTTTTCTTCGCAAAGCAGTTGTTCAACCTGCTTGTCGTGCCGTTTTCCTGGGCCGTGGAATGGGCCGGGCTGGAAGGCCGCCAGATCGAGCTGATCTATACGGCCCCGCAGGAGTTTTTCTTCACGCAGATCAAGATTGCCATGTTTGGCGGCCTGATCATCGCGTTCCCGTTGATCGCCGCGCAAATCTACAAATTCGTCGCACCGGGGCTTTATAAGAACGAACGCTCGGCGTTTCTGCCTTTCCTGATCGCTTCGCCACTGCTGTTCCTTTTGGGCGGTGCGCTTGTGTATCTCTTCTTTACGCCGATGGTTTTGTGGTTCTTCCTCGCGATGGAGCAGCCGGCCGGAGGCGGCAAGGTTGCGATCGAGCTGTTGCCGAAAGTATCGGAATATCTCGATCTTATCATGACGCTGATCTTTGCTTTCGGTCTGGTTTTTCAGTTGCCGGTCGTAACGACGTTGCTGGCCCGTGTGGGAATAATCACCGCCGACGGGCTTGCATCGAAACGCAAATACGCAATTGTCGCAGCCTTCATAGCTGCCGCAATCCTTACGCCGCCGGATCCAGCCAGCCAGATCGGCCTTGCACTTCCGACCATCCTTCTCTACGAGATTGCCATCTATGCAGCCCGACTCGTGGAAAAAAGGCGCGCCGAAAGCCAGACATCTGATGACGATGATAGATCGTCGGAAGATGAAGATAGCGCATTGTCGGAAACGTCCTCCCCGTAATGTCAGGATGCCGGTGGATATCAGACCGGTAATATCTGCAATCGAAAATCATCCGCCTCTAAATTTGGGCAACGAATATGCTTGATATCAAATGGATACGGGAAAATGCCGCGGCACTCGACGCGGCGCTTGCCAAACGCGGTGCGGGAGCGGCTGCGGCGGAGCTGATCAAACTTGACGAGGATCGGCGTCAACACGTTCAAAGTCTGCAGGAAATGCAGTCGCGACGGAATGCCGCTTCCAAGGAAATCGGTGCGGCCATGGGGCGCAAGGACCTGGAGACGGCTGAAAGTCTCAAGGCCGAGGTAGCGGAACTGAAGGGCGCGCTCCAGGCTTCCGAAGAAACGGTGAGAGCGCTGGACGAGCAACTGGATCAGGCGCTAGCCGCAATCCCGAATGTTCCGCTGGACGATGTCCCTGCCGGTGCTGACGAGAATGAAAACGAACTGGTCAGGCTGGAAGGCACCAAGCCGGGCTGGAACCACCAGCCGCAGGAGCATTTCGACATTGGCGAAGCGCTCGGGCTGATGGATTTCGAGGCGGCTTCGCGGATAGCCGGCAGCCGATTTGTGGTGCTGCGCGGTCAGCTGGCGCGGCTTGAGCGTGCGCTGGGGCAGTTCATGCTGGATCTCCACACGGTCGAGCACGGATACACGGAAGTCGTGCCGCCGCTGCTTGTCAGAAGCGAAGCGGTCTATGGAACTGGACAACTGCCAAAATTTGCAGAGGATCTTTTCCGCACAACAGATGATCGCTGGATGGTACCTACCGCCGAGGTGCCGCTGACGAACCTTGTTCGCGAAGAAATCCTGGACCACGACAGTTTGCCGTTGCGTTTTACTGCGCTGACGCCGTGTTTCAGATCCGAGGCCGGTTCCGCCGGTCGTGATACGCGCGGAATGCTGCGCCAGCACCAGTTCAACAAAGTCGAGCTTGTTTCGATAACGGATCAGGACAGTTCCTTGAATGAACTCGAACGGATGACTGCCTGCGCCGAAGAAGTGCTGAAGCGCCTCGGCCTGCATTACCGCGTCATGAAACTGTGTACGGGCGATATGGGATTTGGAGCCCGCAAGACTTACGATCTCGAAGCGTGGCTGCCGGGGCAGAACACTTACCGTGAGATTTCCTCGTGCTCCGTATGTGGTGACTTTCAGGCCCGCCGCATGAACGCCCGATATCGCAATACCGGTGAAAAAGGTGTGCATTTCGTCCATACGCTGAACGGATCGGGCGTCGCGGTCGGCCGTGCGCTTATTGCGGTCATGGAAAATTATCTGAATGAGGACGGGTCTGTCACGGTTCCCGGTGCACTGCTGCCCTATATGGGCGGTTTGAAGCGCATTGAGCGGATTGTGTAGCGGCTTGCCAAAGGAAAGACGGGTTTACGATGCGCATATTGCTGACCAATGACGACGGAATAAACGCCGAAGGTCTGGCCGTCCTTGAGCGCATTGCCCGCACCCTGTCAGACGACATCTGGGTCGTGGCGCCTGAAACCGATCAGAGCGGCCTTGCCCATTCCCTGACCCTTTCCGAACCGCTGCGGCTGCGACAGGTCGCGGACAGGCATTTTGCTTTGCGCGGAACGCCGACGGACTGTGTGATCATGGCCGTCAGGGATGTCCTGGACAATCCTCCGGACCTTGTGCTGTCTGGTGTCAATGCCGGAGTGAATATCGCCGACGGCATAACCTATTCGGGCACCGTAGCCGGTGCCATCGAAGGAACGTTGCTCGGCATCCGCTCGATAGCCATCAGCCAAGGCTACAACTGGTCTGATGGTCGTGTGGTTCCATGGGAAACAACGGAAACGCTGGCGCCGGAACTGTTGAGCAAGCTCATCAAGATCGACCTGCCGGGCGGGTCTTTCCTCAATGTAAACTTTCCCTATTGCGGCCCCGATGAGACGCAGGGCGTTGTAGTGACGTCCCAGGGCAAGGTTGTGCACGGGATCGATCTGGACAAGCGCGAGGACGGGCGCGGATTTCCTTATTACTGGCTGCGGTTTTCCTACAAGGCGCCGGAACATGTCGAAGGCGCCGACCTGTCGGCGCTTGCCTCGAACAAGGTTTCGGTTACGCCCCTCAAACTGGACATGACGGACTATTCGATCCAGCAGCGTGTCGCGGAGGCTCTTGGTTGAACAGCGGTTACAACGAGAAAGAGGGTTTTGCCGCGCTGGTCCTCCGGCTGCGAACAGCGGGAGTTTCAGACAAGCAACT
Source organism: Hyphomicrobiales bacterium (assembly GCA_024244645.1). Taxonomy (GTDB): domain Bacteria; phylum Pseudomonadota; class Alphaproteobacteria; order Rhizobiales; family Rhizobiaceae; genus Hoeflea_A. The sequence goes on from JAAEOH010000193.1 coordinate 77,363, forward strand.
GCTGATGGCGGTAGAGAAAACGCCACGAAGCCTGTTCACGCCGCCGACCTATCTGGATGCAGCCTATTCACGTCGCACAATTCCGATCGATTGCGGCGAGTACATGGAAGGTGCGGATTTGTGCCTGCGGATGCTGCATCTGCTGATGCTCCAACCGGGGCAAAGGGTACTCGAAATTGGCACCGGTTCCGGGTTTTCCGCCGCTGTGATGTCGCGGATCGTCGAGCGTGTTGTTACTGTCGACCGCTACAAAACACTGTCCAAACTTGCAACGCAGCGTTTCTCCCATCTGGGCATTTCGAATATTGTGGTCAACGCCGGAGACGGGCAGGGGCTGTCTTTGCAGGACGGCACATTTGATCGAATACTGGTGACGGCCGCTTTCCAGGAAATGCCGCGTACCTTTGCGGAACGCCTGGTTTCCGGCGGAAAAATGATTACAGCAATCGGCGAGGCGGAAGAGCCTCAAATGCTCGTGCGGTTGACCAAAATCGGCAGCCGGTTCGAGCGAGAGGATCTCTTTCCGGTGCGTTTTCAGCCGCTCATTGCCGGCAGTGCCATGGTCTTGTAGCGGTCAGAGTCAAAGAATTCGCCGACCAGCCATATCGACGGCAATATCCTGTTTCAGCACACTTTTCCACATTAAGTTCAACGTTTAACCCGCCAGTAACCTTAACACGGTTATATGGACTCATCTTGTATTGCGTATGTGAGCTCGTATGATGCGTTTTAGACTATCTGCTATCAACTCTAAAACCGCTGCCAAGCTGGCGAGTGCGGTCTGTCTGGCAAGTCTTGCGGCAGGTTGCAGTTCCGGAGTTTCCCGATTTGATGAGGGGCTGTTCACCAGCGCCGTTCCGGAGCCCGTCAGCAGTTCTTCGCGCCAGGCCAGCGCACTGGCGCCGCAGTCTGTGACCCCTGTTTCAAGCGGTCCGGCCCTTGCGCAGCCTTATCCTGGAGATATGAGCGCGCGCAGCAGACCCGCACCTGTGGTCGATACGACCTATACAGGCGCCATTCCCATGGACAATTCGGGATATCAGCGGCCGGTGGCCCTCGCACAGCCCTCAGTCGGTCCTTCGACATACCAGACTGCGGTTGAGCGACGGCCCTTGCGTCGGGCGCCGACAAACGACACGCCGGTCACAAACATCGCGCTCGCTCCGGTACCGGGAACAAAGGTTCCGACGCCATATTCCGCGCAACGAACGCAGGTCCGCACTGTTTCCTATTCGTCAACTGACCCGGTAATCACCGGGGCAACACCGACGCCTTCACCGGCGCGCAGATCCGCATCCTCCCGCGTTGGCTGGACGACGGCCGGCGGGACGCGCGTCACGGTTGGCCGGAACGAAACACTGTATAATCTTTCACGCCGCTACGGTGTGCCGGCCAAGGAGATCATGAAGGCCAGCAATATTGCCGATCCATCCAGGGTCGGTGCAGGTCAGGTCGTGATCATCCCGACCTATGTCTATTCACGCAAGGTTCCGGTTTCAGCGCCGGACAATAATCCGAAGACGCGTGCTGCACGTGCCAGCACCGGATATCAGGGCGAAGCCCGCAGGGGAAAAGTGCCGGTTCCGCAGCGATCGCCGATCCGGCAAGTGGCCGTTCTGCCGAACACCCCGACCCCGTCCGCACAAAACAAGAGCAAGACAGGATTGCCAGTGCAGCACCTCTCCCAGAACCAGCAGGCAGCCTTGGCGCAGGTCGTCAATGCCGGCTCCATTTACACAGTTCAATCCGGTGACACGATTATCCGCATTGCTTCTCGGGCGGGCATTTCGGTTTCATCGCTGAAGGCGGCGAACGGGTTGAAGAAGTCGAATATCCGCATAGGGCAGAAACTGCGCGTTCCGAATGCCAATGGTGCTCTCGACAACGTCCAGACCGCAAGTGTTCCGACCAAAACAGGTTCGAAATCGACGGCATCGACGCGGGCCTCGGGCTATTCAGAACCGAAAACAACAAAACAGGCAGCCCGCTCGGGTGGCACGAATGTCAAAACGCCAAAATCCACAGGAATTGGAAAACTCCGGTGGCCGGCCCGTGGCCAGGTCATGACGTCGTTTGGCGCCAGTGACAACGGTTCCCGCAATGACGGCATCGATATTTCCATGCCGAAGGGAACGCCGGTCAAGGCCGCTGAAAATGGCATTGTCATCTATGCCGGCAGCGGTTTGAAAGAATACGGCAACACAGTCCTGGTTCGTCATGGCAACGGTCTGGTCAGTGTATATGGACATGCCAGCGAGCTCATCGTCGAGCGCGGCGACAATGTCAACCGTGGCCAGGTTGTTGCACTGTCGGGCATGAGCGGACAGGCAAACCGTCCAAAGCTGCACTTCGAGATCCGGAAAGACGCCAAACCGGTCGATCCGTTGACTTATCTCGAATAAAGGCCTCCGCTCTCAGGCAAAAATATGCCGGGCCCGTGCGTTCCGTTCGGGTCCGTTTTTTTGTTTTTCGGCAATGTATCGTTCAATTGTCTGAGAACCGCTTGCCCATGCGCCCGCCGAGATCCTGGATGAACTGCCAGGCGACGCGTCCGGATCTGGCACCGCGTGTGGTGGCCCATTCAAGGGCTTGTGCGCGAAGCTCCTCTTCCGGCAGATCCAGTCCAAAATGTTCTGCGTAAGCAGTGATCATTTCCAGATATTCATCCTGGCTGCATTTGTGGAAGCCGAGCCACAGACCGAAACGGTCTGAGAGCGAAACCTTTTCTTCGACGGCTTCGGAAGGGTTGATTGCCGTTGATCGCTCATTTTCCATCATGTCGCGCGGCAACAGGTGACGGCGGTTTGAGGTGGCGTAGAAGACGACATTTTCCGCCCGGCCTTCAAGGCCGCCTTCAAGTGCCGCTTTCAGCGATTTATAGGTGGTATCGTCATGATCGAAGGACAGGTCGTCGCAAAACAGGATGAAACGCTCCTGCCGATCCCGCAGCAGACCCATGAGACGGGGAAGACTATCGATATCCTCGCGGTGAATTTCAACAAGCTTCAGAGGATGCGTCTCATCCTTGCCGTCAGTCGTGATCGCCGCATGAGTTGCCTTGACCAGCGAAGACTTTCCCATGCCGCGCGCTCCCCACAGCAACACATTGTTAGCGGGAAACCCGTCCGAAAAACGCCGGGTATTGTCATGCAGGATGTCACGGACGCGGTCGACGCCGTGAATGAGGCCGATATCGATACGATTGGGTTTGGCGACCGGCTGAAGGCAGCCCGTCATGGGTTCCCAGATAAAGCAATCTGCGGCGGCAAAGTCGTTGGCCGCCTGCTCGGGGCCGGACAGCGCTTCTACTGCCGAAGTCAGCCGCTGTATTTCCTTCAGCAGGTTTTGCAGCACCGTATCGCTCATAACACTTCCTTCTAATCAATGTGCGGTAGCACGAAGGCGTGGATACGAAAAGGGCCGCCTGATTGTGTCGGCAGTTGCAATACGGGTCGCGACACTATATCTGGCACTTCAGAGGGCCGGTTGTTGCCGCCTTGTTGTCCGTTAGGTGATTGATTCCCATAAGGAGCTTTTTTATGTTTGTAACACCGGCATACGCCCAGGGCGTAGGTGGAGGCGGCGGTGACATACTCGTGTCGATAATGCCGTTCATTCTGATCTTCGTGATTATGTATTTCCTGATCATTCGGCCGCAGCGCCAGCAGCAGAAAAAGCGCAAGGAAATGCTGAACAATATTCGCCGCGGCGACCAGGTCGTAACAGGTGGTGGCATTACCGGAAAAGTGACCAAGGTTGTGGACGACGCCGAGGTGGAGGTGGAGATCGCCGACGGCCTGCGTGTGCGGGTCATGCGCGCCCTGCTTTCTGAAGTAAAAGTGAAGGGCGAGCCGGTCAAAGAAACGGCGCAAAAGAAGTAGGCCGGGGTGTTGGCGGCCCTTGAATTGCCGCCAAATGCTGATTTAACGGCCTAATCCGATTGCCCAATGAACTGAGAACAAAATGCTGTATTTTTCCCGCTGGAAAACCACTCTGATCTGGCTTGCCATTTTTGCCAGTGTCATATTCGCCGCACCCAATCTGCTGTCGCAACAGCAATTGGAGGCGCTTCCGGACTGGATGCCGAAAGAGCAGCTTACGCTCGGTCTCGACCTGCAGGGTGGCTCTCATATCCTTTTGCGTGTCGAGCGCGCGGATATCGAGAAGGAACGTCTGGAAACGGTTGTTGACGATATGCGGCGACTGCTGCGCGACGAGGGCATCGGTTACACCGGCCTATCCGGTACCGGTCTGGTGGCGCAGGTCAGGATCCGCGATGACGCCAATATCGACAAGGCGAAAGAGGCGCTCGCAGAACTGACACAGCTCGTCAATGCCGGCCTTTTGAGCGGTGGGGCGATACGCGAAGCGGTTCTCGATGAACCGCAACCGGGCCTGTTGCGGCTGACATTGACCGAAGAGGGCATCGACAACCGCATTTCTTCGGCTGTTTCGCAGTCGATCGAGGTGGTGCGGCGAAGGGTCGACGAGCTCGGAACAACCGAGCCAGTCATTCAGCGGCAAGGTGCCGACAGAATTCTCGTGCAGGTGCCGGGGTTTGATGATCCGGAACGCCTGAAGGATATACTCAATCAAACGGCCAAGCTGACCTTCCATCTGGTCGACCGGACAATGTCGCCGGAAGATGCGCTGCGGGGGAGGCCGCCAGTCGGGTCCGAAATCTTTTATTCCACCGACGATGAAGATCCTCTTATTCCCTATCTGCTGAAGAGCCGGGCCATCATCTCCGGCGACAGCCTGGTGGATGCCCAACCCGGGTTCGACCAGCGCACCAACGAACCGATCGTGACGTTCCGTTTCGATACGGCGGGCGCCCAGCGCTTCGGTCAGATCACCCAGCAGAATGTTGGCTATCCGTTCGCCGTCGTCCTTGACGATGCCGTCATCACAGCTCCGGTCATCAATGAGCCGATTTTGGGTGGCTCCGGTCAGATTTCCGGAAACTTCTCTGTTGAAACAGCCAACGATCTTGCAGTGCTGCTGCGCGCCGGCGCACTGCCGGCAACACTGTTTGTCATGGAAGAACGGACGGTCGGCCCCAGCCTCGGTGCCGACTCGATTGCCGCAGGTGAAACCGCCGGACTTATCGGCGCTGCCTTGGTTATCATCTTTATTTTTGTCGCCTACGGCTTCCTCGGCATCATTGCCAATCTGGCGCTGATCTTCAACGTGACGATGATCATCGCGCTGCTGACGGTAATCGGGGCGACACTCACGCTCCCGGGCATAGCGGGCATTGTTCTGACTGTCGGTATGGCGGTCGACTCCAACGTTTTGATCTATGAGCGTATCCGGGAGGAACGGCGAGGCGGCCGGTCTCTTATCCAAGCCATCGATGCGGGTTTCCAGCGTGCGTTCAGCACCATTCTTGATGCCAACATCACCACGCTGATCGCGGCGGTCATTCTGTTTTATCTCGGTTCGGGTCCGGTGCGCGGTTTTGCCGTAACGCTGGCGATCGGCATCATGACGACGGTCTTCACAGCGTTCACAGTAACACGTTGGATGATTGCCGAATGGGTTCGCCGTCGCCGCCCGAAAGTTCTCCCAAAGGGGCTGCTCACCAATCTTTTCAACAATGCTCACTACAAATTCATGTGGCTTCGCAAGGCAGCGTTCTCGCTTTCCGCCGCGGCCGCGCTGGCTTCGCTCGTGGGTTTCGGCACAATCGGAATGAACTACGGCATCGATTTCACCGGTGGCTCGTCCATTGTGGCGAAATCGAAATCCGGACCCGCCAATGTTGGTGATATCCGAGGCCGATTGTCAAATCTCAATCTTGGAAGCATCCAAGTTCAGGAATTCGGCAAACCGGAATTTGTGCAGATCAGAGTGCAGCCGCAGGGAGGGGGCGAAAATGCAGAACAGACGGCTGTGGCCAAGGTTCGCGGTGATCTTGAGACAGATTACAACATTGAAAGTGTGGATTCTGTCGGTCCTGTCATCTCGGGCGAGCTGGCGCAAGCCGGCGCTATTGCCCTTCTTGCGTCGCTCTTCGCCATCCTGATCTATATCTGGTTCCGTTTCGAGTGGCAGTTTGCGCTCGGTGCGATCATCGCCACCGTCAACGACGTGGTGCTGACGATCGGCATGTTCGTGGTGACGCAAATCGAGTTCAACCTGTCGAGTATCGCGGCGGTGCTGACCATCATTGGTTACTCGCTCAACGACACCGTGGTCGTCTATGACCGTGTCAGGGAAAACCTGCGGCGATACAAGAAGATGTCACTGCCTGACCTGCTTGATCTTTCGGTCAACCAGATGCTGTCCCGTACGGTCCTGACGTCGGTCACAACCCTGTTGGCACTGTTTGCACTTTATATCTTCGGTGGGGAGGTGATTGCCTCGTTTACCTTCGCGATGATCTTCGGCGTTGTGATCGGTACCTTCTCATCGACCTTCATAGCGGCGCCGGTTCTTATCCTCTTCAAACTGCGGGGCGAGAGTTTCCAGGCCGGGATCGGCAAGGATGACAAAGAGAGCGGCGACGGGAAAGCAGACAAGGGGCCCGCACCAGACGCGGCGTAGGAGCAGAGCGATGCGTAAAGGTATCGAGATACGCGACGCGCATTTCCCGGACCGCGCGCCGATCGATGCCTATGGCGACGGCGGCTTCCGCTTTGCCGACATGTCGCATCGCGGTTCGCTGCTTTGTCTGCCATCGGGCATCCATGGCTGGGACGCCAGCGAAGAAAGCCCGCTCGATGTGGCACTCTTTTCCAGGGTATTTGATGAAGCAAAGGACATCGACGTCCTGCTCGTTGGTACAGGCATGGAAATCCGTCTGCTGCCGCCGGAGCTCAAAATGCGACTGCGCGATGCGCACATCATCTCCGATCCGATGAATACCGGTGCAGCCGTGCGCACTTACAACGTCATGCTGGCTGAATCACGCGCAGTGGCTGCTGCGCTCATAGCCGTCTGAGCAATGCCTGTGGCTGGCGCTCAGGCTTCCATCTACGACGTCTGCCTTTCGGCGCTGCGCGACGGCGATCGTGACCGCTATCTGTGTGCGCTCCTGACGCCCGAGCACGCCAGGGGCGCCAGCTCGGCGCTTTATGCCTTCAATCTCGAGATCGCCCGGGTGCGGGAAAATATTACCGAGCCGATGATGGGCGAAGTTCGACTGCAATGGTGGCGTGATCTGTTCGACGGCAAGGTGCATGGCGATGCCATTGCAAATCCCATTGCGGCGGCGCTGCTCGAAACGGTGGAACGGTATGCGCTTCGACCGGAGCCGTTCCAAAATATGATCGACGCGCGTCAGTTCGATCTCTACGACGATCCGATGCCTGACCGGAACGCGTTTGAGGGCTATGCGGGTGAAACGGCCTCAGCGCTCATTCAGTTGTGTGTCAACGTGCTTTCACCGGAACGTGCAAGCGGGACCGCAGACATTGCCGGGCATGCAGGTGTGGCGCAACTTGTGGCCGGGACATTGCTGTGGTTGCCAGTTCACCGGGCGCGGGGACAGGTTTATGTTCCGGGCGATATTCTGACCGCATGCGGCCTGGACAGGGAAAGCTTTCTCGCCGGTGACAGGACGGAAGCGATCGACCAGGCGCTGTCTGCCTTCGTGGCGCTCGGTCGCGAGCATCTTGCCGTTGCCCGCTCGCAAAGCGAAGCTGTCACAGCCGAGAGCTTTGCAGCTTTTTTGCCTGTGGCTACGGCCGAGCAGGTGTTCAGCAGGGCTGAAAAATTCGGGGCGGCATTGCTGGAGGAGCCGATTCAAATACCGCAATGGCGACGGCAGTGGCGCTACTGGCGTGCTGTCAGCCGCGGGCGGCTTTAGCGCCAGCAAAGAACACCGTGTGGGTGACTTTCAGATTGCCAGGGAGTTCTCGGACAACAGGTCGGAAAAGACCGCTTCCTTTTTTGCCATCGATGCCTGTACCGCGTTCATCAGATCCTCGGCCCGCAGCATGCCGGCATTCCAGGTTGCCATGTAATCGAGGCCGTCGGCGACGCCATGATCGCGGCTATAGGAAAGGTTCCGCTTGACGCCGGCAATTGCGAGCGGAGACTTCGTGGAGATTTGTTCCGCAAGCGCCAGCGTTTCCGCCATCAGCTGCTCGCGCGTCTCGCACAGCTGGCTGAGCAGTCCGTACCCGCGCGCGTCTTCGGCGCTGAAGCGCCGTCCGGTATAGGCAAGTTCTGCGACAATCGCCGGGGCAATTATTTTCGGCAGGCGCTGCAGCGTTCCGACATCTGCGGTCATGCCGATATTGATCTCTTCGATCGAAAAATAGGCATTGCTCGTAGCAAGGCGCATGTCGCAGGCGGAGATCATGTCAATACCGCCGCCGATGCAGGCACCGTGAATGGCCGCGATGACGGGGAAGCGCGCGCATTCAATCGCCGTGAAGGCATCCTGAAGCTGCATGATCTTGTCACGCAGGGCGTAAGCAGCCCGGCCCGGTTCCTGCTCGAAGAGGGCGGCTATTGAGCCGAAAGCAGCCAAATCCATCCCACCGGTAAAGTGCCTGCCTTCGCCGCTCAGTATGACCGCTCGCACAGATTCGTCAGTTTCCAGTTCCGCGAGCAGCCGCGGCAGTTCCGTCCAGAAATCCGGCGTCATGCCATTGGCTTTTTCGGGCCGGTTCATGGAAAGCCGGGCAACCGGTCCGTGACGGGTGGCCAGGAAGAAGGACGATGATAGCTCAGACACGAATTGTCTCCTATTCGGCGGCGGCGGTGTGATTGGCTACCCCGAGCCAGCCGCTGCAATCGGCAAGCGCCCGCGCTGCGATCGCGTGTTTCTTGGCGAGTGCCTTTTCTTTGCCCCTGAAGCGTTTCACGCCTTCGGGCCGGACGATTTCTACCGGCGGGAAAAGTCCGAAATTGACGTTCATCGGCTGGAACGAGCGTTTTCCCGGTTCATCGTCATAGGAAAGGTGACCATCGGTTATGTGGCTCAAGAGGGCGCCGAAGGCAGTGGTCCGGGGTGGCAGCGAGCGCTCATGATCCTGGATGTCCGCAGATGCAAAACGGCCGGTCAACAGGCCGATGGCGGCTGATTCCACATAGCCTTCACAGCCGGTTATCTGGCCTGCGAAACGCAGGCCGGGACGCGAATTCAACTGCAGGGATGAATCGAGCAACTGCGGGGAATTGATATAGGTGTTGCGGTGCAGGCCGCCGAGCCGGGCAAATTCAGCCCATTGCAGGCCCGGGATCATCTGGAAGATGTCCTTCTGCACGCCGTATTTCAGCTTTGTCTGGAAGCCGACCATATTATAAAGCGTGCCGAGCGCATTGTCCTGGCGCAGCTGGACGACCGCGTAGGGTTTCACATCAGGTTTGTGTGCATTGGTCAGGCCCATCGGTTTCATCGGTCCATGGCGCAGTGTCTCGCGCCCGCGTTCGGCCATGATCTCGATCGGCAGGCAGCCGTCGAAATAGGGGGTGCCTTCCCATTCCTTGAATTCTGTCTTTTCGCCGCCGATAAGCGCGTCGATGAAGGCGTTGTACTGCGCCTCATCCATCGGACAGTTGATGTAGTCCTTGCCGGTGCCGCCCGGACCCACCTTGTCGTAGCGTGACTGAAACCAGCAGGTGTCCATGTCGATGCTGTCGAGATGCAGGATCGGCGCAATCGCATCGAAAAACGCAAGCGCTTCTGAGCCCGTGGCCTCCTGAATGGCACTGGCGAGTAAGGGTGCCGTCAAAGGGCCGGTTGCAACAATGGTCTGGGCCCATTCGGCCGCCGGCAGTCCGGTGATTTCCTGGCGGTCGATGGTGATCAGCGGATGCCTTTCGATCGCCTCCGTCACCGCATTGGAGAAACCGTCACGGTCAACGGCCAGGGCGCTGCCTGCGGGCACCTGATGCCGGTCGGCGCATGCCATGATGAGAGATCCCGCGAGGCGCATTTCCTGGTGCAGGACACCAACGGCATTGGCCGTGTGATCGTCGGATCGGAAGGAGTTGGAGCATACCAGTTCGGCAAGGCCGTCGGTCTTGTGCGCGTCGGTGCCGCGCACCGGCCGCATTTCATGCAGGACTACCGGGACACCGAGATTGGCCGCCTGCCATGCTGCCTCGGATCCGGCTAGGCCACCACCAATAATGTGAAGGGGTTTGTCTGCTTTGTTCATGCCGGCGTTTTTAGCACTTCTGTGGAGTTCGTCCAATCAAATGAAGCGCCGTCAGGCGGCATTTGCGGTGCCAAAAAGATGAAGGGCGCTGAACCTGTTCCGCGCTTATCTCAAACGCTGCTGGAACCTGTTCAGCGCCCTCTATGAGGACCGCTTGTTGTATTGTTCAATGGTCAGCCGCCTGGCGTGCATAGGCGTCGATCGAGTGACGGTTTAAGCCGATATCGTCCAGGACATTGTCCGGAAGGTTGTGCAGCTGAGTGACCGTGCGGCGGTATTTGCGCCATGCGTTCAGATCTTTGAGGATGCTCATTTTCTTTCTCCTGCCTCGGGGTTGTGATGATCCGTATGTAGACAGTTTTTGCGTCTGAGTTAGCCCTGTTTTGTCAGGGCAGCCATGCAGATTGTGCAGTTCAGGACGGACCGCATTGTTCGGCGGGCACCAGGCAGGTTCCACATACGAAAACACCCACCGGGGGAGGAGATCAGGTGGGTGCTTTGCAGAAGGCCGGCGGTTTTCGGGAGGAGGAGAACCTGTCGGCCATTTCCCCGGATTTAGAGCGTTTCTTGTCTATTCGGAGGCATTTGATGACGAACAACGCCGACGGACCGATTGTCCGCCACCCGGATGGGCCGGGCGTTTTTGCCCGCTGACTGCGTTGGTTTGCACTTGTGGTGGAAAGACACCACGGTGTGCAAGCCGCCTTGTCAGCAACCAAAATCGCCTCGGTCACATGCCTCCGAATAAACAAGAAACGCTCTCAGGAGGAGGTTTGATCCGGTGACTGTATATGCGTATTAGTTTCCGCGGCGTGCAACGAATGGGATGTCGCCACGTGCAATGCCGATATCGTTCAATTCACGATCCGACATGCGATACAACTCGTTGCAGGTATTGCGATACTTGCGCCAGTTGCTGAATGACTTACCAAAAGATACCATTTTCTTATCCTTCACGATGTGGGGGGCGGCGTTTTCGCCGCGCTTTGTTGTTGATTCAAATATAGGAACGGCAATTTGGATTGTGCAGTGCAATATCTGCAAACGCGATATGCTTTTTTTTTGCAGAGCATTAAGCTTGATTGTCGAAATTGGGCGGTTGCCGGATTAGAGGCAAAAAAATAGCGCCCGCTGGGGGAGGAGGTCCAGCGAGCGCCATTTTACGAGACTGACAGCTGGGAGGAGGAGTGCTGCCAGTCAATCCGTCGGAACATTGGGAGGAGGAGTATGTTCCGGCGAAACCGTATGTTCTTTTGTTTACAACGACCGGCGTGCGATTTCTTCAATCTCGCCGCGCTTGATCCCAAGATCCGAAAGCTCGCGGTCACCGAGACGCTGAAGTGCATCGCGTGTCCGATTGTATGCACGCCATTTGCTATATGTAAGCATCATGTTCATGTTTTCAAACCTCTCTTCGTCGGCATCGCCGTGTGCGTTATCAACTTGACTTCAATATAGGAGATGCAGCGCAATTTGTGCAGCGCAATATAAGCATGGGAGATATGCTCTATCTGCATGGCTTTCCATGCAAAAATGCCGTTTGAATGGGGAATCAATAAAACTGGCTGATTGACAAATGTGTCACGGGAACAATGTGCTTGGCGCCCGGGACAGGAAACAGTTCCAAAAAAGGCGTTTTGATCTTGCAAGACATCGGGCAGCCAGTCGCTGTTTGGTCCTTCATCGAGCCATATCTCTGGTTCATCATGCCATTTGAGTTTCCTGGGAGGAAACTTCAACATGGATAATCGAGCGCCTTTCGTTGATCAGACCGGGAGAATCCTGTTTCTCTGGCTTTCCGCGCCTGTCGTGCTGTTGTCTATTGTTTTCACGCGGACGGCCTGGGCTGATGATTTCGTCGTCGGCGATACGATGGAGCAGTTCGGTGTTGTCCTCATTTTTGCGTGTATTGCCGGTCGTTGTTGGGCCGCCTTGCATATTGGCGGGAAAAAGAACGATGAACTGGTCACGTCCGGCCCGTACAGATACACCCGCAATCCGCTCTATTTGTTCTCATGCCTTGGCCTGGCCGGTGCCGGGTTCCTGCTTGAATCGGTCATTTTGGGTGTTGTGCTGTTTGCTTTGGCTACGACGCTTTTCAGCCTGTAATCAGGCGCGAGGCTGTACATCTTGAGCACCTGTTCGGTTCGCAACACAGGGCTTACGCACTCTGCGTTCCAATGTTTTTCCCGCAATTGTCCACCAAGGTAACGACATCGCCGACGGACCGGATGGATTTCTCACAGGCGGTGCTGAAGCGAACATTTTTGGGCGCTTGCTATTTTCTTCTGATTTTTCCGCTGGTGGAAATCATCGATTGGCTCCACGACAGCGCCCAAATCATTCCGCTCCTCTTCCTCTACTGAGCGATAATTGCTGCATATATCGGTATTGCGGATATCCTACTTGACCTGCACCGGCAGCGTATGGCAAACGCCCTTTCACGATAATGCGGGTGTGGCGGAATTGGCAGACGCACCAGATTTAGGTTCTGGCGCCGAGAGGCGTGGGGGTTCAAGTCCCTCCACCCGCACCAATATCAGCCGGGTCCGGCCCGGAGACATAGGTAACAGATTGTACCTAAGACATAGGTGACAACCTCGTGCCGAACGGGTTGTCGATAGTTTGCAGTGTTTTTTGCTCCAGATCGATATATCCCAGATCATAGCTCATGAAGCTGATCAGCC
>JAAEOH010000194.1 GCA_024244645.1 Hyphomicrobiales bacterium
ACTGGAGGAAACACTACAATACCAAACGACCCCACAGTGCATTGGGATATCGACCACCAGCGCCCGAAACCATCCTTCCGGTGGAAATAGGGTCAGTCATGCACTAACATTCAAATCGGACCACTCAGGTGGGGCGGATCAGTGGAGGCCATGACACTCGCCGACCGCATCGTCATCATGCGCGACGGCTACATTGAGCAGGACGGCACGCCGCTCGAGGTGTTCGAACATCCCATCAACACCTTTGTCGCAACTTTCATTGGATCGCCGCCAATGAACCTCATATCGGGAACCATGTTGGCGGAAAATGGCGCGCCGCAGATCGCCCTGGAACAGGAATTGCGGATCGATGTACCTTCGCATCTCGTCAACCACGTCCGGCAAGGCCAAAGGGTGGATTTCGGCTTCAGAGCGGACGATCTCATGCCCGAGGGACATACGCTTCCCATGCAGGGAAACGTCGCCAGCCTCAACCTGGAAGTTGGTATCGCCGAGCCGCTTGGAACCGAAACCCTGTTGTTTATCGAACTGACCGGTGCCGAAATTCAGACGAAAATGTTGAACCCCAGTCCGGTGTCACCGGGCGAACGTCTGGATTTCAAACTCGCGCTTAGCAAATGTCACCTGTTCGACGCTGAAACAGGCAAAACGGTAAAGGCTTGATCATGGCAAAAATTACCCGTGTCGAAGTGATGATGGTCGACCTCGTCCCGAAGACCAAACGTGTTGACGCCATCCAGACTTTCGTATCGCAGGAAACCCCGATCGTGCGCATTACCGACAGCGATGGCGCAGTGGGGACAGGCTATTGCTATACAATTGGCGCCGGCGGGCCGTCGGTCATTGCACTTTTGAAACATACGCTCGTGCCGGCACTGATCGGACGCGATGCGGCGCGTATCGATGGCATCTGGCGGGACCTTCTATACCTGACGCATGCCACTTCTGTAGGCGCCATCACCTCACTCGCCCTTGCCGCGATCGACACAGCCCTGTGGGACCTCAGATGCATTAAGGCCAATCTGCCGCTTTGGCGCATGGCGGGCGGGTCGCGGGAACGCATTCCGCTCTATACCACCGAGGGTGGATGGCTGCATCTGGAAACGCAGCAGCTTGCGGATGACGCCGTCGCGATGAAAGAACGGGGATTTCAGGGCGCCAAGATCAAGATCGGCAAGCCGCATCTGTCCGAAGACTCGGCGCGGATTGTCGCCGTCCGCAAAGCGGTCGGCGATGATTTCGAAATCATGACAGACGGCAATCAGGGCTTTTCATTGTCGGAGGCCATGCGCCGCGCACAAATGCTGGAGGAATACCGCGTCGGCTGGTTCGAGGAACCGTTGCCCGCCGACGACATGCTTCAACACGTGCAACTGGCGAAGAGCACCAGCGTACCGATCGCCGTCGGCGAGAGCATGTACTCCCTCAGCCAGTTCAAGGATTATCTTGCAGGCGGTGCGTGCTCGATCGTGCAAGTCGATGTCGCGCGGATCGGCGGCATCACACCGTGGCTGAAGGTCGCCCACATGGCCGAAGCCTTCAATGTGCTTGTCGCTCCTCATTTTCTGATGGAACTTCACCTGCCGCTGGTGTGCGCTATTCAAAATGCGCGGTGGCTGGAGTATATACCCCAGCTCAACACCGTAACCCGTACCCAGTTCGTTATTGATGATGGTCATGCGATCCCCTCAGAGACACCTGGCATTGGCATCGATTGGGACTGGGACAAAATATGCACCATAAGCGTCGGCGGCATGTCGTTCGAAATCAGCTGACCGCTCCACGCGGGCATGAACAAGGCAGACAAATTATGAAACGCATGGGTATGATGATCGGTATCAGGCCGGACAAGATTGCCGAATACAAAAGACTACATGCCAAGGCATGGCCGAATGTGCTAAGCAAAATTTCCGAATGCAATATCCGCAACTATTCAATCTTCCTGCGCGAGCCGGAAAACATCTTGTTCGGCTACTGGGAATACCATGGCAGCGATTTTGCAGCAGATGCCGCAAAAATGGCGGCCGATCCAGACACACAGGAGTGGTGGAAACTGACCGACCCGTGTCAGGTGCCAGTTGAAAGCCGGAATGATGGCGAACAATGGTCGCTGATGGAGGAAATTTTTCACCATGACTGAGACTAAGCGCCTTGAAGGCAAGACGGCGCTCATCACAGCCGCCGGCCAGGGTATCGGGCGGGCGACGGCGGAGGCCTATGTGCGTGCGGGAGCAAAGGTTTTTGCCGCCGATATCAACGACAAAACGCTCGCCGAACTGGATGCGATGGACGGCATTTCAGCCATCCAGCTTGATGTCACCGACCGCACGGCTGTTGTCGGTGCGCTGAAAAAGACCGGTCCACTCGACGTGCTCTTCAATTGCGCGGGGTTTGTGCATTCCGGCACGATCCTGGAATGCAGCGACGAGGACTGGGATTTCGCTTTCGATCTCAACGCCAAAGCGATGTTCCGGCTCTGTCAAAGTGTCATCCCGGCAATGCTTGAGCGCGGCGGCGGTTCGATCATCAACATGTCGTCGGTGGCCTCTTCGGTGAAAGGCGTGCCCAACCGTTTCGTCTATAGCGCCTCGAAGGCTGCCGTTCTCGGACTGACTAAAGCCATTGCAGCCGATTTCATCACCAAAGGTATCCGATGCAACGCCATCTGCCCCGGTACGGTGGACAGCCCTTCCCTGCATGACCGGCTGCGGGCCATGGGCGATTATGACACGGCACTCAAGGATTTCATCGCCCGCCAACCCATGGGCCGGGTCGGCACGACAGCTGAGATCGCTGCACTGGCCGTTTATCTCGGCAGTGACGAAAGCGCCTTCACGACGGGACAATTCCACATTATTGACGGTGGCTGGGTTAATTAGCCGAACAACAAAGAACGGGGTCTATCTATGAAACTATTGCGCTACGGCAACGCCGGGCAGGAAAAGCCGGGCATTTTGGACGGCAACGGCAATATCAGGGACCTGTCGGCACATGTCACCGATATTTCCGGAGACATGCTCGGAGACGACCAGCTCGCCGCCATTGCTGCCTACGACATCAATTCCCTGCCACTCGTCGAGGGCAATCCACGGATCGGTCCTTGCGTTGCCGGCGTCGGCAAATTCATGTGCATCGGCCTGAATTATTCCGATCACGCGGAGGAAGCCGGCATGGAGGTTCCACCGGAACCGGTGCTGTTCTTCAAGGCGACGTCAGCGATCTGCGGACCCAATGACGATGTGGAGATCCCGCGCGGCTCCAACGCCACCGACTGGGAGGTCGAGCTCGGCGTGGTGATCGGCAAGGAAGCAAAATATATCGCCGAAGACGAAGCGCTCGACCATGTCGCCGGCTATTGCGTCATCAACGACGTTTCGGAGCGCGATTTCCAGATCCGCCGTGCGGGCCAGTGGGCCAAGGGCAAATCGGCGGACACGTTCGGCCCCATCGGCCCGTGGCTGGTGACCCGCGACGAGGTGCCGGACCCGCAGGAGCTTCCCATGTATCTCGAGGTCAATGGCGAGCGCTTCCAGAGCGGCACGACACAGACCATGGTCTATGGCGTTGCCCATGTGGTGGCGTATCTGTCGCAGTTCATGAGCCTGCAACCCGGCGATATCATCTCAACCGGCACACCGCCGGGCGTCGGCATGGGCCAGAAGCCCGATCCGGTTTATCTGAAGGCCGGCGACGTGATGGAACTCGGCATCGAGGGCCTCGGCAGCCAACGGCAAACAACCGTACAGGGCTGATCAGCTTGTCAGCGAAAGCTCCGCCTCGGCCGGCGCTTCGAACTCCCAGGGGCGGTTGATCCTGAACCGCTCCTTCAAGAACTCGATGAAGGACCGCAGGTTGGGCGCCATGCCGCGATGCGGCTGGAAGATCGCGTTGAACGCGACTGTCGGGCCGCGACAATCCTCCAGTACTGGAACCAGCGCTCCCTTCCGCACGTGTTTGCGGGCCATCCAAACGGGAAGAAGGGCAACGCCAAGCCCTGACAGCGTCAGGTGCAGCACGGCCTCGTGATCGCGCACGCCGACCCGGGGGTTGAGGCGCACCGTCAGTTCCTCATCGCCCCTTGAGACCGCAAGGTCCATCGGGCCGACATTAAGGCGGCTGGCGAGAAAGCTGTGGTTTTCCAGATCCGCGGGACTGAGTAAGCGGCCGGCATTTTTCAGATAGCCGGGCGTTGCATAAAAATATTGCGACGATTCTCCGAGCGGAATGGCGCACACCGAATCGTCATCGATCTCCCCCTTCCGCACAGCGACATCACACCGTTCCTCGATGAGATCAACCTTGCGGTTGGTGAAGGTGAGATTGAGCTTTACGTCGGGATAAAGCTGGAGGAACTCCGGCAGCATCGGCAAAATAAACGCACGCCCAAGGGTCTCAGGCAGGCTGACGTTCAACTGGCCGCTCGGATGGGCATGGATTGCCCTGATGGCGGCATTGGCCTCGCGGGCGTCTGCAACCAGGCGCGCGCAATGCTCGTAGTAGACCCGCCCGCTTTCGGTCAGGCCGATCTTGCGGGTGGTCCGGTGCATCAGTTTCAGCTGCAGCCGCTCTTCAAGAACCGCGACGCGCCGGCTGATATTGGATTTCGACATGTGCAACGTTTCGGCCGCGGCGGAAAACCCGTTCTGTTCTACGACGGCTGCAAACACAGCCATATCGGTCAGGAGATCAGCATCCATCTATTGTCCATTCTCCGCAACAATGTTTCCAATTTTCTTGCTATTGTCTAAAATACGGGATTTTATTATTCATGACAATATGCAAACCCTGGCGGGCTCAGACCGGCCCAAGCGGATATTTTAAAAGAAGCCGCACCGGACAACTGCCAGCCGGATTGCCAACTCGGGAGGAACTCATGAAATTGAACAAATTGCGTGCACTGGCCATGGGAGCCGCGTCCATTCTGGCGCTGGCAATCGGATCGACTTCGGCCTCGGCCGTTGACTTGCCCTGCACCACTGCCAAGCTCATCGTACCCTGGGGCGCCGGCGGCGGCACCAGTGTGATTTTCGGCATTTTTGAGAAAGCGATCGAGCAGTCGGACGCACCGGTCAAAGTCAAGGTTGTGACCATACCGGGCCAGGGCGGCGGCAAGGGTGCAAAGGAAGCCCACGGCGCGGCACCGGACGGATGCACGCTTTTTGCAATTCACCAGCACCTGGTGGTCAACTATATCAACGGCGTCACGGAGTTCAGCTGGGACGGTTTCGAACCGGTAGCGATGCTGACGGACACGCCGGAAATCATCGGCGCGGGCGGACATGTTCCTTACGACGATCTCGAGGGCATGCTGGCGGCAGCCAAGGAAAAGCCCGGCGAGATTCCGACCGGTGTATCGATGGGCGCAACCAGCCACTTCCTGTGGATCATGTTCGGCTCCAAGACCGGAACGGATTTTGCCTATGTGCCGTTCCAGGGTGGCACCGCCGGCCGCATCACCGGTCTTTTGAACGGCTCGATCGATCTTGGCGGCATCAACATGGCGGCTGCGCGCACCCAGCGCGGTGACGGCAAGTTGAAGGCTTTCGCCATCGCCGCCGACGAACGCAGCCCGCTCATTCCGGATGTTCCGACGCTGAAGGAAAAGGGCGTCGACATGAACTATTCGCTGACGCGCGGTGTCATGCTGCCGAAGGGCACGCCGAAGGAAATCGTCGATTACTGGGCGGGGGTCTTCAAGGCACCGACCGAGGATGCCGGCTTTGTCGACCAGCAGGCCGCCAAAGGCACGTCCGTCGTCTATCTCGGACCCGAAGAGTATGCCGAATGGTGGAAGGGCACAGAGACCGAGTTCCTCGACGCTGCCAAACAGCTGAAAGTCGGCCGTTTCCAATAAGCGCGCGACAGGGTGCGGCCCCGACAACGGGGCTGTACTTCCATTGCTGATTGCCGGATCATATCCTGCACCTTTCCAGCTGCCACTTCGGTCCGGACCCAGACATGTCATTCAACCGGGATTTTTTTGTTGCCCTCTTCTTTCTCGTCCTCAGCGGCGTGATGTTCCTGGCAACATTTCAACTTCCAGAGCCGATGTTCGGGCAGATGTCGTCTGCCGTGTGGCCGCGCACCATTCTTATTCCGCTGGCGATCCTGTCATTTGTGCTGCTGATAATTTCGCAACGGCAATCCGCCGATGACGAAGAGCCACGCCGGGGTTTCGGAGAATGGCTGACCTATTACAAGAACCCGCTTCTGTGTTTCGGACTGTTTTTCCTGTTTCTCGTGACGATGCCTGTACTCGGCATGCTCCTCGGCGGGCTCGCCTATGTGTTCCTGACCCTGTCGGTGCTGGGTGGCTGGGCGCCCAGGCAAATTGGACTGCATGCGGTCATCACCGCCGTCTTCGTTATCGGCATGTGGGCGATCTTTACCCAGTTGCTCGGCGTCTTCCTGCCTGAAGGCACGATCCTGAGGGTGTTCTGAGATGGATCTGTTTCAGCACCTGGCGGAAGCTGCGCCACAGCTCTTTACCCTTTCGACCATGCTGTTGATGATGGTCGGCACGTTCGCCGGTCTGCTCGCGGGCGCCATTCCGGGATTCACCATCGCCATGGCTGTGGTGCTGGTGCTGCCCTTCACTTTCTCCATGTCCCCCGTGCAGGGCCTCGCGACCATGATCGCGGTCTATGTCGGCGGACTGTCGGGCGGACTGATGTCGGGAATCCTGACCGGAATTCCGGGCACACCCTCTTCGGTCGCGACCACATTTGACGGATACCCCATGGCGCGTTCGGGAAAACCCGGACTGGCGCTCGGCATTGGCGTATGGTCGTCCTTTTTCGGCGGCGTCATCGCCTCCATCATCTTGATGGTTGTGGCTCCGCAACTTGCCCTGATCGGCCTTGAATTCCAGCCGGTCGACTATTTCTCGCTCATCCTTTTCGCGCTGACGGTGACGGCGAGCCTTGCCGGCGATCAGATGCTCAAGGGTCTTATGGCGGCGCTGTTCGGTCTGCTCGTCGCGACGGTCGGCAGCGATGTGGTCTTCGGCCAGCCACGCTTTACGTTCGGCATCGACTCGGCAACGCAGGGCTTTGCCTTTCTGCCGGTGCTGGTGGGCCTTTTTGCCTTCAGCCGGCTGCTCAACGACGTGCGCGACCCGGAAGACGCCCACAAGGCACTCGGCGGTCACGAGGCCCATGCAGTCAATATCGACTATATCCACTCGGCCAAGGAAGTGCTGAAACGCTGGGGCAATGTCATCCGCTCTTCGGTCATCGGTGTCTTTGTCGGCGTGCTTCCGGCGGCAGGCAGCACGATTTCCAACATCCTCGCCTATGACCAGGCCAAAAAGACCTCGCCGGAGGGCGATCAGTTTGGAAAAGGCGCGATCGACGGGATCATCGCGCCTGAAACGGCGAACAATGCCACTGCCGGCGGGGCGCTGATCGTCATGATGGCCCTCGGTCTGCCCGGCGACATCATGACGGCGATCATGCTAGGGGCTCTTCTCATCCACGACGTTATCCCGAGCCCGTCCTTCATTTCCGACGAACCGGTGATCGCCTATTCGATCTTCCTGGCATTCTTTGTCGCCAACTTCATGATGCTGGCGCTGCAATCGGTGACGCTGCGCGGTTTCGTGCTGGTCACCAAGGTGAAGATGTACATGCTGACGGCAGTGATCCTGTTTTACTGCGCCGTCGGCATCTTTGCGCTCAATAATGTCGGTTACGACATGTGGACGCTGTTCATCTTCGGCGTCGCCGGGTTCATCCTGCGGGCATTCGGCTTTCCGATGGTGCCGATGGTGCTTGGTGTGGTCCTCGGTCAGATCGCCGAGGCGCGCCTCAGCCAGGTCTTCGCCCGCTCTGACGATATCGCCATCTTCCTCACCCGGCCCTGGTCGCTTTTCTTCCTGCTCCTGGCAGGGTTTTCGATC
>JAAEOH010000195.1 GCA_024244645.1 Hyphomicrobiales bacterium
CACAAAGTGGAGGGAAACTTGCACCTGGACACTTATGTGGATTCGTCGTACGGAACAGACCCCAAGAAAGGCAGGAGCATAACTAGTTATGTCACCTATATAGCAGGGGCACCAACAGTTTGGAAGAGCCACCTGCAGAGCACCGTGGCAGATTCAATACATGCAGCTGAATATATAGCTCTGCATGAAGCAGCAGTGTCAACTATGGGGAGCCTAAATGTACTGTCTGAACTGGGAATGAGTATGGATCCACCAACACGTTGGGAAGACAATGATGGATCCAGGAGGCTAGCAACCAGTGGACTCGGCCAAAGGAAGGCCAGACACCTAGACATCAAGTACCACTACGTGCAACAACTGTGCAAGGAAAGGAAGATCACCATAGAGAGAGTTGCAGGGGATCAGCAAGCAGCAGACATCTTGACCAAAGGCTCGCATACAGCGAAGCTCTACACCCATCTCAGGGAGCTCCTGGGGGTACGCAGGATTGAATGACATACACCC
>JAAEOH010000196.1 GCA_024244645.1 Hyphomicrobiales bacterium
AAAATGCAGGTCAAGAACTATTCTCGACTAAGGAAGCTTGTAGAAAATTGGTTGGAGTTAGGTACAGAATTGTCAGATTTGAGAATTTCGGATGAATAGCTTAATTATCTATTGAGAACTTACCACTCTCAAGTTATTACAAAAGCGATAAGTAAATACAAAGTCAAAAGAATATGAATAGAAAAACCAACTATAACCTTCTCGGAAAATGGAAAAAATTGGTTCAAGGGTTTGTAAGTTTTTGGTTAAATGTCACCAGCGTTCTGAAAATGCCTTAAAGCTGGCGAGTTAAAATTGTACTCCCACCCCAAACATCTTCTTAAAAAAAGTAAATAAAAAATATTTTCTTCTATATTCTTCTGTTCTCTCTTCTTTTTTTTCCTACTTCTTTTTTTGTTCTAAAAATCTTCTTCCATAATCTCACATTCCAAGCGATCATTGGCTTAGGAGGTAAAGGCCAATGACACAACGAAATCGAAAATGTAAGTGCCAGCACTGTCGTGATTTGTTCTCCTGTCCCTCGTACATATTCATCTGAGGCTAATCTTGAAACAATTGTTCGTTTTGAATTGTCTTGATTTGTTTTTCTTTGATTTTATTGGTTGAAA
>JAAEOH010000197.1 GCA_024244645.1 Hyphomicrobiales bacterium
CACACCGGAATATGCTCGTCCTGCTGGTGGCGCGCATCAACGCGCAAAGCCCGTGACCGGCGCGGCTAAAGCCGCCGTTCGAACCTCAATGACAAACCCCCAACGCCTGCCAAAAATCCAACCCAATTTTCCGCCGTCAACCCGGCCGAGAACACGCGCGCTTGTCAATGCGCCACTGTCCGATGAATAATTGGGGCTATATAAATGAACATTGGCGGTCGAGCGTATTGTACTCGTCAGTGTCAGCCATCAATTCCAAACTCAAAGAATTTCTACCCATGGTTTCAGAATTCTTAGCCGTTGCATCAAATGAAATCATGAAAATGGCCCGCAACTCCGCCACAAAAGAATAAGATAATCAGCCGTTTGCGTAATAACAACTTAAATATATATTACTATAATACCAATCGATGGTTCATTACTATTTGTAATAAAATATGAATTAGTGACCCCAAGATCATGGGGGATTGACCTGTTATCTGATTGGTTTTTGTGCCTCTGGATCTGCGTCTTACTGATTCGAATCCCGGCAAAACGAATCACTTGGGTGCGCTCCGAAGGAGCTGATCGATCCACGTGATCGACGACACCGATCAGTTAAAGCGCAAGTCACAGGCATGCCTGTGGGTCAGTCGGCTGTGTTCCTTCGATTGGACGCTCAGCCTTTCAGTTCCCAATTTCGATTGTCGACCGGTTATCTGCCGCCAAACCGTCAGACCGGCGAAAAGCGACCAGAGAGCTTGGAATCCGCCCGCCGGTTCTAGACGATCTCGCCCGGCAGAACGACAATGTGCGCGTCCGCCGCATCCCAGCGGGTTTGCCGCAGGCCGCGATATTCGGCCGAGTTGTACCAGGCCAGCGCCTTGTCCCTGTCGGGAAACTCCAGAACAACCATGCGGTCATAGTCGGCCTCGCCTTCGAGGACCTGAATGTCGCCAGTCCTGACCAGATATCTGCCGCCATAGGCTTCGACTGTGGACGGCGCATCGAGCATATACCCCTTCATGGTTTCGCCATCCTCAATGCTCACTCGGGACACAATATAGGCGGGCATTGTCATTCACTCCTGCGGGTCAAGTTCTGGAATATTCAGATGGTGTTCCCTGGCGCATTCGATAGCCGATTCATAACCGGCATCGGCGTGACGGATGACACCTGTTGCCGGGTCATTCCACAACGTCCGCCCTATATATTCGTCCGCTTCCGCGGAGCCATCCGCCACCAGGGCAATTCCGGCATGCTGCGAATAGCCCATGCCCATGCCGCCGCCATGGTGGAATGAAACCCAGGTGGCGCCGTTCGCGGCATTTAGGAGCGCGTTGAGGATGGGCCAGTCTGAAATCGCGTCCGATCCATCCATCATGCCTTCGGTTTCCCGGTTCGGACTGGCAACCGAACCGGAATCCATATGATCGCGGCCGATGACGACCGGCGCGCTGAGCTCTCCGTTGCGAACCATTTCGTTGAAGGCCAGTCCGAGGCGATGCCGGTCGCCCAGTCCGACCCAGCAGATGCGTGATGGCAGGCCCTGGAATTTCACCCGTTCGCGTGCCTTGTCGAGCCAGTTGTGTAAAAAAGTGTCGTCGGGCATCAGTTCTCGAACCTTGGCATCGGTTTTGTAGATGTCCTCGGGATCGCCGGAAAGCGCCACCCAGCGGAATGGTCCCTTGCCGCAGCAGAACAGTGGGCGCACGTAAGCCTCGACGAAGCCTGGAAAATCAAACGCATTTTGTGCACCGGCCTCTTCGGCCATTGCCCGAAGATTGTTGCCATACTCGAGAACAACCGATCCCCGGTCCTTGAATTCCAGCATCAGTTCCACATGCCGGGCCATGGATTTCTTGGCTTCCCTGGAAAGCAATTGCGGATCGCTGGTCTGGAACTTTTCCCATTTGTCCACGGTCCAGCCGGCGGGCAGATATCCGTTCACAGGATCGTGGGCGGAGGTTTGATCCGTCAGAACATCCGGCACCATGTCGCGGCTTTTCATGTCCCCAAGAACATCGACGATATTGCCAAGCAAACCAATCGACAGGGCATTGCCGTTGGCATTTGCCGCTTCAATCATTTTCAGGGCTTCGTCGAGCGAACCTGCCTGAGCATCGAGATATTCGGATCTGAGGCGGAATTCGATCTTGCCGGGCTGGCACTCGACGACGATCGCGTTGAAACCGGCCATGGTTGCGGCCAGCGGCTGGGCGCCCCCCATGCCTCCCAGGCCCGCGGTGACGACCAGGCGTCCAGCGGTGTCGCCGCCGAAATGACGGCGTCCAATTTCTGAAAAGGTTTCATAGGTGCCCTGCACAATGCCCTGGCTGCCGATATACAGCCACGATCCGGCGGTCATCTGGCCATACATTGTCAGCCCCATGCGGTCGAGTTCGTCAAATTTCTCCCAGGTGGCCCAGCGCGGCACCAGGTTGCCATTGGCAATCAAAACTCGCGGGGCCATTTTGTGCGTTTTGAGCACGCCGACCGCTTTGCCTGACTGTACAAGCAGCGTTTCATCGCCCTCCAGCGTTTTCAACTGCCGGACAATTGCATCGAATGCATCCCAGTTTCTGGCCGCACGGCCAATGCCGCCATAGACCACGAGATCCTGCGGGCGTTCGGCAACGTCAGGATCAAGGTTGTTCATCAGCAAACGAAGCGGCGCCTCGGTCTGCCAGCTCTTGGCATTGAGTGTATTGCCGCGGGGTGCCCTGATAACACGGGTGTTGGGGAGTACCTTGTTCATTTCGACGCCTTTGTCATATGGCTTTCTTTTGCCGCAGTTCGGCAATGTCCGGCGCTCCCAGATCCAGCAGTTCTTCCAGGACATCATCGGTGTGCTGGCCGAGCGTTGGAACAAACGGATGGGGAATGTGGGCCGAGCCGGAGAATTTGACCGGTTGAGGCACCAGGGGTATCGAGCCGAATTTATCATGTGCGCCCTGCACGATCAGATCGCGCGATTTTACGTGATGGGACTGTGCCAGCGCCTCAAGATCCCACACCGGTCCGGCCGGAATACGCGCCTCCTGCAGCCGCGCCACCACTTGCTCCTGATCCTGCTGGCTGGTCCATTGCGCAATGATGCTGCGCAGCTCATCTTCATTTTGGTTGCGATCGTCATTGGTGGCAAACCGCGGATCACCGGCAAGTTCCGGTTTGCCCATCATGTCACAGAGCGCCGCAAAACCGCCCTGCGAAAAACACACCATGACGATGTCGCCGGTCCTGGTCGGAAAGCTATCGACCGGATAGGTCACCGGATGACGGTTGCCGGCGGGTTTTGGCGTGTCGCCGGAATAGAGCTGCCGGCAAAGACCGGTCAGTTGCATCGCCATGACGGAATCGAGCATCGCGACATCGACATGGCATCCCTTACCGGTACGCTCACGGTCAAACAGTGCAGCGGCGATACCAAATGCGCCGAACATCCCGGTGCAAACGTCCGCCATGGATTCACCCACCGCCGTGGCTGGGCCACCTTTCGGACCGGTCAGGCTCATGATGCCACTCATGGCCTGGATGACCAGATCGAATGCCGGCCAGTTCTTCAACGGGCTTTCCTGCCCGAATCCGGAAATGCTGGCATAGATGATGGCGGGACTGAGGGCGCGAACCGCCGCTTCACCGAGCCCCAGCCGCTCCATAACGCCGGGGCGGAAATTTTCGACGATGACATCGCATTTGGGAACAAGCGCCTTGACTATTTCCTGCCCTTCCGGGGTTTTCATGTCGACCGTTACGCTTTTTTTGTAACGGTTGAGCATCATGAAATAGGTGCTCTCGTCTTCCTGATACGGCCCGAAATGGCGCGCCTCATCGCCAAAACCCGGCATTTCGATCTTAATCACCTCGGCGCCCAGATCGGCAAGCATCGACGTACAGAAAGGGCCTGACATGACCCTTGTGAGATCAAGGACGCGGATACCGCTTAAAATACCTTCGTTTTTCATCATCGATCCGCCCTCACACCGTCAGAACCAGTTTGCCAACCGAACCACGGCTTCCAAGGGCCTCAAGCGCAGCAGGCAACTCGGCCAGCGCAAATTTGGAATTGACGACCGGGTTGATTTTTCCCTGTTCCAGCAGGTCCCAGAGTTTTGCCGTCATGCGTTCGACCAGCGGGCCATCGCGATCATGGTCCCACAAAACTCCCTTTGCCGTTGCGCTGTTCAATAGAAGATAATTTGATGGCAGCTGTGCAATTTTGCCCGACGCAAATCCGACGATCAGCAAGGTGCCGAAACGGGCGATGCAGCGCAGGCTCTGAACCGCGACGCCGCCGCCGACCGGATCAAAAATCACAGAAGCGCCTTTTCCATCGGTTGCCGCCTTGACCTGATCCTTCCAATCGTCGTCCTTGTAATTGATGGCGACGTCCGCACCGTGCTTGACGGCAAGGTCCAGTTTTTCGCGGCTGCCGGCTGTTGCCAGAACCCTTGCTCCGGCTGCGTGTGCAATCTCCACAGCCGCAAGACCAACACCGCCGGCGGCAGCGTGGATCAACACGGCATCCCGAGGGCCCACCTGGACACTGTCGTGCAATGCGACAATCGACGTCATGTAAACAACGGGCAGCGCAGCGCCTTCGGCAAAATCGAGCGCATCGGGCAGCGCCATTGCCATATCCTCGCGCACCTGGACAAATTCGGCAAAACCGCCCCAGAACACCTTGCTCGCGACCCTGTCACCGACTTTCCAGCGGCTTTCCGCGTCAACCTCGACAACAACACCCGCGACTTCCTGGCCGGCGATGAACGGACGTGGCGGACGCACCTGGTATTTGCCGTCGATCATCAACAAGTCCGAGAAATTGAGCGCGGCCGCGTGAACCCTGATGACCATCTTGCCAGGCTCCGCAGTCGGGATCGGTCTGGTTTCAAAGGCGAGATTGTCCGCTCCGGTTTTTTCACCGGAAATCCAGCAATTCATGCTGTTTTGAGTTGCTGACCTCATGCCGCCATGCCTCTCAATTGCTGCGAAACATCGTGGGCGGCGGACGTCAGTATCTTGCCTATCTTTTCGATAAGCTCCGGTTTTGCCCGCTGAATGGGCATGGCGATGGCAATGCTGGCCATCGCGGTCTGATCGATACCCAATATGGGCGCAGCCACACCGACAGCGCCTTCAAAGGTCTCTTCCCACGAAAGGGCAAACCCTCTTTGCAAAGTGGCTTGGATATCCTTTTCAAGCTCGCTTCGTTCAACCATTGTATTGGGGGTAAAGCGTTGCAGTTCGCCCTCAATGCAGATCGTGCGGATCTTTTGCGGCAGATAGGCAAGAATGGCCTTTGGCGCAGCGCCGGCGTGCAGCGGAAAGTTTGAGCCGATGCGCTGGTAAACGCGCAATCCCTCATGCCTTCCTTCGATCTGATCGATGCAGATTCCGCTCAGATTGGCTCGGTCCAGCGCAGTCAGGACAACGGTTTCATTGATGTCGGCAGCTAGCTTTCCCATCATGGTCTGACAAATGGAGCGAAGATCGAAACTGAGATTTGCGCGGTTGCCCAGCTCTATCGCCGCAAGGCCCAGCGTATAACGCCCGGATGGCTCCGTCTGCGCCAGATATCCTTTGCTCGCAAGAAAACCGACAAGCCGGTTGACCGTTGACCGGTTGAGACCTGTCGCCTGCACCAGTTCGGCCTGCGACCATTTCGGATTTTGAACCTGGAACATATCCAAAATCGTCAGGGCTTTTGCAACCAGGGCCACACCTGCCTGATTTTCTGCCTTGACTTTCATTCGCATCTTCCCGTTATATGAGGCATATGTTCACATTATGAAACACCATTTGGATCGGTGACGTCAACAAAAAACCAAATCGCAAACCCGGACACATGAACTCGCCAACCTCATGTCCAGCTTTGAGAAAATCAATGGGAGGAAAATATGCGTAACATTCTGAAACTCACGACAGCGACAATCGTTGCCGGATTGATTGCGTCCGTCGCGTATGCGGCCGACACGAAATCGATCGCTATCTCGACGATCGTTGAAGTACCGGCGCTGACAGAAACCAAACAAGGCATCCTGGAAGCATTGGCCGAACGCGGTTATGTCGAGGGCGAAACACTCACGGTCGACTATCAAAACGCCAACGGCAACATGCCGACCCAGCAGCAGATCGCCAAAAAATTCGTCGGCGGCAATCATGATGTCATATTGCCGATCACCACGCCGACTTCGCAGGCGATGGTCGCAGCCACATCGTCGACCCCGATCGTCTTTGCCACGGTGACCGATCCGGTCAAAGCCAAGCTGATCACCCAATACGAAAAGCCCGGCGGCAACGTCACCGGTGTTTCCGACGCGGCTCCAATTGAAACACAACTGGATATGTTCAAGGAAATCGTACCGGGTCTGAAAAAGATCGGGTTCGTATACAATCCGGGCCTCGACAACGCGCTTGCGACACTTGGCTGGGTCAAGGAGCATGGTGCGCCCCGCGGCATTGAAGTTGTTGAATCGCCCGCACCAACCACCAACGAAGTCATCCTTGCCACCAAGAAGCTGATCGGCAAGGTGGACGCGATCTACATCCCCAACGACACAACCGTCGTTGCAGCCCTCGAAGCCATCGTCAAAATCGGTCAGGACACGGATATTCCGATCTTTACCGGCGAAACCGGTGGCGTCGAGCGCGGTGCAGTGGCTTCCGTCGGACTTGACTATGTTGCCGTCGGCAAGGTTGCCGGCCAGATGGCTGCCGATGTTCTTGACGGCAAGCCCGTCGGCGACATCGATGCGGTGATTGCCTACAAGGTCGTCGACCACTTCAAGGTTGTCGTTAACAAGGGCGCTGCGGAGCGCATGGGCGTGACCATTCCGGAATCAATCATGTCCCGCGCCACACAGATCATCGAGTAATCATGGATTGGCGCGCTATACGCGCGCCATCCCTTGCGTGATCCGGGTCGCCCGCCTTCCGGCGTGTGACCTGCCGCTTCAGCCTATAGTCACTTCCCAGGGGAGCCTGCTATATGTCCCTCTATGAAATTCTCGGTACGCTTGAGACCGGGTTCATTTTTGGCATCGTCGCCCTTGGCGCCTATCTCACATTTCAAATACTCGATTTTCCGGACCTGACCGTGGAAGGCAGCTTTCCGCTCGGCGCCGCGGTTGCGGCAACGCTGATGGTCAATGCCGGCTGGAACCCCTGGATCGCAACTCTTGCGGCAGGTCTTGCGGGTTTCTGCGCCGGATATATGACGGCGCTGTTAAACGTGCGGTTCAATATACTGCACATACTGGCCGGCATCCTGCTGGCGATTTCGCTCTATTCTATAAACCTTCGCATCATGAGCGGTCCGAACAAGCCGCTCCTGCAGGTTGACTCGGTTTTCACCGCGTTCGAAGGGTTCGGTCTTCCCGGCTACATCATCAATCCGATATTCCTCGGCATCATAGTGATTGTCATCAAATTGATCCTCGACGCTTTCCTGGCAACCGGTTGGGGTATTTCGATGCGGGCCGCCGGCGCCAACCCGGCCATGGCCGAAGCCAATGGCGTCAATGTCGGCAACATGAAGCTGTACGGCGTCGGCTTTGCAAATGCCCTGACCGGCATAGCCGGCGCTCTGTTTGCGCAAATCTTCGGAGCAGCAGACGCCTATATGGGTATCGGCGTTATCATTGTCGGTCTTGCTTCGGTGATTGTCGGCATGTCGATCATGCCATCGCGGACGATCATCCTTGCAACATTCGCCTGCCTTGTGGGAGCGGTACTTTACCGCCTCGCCGTCGCAGTTGCCCTTAATGCTGACTTTCTCGGCT
Organism: Hyphomicrobiales bacterium; assembly: GCA_024244645.1. Taxonomy (GTDB): domain Bacteria; phylum Pseudomonadota; class Alphaproteobacteria; order Rhizobiales; family Rhizobiaceae; genus Hoeflea_A. The sequence continues at coordinate 7,764 of JAAEOH010000197.1, forward strand.
TTCAGGCCTCCGACGTGCAGCTGGTCACGGCGGTCCTGGTTGCCGTTGCGCTGATTGCACAGCAGTCGGGCTCGGTCTTTCAAATCATCAGGAAGGGGGCGAAGAAATGATCAATCTTTCGGAAATCCACGTCACCTTCAACAAGGGAACGCCACTTGAAACATGTGCCCTGCGCGGCGTGGACCTGAGTGTTCCCAAGGGCCAGTTCCTGACTATTATCGGCTCGAACGGCGCCGGCAAATCAACCTGCCTGAACGTGATTGCCGGACTGGCCAAGGTCGAAGTCGGTCACGTCAAAGTGGATGGACAGGACGTGACCGCCTGGCCGGTCTTCAAACGTTCGAAAATGCTGTCCCGGGTGTTTCAGGATCCCAAGATGGGCACTTGTGAAGACCTTACGATCCTTGAAAATTTCGCCCTGGCGCACGGGCGCACCAAACCACGCGGTTTTCGCTTTGCAGTCGGACCGAACATGAGGGAAGAGGCCGCCGAGCGACTGAAGGTTCTGGGACTGGGGCTGGAAAACCGGCTTGGTGACAAGGTCGGACTGCTTTCCGGCGGGCAACGGCAGGCCGTCAGCCTGCTGATGGCGGCGACCGGCGACACAAAAGTTCTTCTGCTGGACGAGCACACGGCGGCGCTCGATCCAAAAACCGCCGATTTTGTTCTGGAACTGACCAAGCAGATCGTCGATGAGCTGAAACTGACGGCCGTCATGGTAACCCACTCGATGGCACAGGCACTTCACACCGGAGAACGCACGGTGATGTTCCACCGCGGCAAGATCGTTTTCGATGCGCAAGGCGCCGAGCGGGACAAAATGGAAGTCAGCGACCTGCTGGAGCTGTTCAAGCGCGAACAGGGTGAAGAACTTGCCGACGATTCACTGCTGCTTGGATAGCAATGAGCCGCATCACAGCGCTATTGCCAACCTTGCGTGACATTCAATGGGTATCACTATGAGCTTCATAGCTGGGGAAATTCCACTGAAAAAGTGGCGTGCCATTTATCGCGGCGATCTTTCCGTTGAATTTGGAGCTGACACCAGGGCGGCGGTCGATCACTGCCATGCGGCCGTTGCCTCCATTCTGCTTGAAGGCAAGCCTGTCTACGGAGTGAACACCGGATTCGGCAAACTGGCGCATGTACGCATAGAAGACGACCAGATCGTCGAACTGCAACGCCGGCTGATCATGTCCCATTGTGCAGGCATCGGCCCACCGCTGGACGATGCCGTCGTCCGCCTGGTGCTGTTTTTGAAGGCGAATGCGCTCGCTCAGGCGCACTCCGGGGTACGATGGCAGATCGTCGATATGTTGTTGAAAATGGCCCGGACCAATGTATTGCCGTGCATTCCCTCAAAGGGATCGGTCGGCGCTTCGGGCGACCTGGCTCCCCTCTCCCACATGGTCGCGGCGATGATGGGTGAAGGTGAAATGCGGGCTGGCGGAAAAACAATGCCCGCAGGCGACGCGCTCGCGACGATCGGACTGGAACCGATCGATCTCGCTCCCAAGGAAGGGGTTGCCCTCATAAATGGCACACAGGTCTCCACTGCGCTTGCGATGAAGGGTCTTTTTGCAGCTGAGGATTTGTTGCGGTCTGCGATTGTAGCCGGGGCGATGTCTGTTGACGCGTGCAAAGGTTCGACGACACCGTTCGACCCGCGGATACACCGGCTGCGCAGACAAAAAGGTCAGCAACGGGTTGCCGCGGCGTATCTGCGGCTGCTCGACGGCAGTGCTATCAGGCAGTCCCATCTCGACTGCGGTAAAGTGCAGGATCCGTATTGCCTGCGCTGCCAGCCGCAGGTGATGGGTGCCTGTCTGGATCAGCTCACATTCGCGGCTGCGGTGATAGAGAGCGAAGCGAACTCGATCAGTGACAATCCCCTGGTTTTTGCCGACGAAGGCGACATTTTGTCCGGCGGCAATTTCCATGCGGAGCCGATTGCCATGGCCGCCGACAATATTGCGTTGGCGATAGCGGAAATCGGGTCCATTTCCGAGCGCCGGCAGGCAATGATGGTCGATGCATCCGTGTCTGGATTACCGGCCTTTTTGGCTCCGGAAAGCGGATTGAATTCCGGCTTCATGATGGCGCAGGTGACATCCGCCGCCCTGGTGTCGGAAAACAAGGCCCTGGCGCACCCGTCTTGTGTCGACAGCATCCCGACCTCGGCCAACCAGGAAGACCATGTTTCGATGGCGACCTACGCTGCGCGACGGCTGACCGACATGGCTGACAATTGCGGCACCATCATTGCGATCGAGTGGATGACAGCGGCGCAGGGGATAGAATTTCACCGGCCTTTGACGTCGTCAGATCCGGTTGAGCAGGCCCATGACGCACTGCGTTCCATTGTCGCCTCTTTTGAGCGCGACCGGTTTATCGCGCCCGAGATCGAAAAAGCAGATGATCTGGTGCGATCAAATACACTCGGTGCACTCATTACAGAACCCATAGGCCCCAGTTATCAATAGGAATTCCGGAAGGAGATCAGCTCATGCCCTGGATCGACACCGTCGCCTACGAGAATGCGAACGGCCGGCTCAAGATGCTTTACGATCGCGTCAAGGGCCCCGACAACAATGTCGACAACATCATGATGATGCACTCCCTGCGCCCGCACAGCATGGAAGGGCATATGGCGCTCTACAAATATGTACTTCATCATTCCGGCAACACGGTGCCGAAGTGGTTTCTGGAAACGCTGGGTGTTTGGGTGTCGTCCCTGAACAATTGCGACTATTGCGTCGAACATCATTTTGCCGGACTGAAGCGCCTGCTGGCCGACGACGCAAAATCCGGTGCCATCCGTTCGGCCATTGACAGTCGCGACATTGATTCAGCGCCGCTTGAAGATAAGGAAAAGCTGGCAATGGCCTATGCGGAGCAGCTGACGCGGAATCCGGGCGCCATGACAGAGGATATCGTGATTGCTTTGCGCCATGCTGGATATTCAGACGGCGAGATCCTCGAGATCAACCAGGTATCGGCCTATTTCAGCTATGCGAACCGGACGGTCCTGGGCCTTGGATGTTCCACGAAGGGTGACGTTTTGGGTTTATCTCCGAATGAATCCGATGATCCGGACAATTGGAGCCACACCTAGAGCACATGAAGACACTGTTTCCGATCGACAGAATACGCAATAATACCTTTCCGCCGCCGCCATCGATCGCGGAAACGGAGAACGGGGTCGATCCGAACGTTGCGCGCATGCATTTCAACGAAGCGCCGTTCGGACCCTCGCCACTGGCCATCGCAGCCGCTGTATCGGCCCTGGAAAGTGTATACAGATATCCCGACCACGGTTGCACCGGGCTGGCTTCGGTAATCGCGGCGCGCACCAGCATTGCCGCAGACCGGATTGCGTTTGGCAACGGCAGCAGCGAATTGCTGATCGCCCTTGCAATGATGGCAATCGCCGACGGCAATGAAGCCGTTGTGCCGACCCCGACCTTTCCGACCTGCCTCAAAGGTGTTCAGATTGCCGGCGGAAAACTGGTTGAAGTGCCCGGGCGTCCCGATGGCGCCAACGACATTCCGGCGATGCTTTCGGCACTCAGTGACAACACCAGACTTGTTTATCTGTGCACGCCCAACAATCCCACCGGCAACATCATTGCAGCCGATGAGCTCGCCCGTGCCGCGAAGGACGTGCCCGATACATGCCTGCTGGTGATCGATGAGGCTTATTCTGAGTTTGCCGCGCATGAAGGCGGACCCGATGTGCTTTCAATACTGGCGGACCGTACCGGTCCCTGGGCGGTAACACGGTCATTTTCAAAAGCCTATTGCATGGCGGGCATGCGCGTTGGATATGCGCTGACGAGCGGCGCAGACGTTCAATCCGGCCTTGAACATTTGAGGTCGAATTTCAATGTCAACAGAGTGGCCCTCGCCGCCGCCACCGCAGCCATGCAAGATGAGGAGCATCTGCGGATGGTCCTCGACTATACCATCGCCGAACGCAACAGGATGGCCGATGCCATTGAGCGCACAGGGTTTTCGGTGCTGCCGAGTTTTGCAAATTTTGTCACCATTTTCGGCCCCACCCCGGCAAAGCAGATCGCCGCGGGGTTGGCAGATACGGGAATACTGGTTCAGCACATGGCATGGCCCAACAAAAACGGCTCGCTTCGCATCACCGTCGACACGGCTGCAAACACCGACAGGCTGGTTTCCGCGCTTGAGGCGCTAG
>JAAEOH010000198.1 GCA_024244645.1 Hyphomicrobiales bacterium
CGGGTGCAATTACAAGTGGGGGTCACTCGACAAAGGAAAAAGTGCTGGACATTTGGGCGGTGATAAGATGAAATAGGATGGATCACTGCATGAAGGAGGCAGATCCATGAAAAGACCGCTTGAGGAAAGGCTAGCGAATTACCCCGAACTGAGAGCGAAATTTGAAGACATGTTGGATATTGTAGAAAACGCCAAGGGAGACCTCATCAAAGCCAATGATGCCGAGGAGCGTGTGTTGGAGGAAGTAGGGAAAATAGGGAATCAGGCGCTGACAGGCTGGGCTCAAACCCGAGAGCGAATGATAGGCCAACAGATGGAAAAGAAAAAGGGGATCATTGGGAACGAAAAAAAAATCTAGAGTGGTATTCGCGACTTGGAACTATAGAAATAGAAGAGTCGACCTACCGGAAAGGGCGTCGTGGTAAGAAGCTCAGGCCGTTTTCGACGTCAGCTGAGGTCTCCTTTCATAGTTACTCGCAGCCTCTTGAAAAAGTCATCGTGGACTTTGGCGCTGACGTACCCTTCCACAAAATCCCCTCCAAAATGGAAGAGCATCATGGGATTACAGTCCCTGTTTCCTCAGCCCGAAAAATCACACTGGAGCATGGAGAACGAATCGGTTGCTACCAGCAGGCGGTCAGAAGTAGCGAAATCCCCGACAGCCCTGGTGCCCCCTGCGTGATTGCCGAAGCGGATGGGAGCATGGTACCGATCGTGGTAATAGCCGAGGTTTCAGACTCCCCGGTCAAGGTGGACAGAAGAACGACTCGCCAGCTCCAGTGGCGTGAAGCACGCCTTTCCTTGGCCCATGAAAAGGGAAGTCTGGAGGTTGAATACGCGGCAACCATGAAGGATGCTGAGGAAGCTGGCCAACAGTTGGCTGGCTGCGCCGTACAGGCTGGAGCCGGCAGTCAAACCCAAATTCACTGTGTCGGAGATGGAGCCACCTGGATTGCCAACCAGGTCGATGACAAGTTCGGGGCCCAAGCCACATATCTCATCGATTTCTATCATCTGTGTGAGTACCTGGAAGCCGCCGCAAAAGATATTCCCGGGGATTCCAGCCAATGGTTGGCTACCCAAAAGCAGCGCATGATGGACCACCAGATCAGGCAGGTTCTCAATTCCCTTGAAATGTTCATGGAGGAGCCAGATGTACCTGATGATCGAGCACCCCTGAGAGCTTGCCACCGCTATATTAACAACCGACCAGGCCAGTTCAACTACAAGCAGGCCAAGGAAGATGGCTTGCCCATTGGCTCCGGAGAAATCGAGAGTAGCCATCGTCACGTTATCCAAGATCGTCTCAAGCGTTCCGGTGCTTGGTGGACCGTGGAGAATGCGCAGCGTATGCTCGATCTTCGTTCCTTGAGAGCCAGTGGCGATTGGAAGCTATACTGGTCCCTGACGTCATTGGCTGCCTAACTCGGATTAGAGAACAGGCCTGGTCTAGCTGAAAAAAGGGTCACGCAAAGCCGCCAAGGCGCTAACCCGGATTTCTCACCAACTTTCTGCTACAAACCGTACGCGGACCGGCTGTATCTCACTAAAATCAGAAGGCTTATTCGGTCGAAAAATCCTCAACATAC
>JAAEOH010000199.1 GCA_024244645.1 Hyphomicrobiales bacterium
ACAGATGCCATCCTGACCGCCGAAATGGACAAGGGGGACATCGCACGGGGGAAATACGACCTCGACGTAACCGGGCATTACGCACGGCCGGACGTGTTTACGCTGGAGGTGAATGAGGCGGTGCAGAAAGTGGTGAAGTAGTCTCATAGTGCCCGCAATAGCGCCACAAACAGCTTACCGGCCAGTGCGATCGCTCCACGCAACGGCGATTTAGTTTGGGATTCGCTGGCTGATCGCCCATAGTTTACTCACCTAGGTCTCTCTTTGAACTTCAATGCGATACCCAATACGCGAGCGACTGTGAGCATGAGCGAAGATAGCGTAAACCGGAGGCTAGCAGCGATCCTAGCTGCCGATATTGCCGGCTTCAGCCTGATGATGGGTAAGGACGAGGCTGCGACGGTCTCGGCCGTAAAAGATGTATTTGAATCTCTTTTCGATCCGAATGTCGCGCGGCATCATGGCCGGGTGGTCAATCATATGGGTGATGGCGCCTTGGTCGAGTTCGCCAGTGTCATTGATGCAGTCGGATGCGCAGTGGATATCCAAAAGGAAATGGTGGAACGTAACGAACAGCAAGACGATACCATTGAGTTTCGGATCGGCCTGAACCTTGGCGACATCATCTTCGATGGCGACGACATTTATGGCGATGGGGTTAATATCGCCGCGCGCCTTGAGGGCCGAGCTCCGAAAGGAGGGATATTGGCCTCGGAAGTCGTCTACAATCAGGTTATTGGCAAGGTCGGTGTGACCTTTCAGGACGACGGGGAAATCAACCTCAAGAACATTGACCATCCGGTTCACGTTTGGCGGTGGGACTGTACTCTGGGTCGTACGTCTCGCCGACCGATGAAGCCCCTAGCCGATGTCAGTCCGCGAGCTGTAAAGCCATCTATTGCTGTGCTCCCCTTTAACAACATGAGCGACGAACCGAACCAAGAATATTTAGCCGACGGCTTGGCTGAAGACATCATTACCAGCCTGTCGAAGATTTCCGAAATGGTAGTCATCGCGCGCAATTCTTCATTCGCCTACAAAGAACGAAACATCGACATAAGACGGGTTGCCAGGGAGCTAGATGTCGCGACGGTCTTGGAAGGCAGCGTCCGCAAAGCGGGCGACCGGGTTCGTATCTCGGCTCAGCTAATTGATGCCGTAACTGGTCAACATATTTGGGCTGAACGTTATGACCGGAAACTCATTGATATCTTCGACCTCCAAGATGACCTCACCCGCGAAGTCGTAACCGCCCTGCAGGTGGAATTGACCGAGGGAGATCAGGTGCGTCTGCGCCGACGGCAGACAAAGGACATTAGGGCTTGGGAATTATTTTCACGCGGGCTATGGCATCTTCGAAGATTTAGTCGCGACGACAACGGACAGGCCAGATCGTTACTTCAGGAGGTGGTTGAGCGTGATCCGCAGTTTGCATCAGCGTGGAGCCTGTTGGGCTGGGTTCACTATATCGATGCCCGGGTTGGCTGGGGCCATTCGTCATCGGAGTCGATCGACCTTGCGGCCAATTGTGCCCGGAGGAGCCTGGAACTGGATGACGACCAATCCGATGCCTACGCAGTCCTCGGCGCAATAGAACTCCATCACAGAAACTTCGGGGCGGCGTTGCAACTCGGACAAAAAGCTATTGAGCTTGGCCCGAATGTGGCCGATAGCCACGTATTGCTTGCAATGACGCTCAACTATATCGACCGACCGGAAGAAGCGCTCCCGCTCATCCAGAAGGCTATGCGACTGAGTCCAACATACCCGGATTGGTATCTTGGGATTGCCGGTTTGACCTACAAATTGCTGGGAAGAACGCAGGCAGCCATAGCCTCTGATTTTGAACGCCTGGCTCGCAACCCACAAAATACTTTTTCCAATTTTCGACTGGCAGCGCTCTATGAAGAAATCGGCAAACACGAATTGGCCAGTGAACATGTCAAAGCGGCCATGAAAATCAATCCACGATTGAGCCTCCGGCAGATCAAGATTTCCGAACCGTATGAAGATCCCGAAAAATTGGAAAGGTTCCTAGGCTACCTTCGATCCGCTGGCATGCCTGAATAGTGCCATTCATCTAACAGCGCATTGGCCATGTGATTTGCGGTGCTAGGCTGACCATGTAGGCAGTTTCTATTCAATGCGATCACCAGCGTCACTGCGATCCAGTTGCCAAATGTTTTGCGAAATGCCGGCGAATCCGAGAAAATGTATCTTCAGCGTCGGCCTGACGATACGCCGGCGTCCAAGGAACATCGTACTTGTGGTCAGCTTGCGGATAGAAGACGAGTTGGAGTTTATCGCTCTGCACATTCGTTGCGAATTCGCGACAGGCCGTCACCGACACAGTGCTGTCCTTGGCCCCAATCAGTAAAAGTAACGGGACATCTAGCCGGGCGATGTTGATCGGACAAATCGGGTAGATTGTTGCCGCGGCGCGGAACGTTGGCCCGGCGACACCCCGAAACTGAGAGTCAGAAATGGCTTTGATTGTCGAGAGCCCGCCTGTCGACCAGCCGAGAACACCGATCCGTTTCGGATCAACCTGCGGCAGGGAAGCCAAGAACTTTGCGGCTCCATAGGCATGTCGAGCTTGGTCCGATGTTGTGTATTCGTAGGTCGGGTATCCAGATCCTCGTATCTCACTAGCGCTGTCGACGAGCAGTGTCACATAGCCCCAGCGTGAAATCCTAGCCATAGCAGGATTATAGCACTTTGGTGGGTGCAAGCCTCCCCAGCCATGGAGGACCACAATTGCCGGGAGCTTCTCTGGCTCCTTTTGTGTGCGAAGCAATCCCTGAACCCTAACTATCTTTCCACTTTCCGACCGCACATTAAAGGCGACGGGTGTCTCCAACCCTACGGAGACTGAACCGCAGTCCCGTACATCCGCTTTGGCAATCACGGGCGTCGAGATCAATACAACGCTCAACACCGCTGCCATCGCAGCGTTGGTCTTCTTTAGGACACCAGGTAACATCTCAGCCATTGGTCACTTCTCCGCTGTTAACTTCGACTCCAATGATAAACATTGCGCCGCCTTCCTGTGCGCGAGCGGCAAAGACCCGGCTTTCCATTTGTAAAAATGCATTTGACATGCCCTGTTTGCGACGGGACTCACTGATCGCAATTCCGGTTTCGTGTTCCTATGTCTGCGCTTTTTTGATGCTTCGCGTTCAGTCACGGCAAATTCTAACTCCATTTGGATGGACGTTTGAAGTTGGCTTCCAGTAAGCGCCCGTGAACTGCCTCAACCTTCAAGATAATTCCAGGGCAACAATTCCTCAATTCTGTTGACCCAAGGCTGCAGTGGTGCGTGGGGCAGACTCAGCAACGCTGAGTGAAGAGCCAGTTTCGCTGCTTGTGGAGCGTCTGCTTTCGACTAGGGCAGAACAGCGTTTCGCACGCGCAACGAAAACCCGCTTTCCGCCCACGATGGCCGTTCGACCCGCTCAGGTTCAAAACCGGTAAGTCGCCAACCCCAATACTGTAGTCTAGAATACCCAAAAAGTCGGGCGTAAAATGGGATAATTCAGCCGGAAAAATCTAACAGATGATGGTCTTGCTATAATATAGGGATGAATGATCTCGAGCTCGAGCGGTTCTACAAAGCGCTGGCCAATCAAAATCGAATTCGGATTCTGAGTGACCGTCCGGCGAGCCCCACCTTTCCGAGATCGGAAACGGTCGTTACGCTGCCTTGGCAGCGTAACGCCAGGGCAGCAATTCCTCAATTCTGTTGATTTTTTGATCAGCGATACGGCCGAGGGTATCGGTGAGCCAGGCCTGCGGATCGACGCCGTTGAGTTTGGCAGTCTCGATCAAGGTGTAAATAATCGCAGCTGACTTTCCGCCGCTTTCGGACCCCATGAAGAGGTAATTTTTCCGCCCCAAAGCCACGCAGCGCATCGACCGCTCGGCAGAATTGTTGTCCAATTCCAGAACGCCGTGGTCGAGATAGGGGCGCATCTTCTTCATGCGGGTAAGGGCGTAGCGGATGGCCTTGGCGAGTTCGGACTTGCTGGAGATTTTCGGCAGTTGCGCGCCGAGCCATACCTCCAACTCATCGAATAGCGGTTTAGCTTTTCCCTGCCGGATGGCGGCGCGATCTTCGGGTGATTGGCCGCGCGCCTCTTTCTCGATGCCATAAAGCGCGGCGATCCGTTTGATTGCTTCTTCGGCGATCACCGAGCCTTGCGACTTGAACACATCGACGAGCTTGCGCCGGATATGCGCCATGCACGCGACCTCGCGGACACGGCCCGACTGATAGAGTTCATTGAACCCGGAATATCCGTCCGCGTGCATCCAGCCGGTATAGTCCTTGAGATGTTCAGTTGGCTGTTCGCCCTTTCGGTCCCGCGAGAAGCGATAGAATGCCGCCGGTGGCGCTTCACTCGCCCAAGGCCGTTCGTCCCGGACATAAGCCCAGAGCCGCGCGGTCTTTGTCTTTCCCGCACCGGGTGACAGCAACTTGACTGGAGTATCATCCGCAAAAATGGCCTGACCGCTGAGCACATGGCGTTGGATGGCATCGGCCAGCGGCTCCAGCAGGGCGGCGGACTTGCCGACCCAATCGGCAAGGGTCGAGCGGTCGAGATCGACACCTTCGCGCCCGAAGATTTGCGACTGGCGATAAAGCGGAAGATGGTCCGCGTACTTGTTGACCAGCACATGTGCGAGCAACCCCGGCCCCGGTCTCCCCTTCTCGATAGGGCGCGACGGCAGCGGCGATTGGCAGATCGCCTCGCAGCAGCAACACGCCATGC
>JAAEOH010000200.1 GCA_024244645.1 Hyphomicrobiales bacterium
ATGAGGGGGAAACGGAAATACAACCAGACCGCATGTTGAATGATCAAAGCTGGAAATCGGTGTCGGGCATAGGAGATTTTCTGCATCCCACAACAATACCGGGACGTAGGCAACCGATCATCCAGTTAGTGTGACAGAACCAACGGAAATACAACCAGACCGCATGTTGAATGATCAAAGGTGGAAACCGGTGTCGGGCATAGGAGATTTTCTGCATCCCACAACAATACCGGGACGTAGGCAACCGATCATCCAGTTAGTGTGACAGAACCCAGCTGGATGTTGCGAGCGAGAAATCTGATGACGGAATTCGGCGCTACAGGATTGTATCTGCCGGGGCGAACGTCTCATGAGTGCCGGCAAACACCTATCGAACCTTGAAGTGAAGATCGGCCGTCTGGCCGATCTTCCACGCGACGGGCTGGTAGCCGACTGGATCAAGGCCTACGGGAATCCCCCACCAAAGAGCATCAAACGCGGATTGCTGGAGCGGGACTGTGCTTATTGGCTTCAAGCCCGCGCGCTTGGAGGCTTAAAACCGGCAACGTCCAAATCCCTTATTACAATTGCACAAGGAAAAAGTATCGGCGCCGGACCATCTCAGAAGTCACTCAATCCGGGGGCACGACTCGTGAGGGACTGGAATGGTGAAACCCACCATGTGGATGTGATTTCGGACGGCTACGTTTGGCGAGGCCAACGGTTCAAATCGCTTTCTGCCATTGCGCGCGCAATCACCGGTGCCCGATGGTCCGGGCCGAGGTTTTTTGGCATATGAGCAGGAACCCGCGTCTTCAGTGTGCCATCTACACACGCAAATCGACCGAGGAAGGTCTGGAGCAGGACTTCAAATCGCTCGATGCCCAGTATGAGGCCTGTTCCTCCTTTATCGCCTCACAGGCCAGCCTCGGCTGGCGTTTGATCCCGCAGCGGTTCGATGACGGCGGCATTTCGGGAGGGACCATGGACCGCCCCGCTCTTCAATCGCTTCTGGATGAGATCACGGCAGGTCGCATCGATGTGGTTGTTGTCTACAAGATCGACCGACTGACACGATCGCTGATGGACTTTTCAAAGATCGTCGACATCTTTGATGCGCATGATGTGTCGTTCGTCTCCGTAACGCAGCAATTCAACACGACCACGTCGATGGGCCGCCTGACCCTGAACGTCCTATTGTCTTTCGCCCAGTTTGAACGCGAGGTCACGGCAGAACGCATACGCGACAAGATCGCTGCCTCGAAAAAGAAAGGCATGTGGATGGGCGGGCCGGTCCCACTCGGTTACGACGTTGAAAACAGACGATTGGTCGTCAACAAGAGGGAGGCCGAAACCGTCGGGCAGATTTTTCGGCTCTATCTCGAAACAGGAAGTGTGCGTCGACTGAAGGAACAAACGGATACACTGGGCATCACGACAAAGGTCCGTCAATCGAAAGACGGCTGCAAACACGGCGGCAAACCGTTTGCCAGGGGCAATCTGTACAGGCTGCTGACCAATCCAATCTACCGTGGTCGGATGGCTCATCGCGGCAAAACCTATCCAGGTAATCACGATGCCATCGTGCCGGAGGATCTTTGGGACGAAGTCCAGAATCTGATAGCTTCCAACACCGGTGAACGAACTTCATCACAAAACGTCAAGTCCACACATATCCTGACCGGCCTGATCTTTGACGAAACCGGTGACCGTTTGTCTCCCACCCATGCGATCAAGAATGGCCGTCGGTATCGCTACTACATCTCGGCGCGGCTGATGCGAGCAAGACGAATACAGTCCGATGGCTGGCGCTTGTCTGCGGACGAAATCGAAAAGCCCATCCTGGCAATGATGCAGGAAAAACTCAGCGATCAAAAGAAGTTTGTCGAGCTTGTCAATTACACAGGAAGCTCTGCGCACGCGATTTCGAAGGCAGCCGACGCGGCAACGAAATTGTCGACGATACTGGATCAGGCTGATCCTTTCGAGAAGAAGCGCATACTTGCTGATATCGTGCAGCGGCTGGAACTGTATCCTGATCGAATGATCATCGACATCAACGTGCCAAAGCTGCTCGGCCTTTTGAGCGAAATTGCTGAACTCACTGATTTGAATCGTGAATCAGATTCTGAAGTTGCCCGCATCACGTTAATGCACAGGATGAAGAAGCGGGGCGTCGAAACCAAACTCGTTTTGAATGACATCGGATCACGCGCCGCGAATCCTGACCCCGCACTCATCCAGGCCATCGCAAAATCGCATCTGTGGCGAAAGGAACTAACATCCGGCAAAACTGCATCAATTCAGGATTTGGCCAAATTTCACAACGAGGATGCGGCAGAAGTCAGTCGCTTCCTTCCCCTCGCCTGGCTCGCGCCGGACATCGTTCAGAAGATCCTCAATGGTAAGCAGCCCGTCGATCTTACGTTAGAGCGTATTCGCCGTATGCCAGTGCTCCCGATTTCGTGGAATGAGCAGCGCAAAATACTGGGCTTTCAGGGCTGACAACCATCACCGTCCCTCAAACACTTGGTGGCCAAAAACTGCCCACAGAGACTTTCGGTGTTTTCAGGGCAAAAACACGATTCTTTCCGGTCTCCCCACCAATAGACTGAAGCCATTAAACCCGCAAACGCCCACACACCGGGGCTTTGCGGAAGCGCCTCATTAAGAGACGAAAACTTGGGAGACTGAATGGTGGGCCCGGAGGGACTCGAACCCC
>JAAEOH010000201.1 GCA_024244645.1 Hyphomicrobiales bacterium
ACAGATGCCATCCTGACCGCCGAAATGGACAAGGGGGACATCGCACGGGGGAAATACGACCTCGACGTAACCGGGCATTACGCACGGCCGGACGTGTTTACGCTGGAGGTGAATGAGGCGGTGCAGAAAGTGGTGAAGTAGCCTCATAGCGGATCGAGACGTATTGAACGCCCGGTCGCGGTTCACCGGACGCTCACTATTTATCTCCGTATGTATCGAAACGGTTCTGTCACAGTAATTGAGTTACCGATCAGCTTTGGCGCATTATCATCATCACATGCAGAAGATCTCTTATGCGCGCCATCGATTTCCAGCCGCGATCATCCAACATGCCGTCTGGCTGTATTTCCGTTTTCCCCTGAGCTTTCGCGATGTCGAGGGTCTCCTTTGCGAACGCGGAATTGATGTATCTTATGAAACGGCTCGGCGCTGGTTCTTGAAGTTTGGGCAGGCCTATGCCCGAAGACTGGGGAAAACGCGTCCTCGCCAGATGTAAGGTGGCACCTGGATGAGGTTTTCGTCTCCATCAATGGCAAACGTATGTATTTGTGGCGCGCAGTGGACAGTGAAGGCGAAGTGCTTGATATACTCGTACAATCCCGCCGAAACAAGAAATCTGCACTGAAACTGATGCGCAGATTGCTAAAGAAACAGTGCTTTGTTCCTGATGCCTTCGTCACTGACAAACTGCCATCGTACGGCGCTGCGCTGAAAAATCTGGATTTCGCAAAACGCCATGATTTTGGAGGCAGAAAGAACAATCGGGCAGAGAACTCTCACTTGCCTGTTCGGCAACGCGAACGGCGAATGCAACGGTTCAAGTCAGCTAAATCAGCGCAACAATTTCTGTCTACGCACGCTGCCATCTACAACAGCTTCAACGTCCAACGTCATCTGATTTCCCGAAAGACACTACGCCAATTCCGTGCTGGTGCGATGAGTGCATGGCGTGCGGCCGCCGGGGCAGCTTGATCAGGAATTTTGAACCACTTTGGCGTCGCTGCAGAAGCTTTATGTGACAACACCATACCGGCTGCACATGATGCCCACAAATCAGCGGCTATTGGAGGTGCGATTACCGATCCAACAGCGTTGTTTGTCGCAACCGATGAACATCGGTATCTCTTTCGCCACCGAACGTTTGGAGACAACGTGGCCGGTTTACATGTCCAGACAATCCGCACATTACAGGCTGGGAAATCTTCACTTTCAGCAACCAGCCATGACTTAAAAAAGCGCAGTTTTGACATTTAAATTGCTGAACGGCTAGAATCTGCTTGCGTCTAACCGTCCACGAAACCGGGGGAACTCCAAAGTGCGAAAGATTCTGGGCACTACCGGCAGTTAGCAGCATGCTTGGTAGCTATCTCTGTGCGGACGGCGGCGGTAGGATCAAACAGGCGTAGCCTGATTGTTCCAAGCTTGACGGAGGATATTGTGGCCGAGAGGGGATTAGCCCGAGTGCGCCGGCGCACCTACGAGATTCTGGAGATCGCGGAGAAGGGTGACTGGGCCAGCCGGATTTGTGACTATGGATTGATTCTTCTCATCTCGGTCAACGTTATTGCAGTAATTTTGGAGACGTTGGACCCGCTTCAGCAGCCCTACCGCAAGGTGTTCGATACGCTCGAGCTGGTTTCGGTCGGCATCTTTACGATGGAGTATAGTCTGCGCATATGGTCGGCCGTGGAGAGGCACACAGCGAGTGGCGAGGACACAGCCTGGAAGAGTCGGCTGCGCTACTTGGTAAGCCCCATGGCGGTCATCGATCTCCTGGCCATACTGCCGTTCTACCTCTCCGTTATTATTCCTGTCGATCTGCGGTTTCTCAGGGTCTTGCGTTTGCTCAGGGTCTTCAAGCTAACACGCTACTCGTCCGCGATGACCATGCTACTGAACGTATTTCGCGAAGAGGCTAGTTCCTTCTGCGCTGCTTTCTTTATCCTAATCATTATTCTGATTCTTGCATCTAGTGGCATCTATCTCGTTGAGGAGGCAGCACAGCCAACAGCCTTTGATTCGATTCCGCATGCGATGTGGTGGGCCATGGCGACGCTGACTACCGTTGGCTATGGCGATGTCACGCCGATCACTCCCTTGGGTAAACTGTTAGGTGCCTGCATCACTATCGTGGGTATCGGCATGGTGGCGTTACCGGCAGGCATTCTGGCATCAGGTTTTGCCGATCAATTGCGCCGCCGCCGCGAGGCTCTGGAGCATGATTTCCAGATGGCAATGGCAGACGGAATCATCGATGAAGAGGAAGAGCGGACCCTGGAGGCCCGGCGCCAGGAATTGGGCGTCAGCAGTGACGCCGCGAACGACATTCGTCGCTCGGCTACAAAGAGTCGCATGACCTCCAACCCGATGGTTAGCTGTCCCCATTGTGGGAAAGCAATACGGCTCTTTTCTGATATTGGGTAGCTCATGACCAATACCGGCTATGTAAGGTGCGGTTTCTCGTGAGACATCCTGATTGCTGATTATAGCTTTTCCCTGAGGGCTTCGTAAGGTGTCTTTCGGTTGTGGGCGCCGTGCGGTCTGTGCAGATTGTAGAAGCGTTCCCATTCCTCCAGTTTAGCCTC
>JAAEOH010000202.1 GCA_024244645.1 Hyphomicrobiales bacterium
CCTGGAGCGCCACCTCTATTCACGTGAAAACTTCAAACTTAACCGCGCCGCCGCTCTTGCCCAGTGGCGCAGGCTCGGCGCGACATAACGGACAGTCTCACTGTCCGTTCACAGCCTGGTTCACATCCGTCTGACAATACCCGTAAAAGGGCCGCCTGTGCCCCGGAAGAACGAGAACATCATTCGGCACCTCCGAACCCAGCAATCGCAGCGACCTCAGGAAATGTCCCAGGGGATCGCCGTTGGGATCGCCTGCGAAAACGCTGACATTGGGGGAGATCTTTTCAAGCACCTGATCCGCCGCGAACAGAAGCTTTTCCTGTTCGCAGTACAGCATGACCTGTTCCGGCGCGTGGCCGTCTCCGGTCAGAACGCGGAAGGAACGGTTACCGATTTCAAGCACATCGAACAGCACAAGACGCAGGTAGGACAGGGGAAGTTCTCCGACCCGGCGCAGATAATCATTCCCCTGGATCGCGACGATCCCCGCGCCTTCCTCCGTCATCCCGTGGCTGCGATAGAAATCGAAGTTGTACCGCGTGACATCCTCGTTCGAGCCCAGGGAAATGACCTGACACCCCATATAGGAGGAGAAACTCGTCAGCAGTGGCGCGTCGAACCGGTCGCAGAGCCATCCAGCCAGGCCAATGTGGTCCGGGTGGTAGTGGGTGACGATCACACGCGTTACCCTGTCGCCCTTCAAAAGCCCCGCAAGGAGCTCCTCCCAGACCACGATCGCCTGGTCCGTTCGAATGCCGGTATCGATCACAGCCCAGCCATCATGATCCCGGATCAGGAATATGTTGACGTGGTCAAGCCGGTAGGGAAGCGGAATCCGGGTCCACAGAATTCCATCTTGGACTTCGACGGTTTCTCCGAAGTCTGGCATTGTTTCGAAGGGAAACCGCATGGCCTAGCCGGCTGGTCCTTCTATTGTCATCGGCGGGTCTCAGGTCATGGCACGACATGGCACAGTTCGACGATCAGGGCAATTCCCTGACCCTTGAAGGTTTCTGTAATGTTGTTGACCTAGCGAGACACGGGTTGCGGTATTATAGCTTTTCCCTGAGTGCTTCGTAAGGTGTTTTTCCGTTGAAGGCACCATGGGGTCTGGCCAGGTTGTAGAGGCGCTCCCATTCTTGGAGTTTGGCTTCCGGATCGACATCGCCTTTATAGGTCAAATAATTGATAGAACTCCTGTTCATCGGAGCGATGTGAGCGTTCCACCTTGCCGTTGAGTTGTGTTCCCCGTCAGCGCCTATTGGACCGAATTGGCGAATTGAATAAGAGAGACATCTGGCTCATCGTGACCACCCAGGGAGTGGCAGATGAGACAGAGAAAGACTTCCGAGAAAGTCGTCAAAGATATCCGTCGAGCGACG
>JAAEOH010000203.1 GCA_024244645.1 Hyphomicrobiales bacterium
AGCCCAATAATGTTAGAGGATACATGCTCTGTGCTTTCATCGAACTCCATTGCAGTGCAAGCAATGGTAGTCTCTGTGGGTCCGTAGTCAACCACAAAGTGCTTGACCTTATCCTGCCACGCTTCCATATAGTGCTGTGGTGTGTGCTCTCCACTAAGAGCAATGCAAACCACTGAGGGGAGGTCACAGCTGGAAATAAGCTGAAAGAGTGATGGTGTCATGTCGAGGTGAGTGACCTGTGAAACATGTGAGTGTCAAACAAACCATAGTATACCCTTTAGTGTGTGTAAAATATTCCTTGAATGACAAGCCAGCCAGCTCACCTTCACTGTGTTAATGAGTAGCTCCAGCTCATCCAACAATGCGAACTTTGGAGCAAGTACCAGAGTCGCACCCAAGGAGAGTATAGAAAACTGAATGCCACAGCTCATGTCAAAGGTCATGGGGCTTGAGAGCAAGATCTGACTCGTTGGATCCAGTCCCTTGAGCATGTACAACACCCCATGTTGAATGAAAGAAGAAAGATTCGCATGTTCCAGCACCACACCCTTGGGCTTTCCTGTTGTGCCCGAGGTGTAAATGATGTAGCAAGAAGTGTTAGGGG
>JAAEOH010000204.1 GCA_024244645.1 Hyphomicrobiales bacterium
GCGTCGCTCGACGGATATCTTTGACGACTTTCTCGGAAGTCTTTCTCTGTCTCATCTGCCACTCCCTGGGTGGTCACGATGAGCCAGATGTCTCTCTTATTCAATTCGCCAATTCGGTCCAATAGGCGCTGACGGGGAACAGTTTCAGCTGTTTGCTTTTTATATGCCCTATCTGGTCGGACTGGAAATCTATTTCCGGTATCGGCGTGCCGGCATAGAGGCAGTTCACGGGGCCTTGCCGCCGGATGGTGCTGCTCCATAGATATGCCGCATGTCAGGCTTTTCGACGGTAAAATAATGCACCCATATATAGGCGTGGCTGAAGGCTGCACCGAGCAGGGCGGCTGAGGACTGCATGGCCAGGGCCGGGATCCACAACGTGCCGATGCCAAACACATACATGCCGTTGCTGGTGTATTTGAAGATGCCCTCCCGGATCATCGGCCAGTTGCGGGCATCGGTATCGAAATGATCGACCCCGAAGGCGCGCCGGAAACTGAAAAAGGTGTTCACCGAATAGAACAGATAGGCCGACGGGACGGCAATGGCGGCGGCCAGCACATAGCCGATCCAGGGTTCGATATTCAGCGTACCCCGGTTGGCGATGGCGAGCAGGGTGACGAGAACAAAGCGGGCGGCGAAGAGGATTGCAAATATCACGGCGTACGTCTGAAACGCCCGCTCGGTGTCGCCGAACCACTGCGTCAGCTTTCCGCCGTGCAGTTCGAGCCGCCAGGCAATCAGCACGATAAGCTGATGGACGATTGTATCGCCGATCAGAAGTATCAGCCAGATTTGCGTTGATATGCCGAACAGCGAACCGTCGAGCACACCCTGGAAGCCCGCAAGCCAGATGGACAGAGCCAAAAGCGCGACAAGGCACAAGCCATGCGCCAGTTGCCCCTCAAAGAGCAGCGGATAATCGATCGGTTTGTCAGTGCGGCTCATGGTTCATTTAACCCCTCGTAGCCCAACGACAGGCGGCAACGGCAGCATACACCACAAATCAGCATTGCAACGCCGCGTGCCGATGGCCGGTCTTCGGGCCAACATCAGCGGTCAGCCGCTTTTGAGCAATCTGTCCACATAGGCAGGCACCACTTCTGTCGCTTTGCCGTGTATGGCCTCGTCGAAGGAGGAGATGCCTGCCGACGGTTCCAGATTGAGCTCAACGGTGTGAGCACCGGCCGCGCCCGCCTCGGCAACAAACCCGGCGGCAGGATAGACATTGCCGCTGGTGCCGATCGACAGGAACAGATCGCACTGCGTCAGCGCCGCATGGATTTTTTCCATGTGATAGGGCATCTCGCCGAACCACACGACATCTGGCCGCATGCCGCCTGAATTGCCGCATCGATCACACACAAGGTCGACACTGAGATCACCGCCGCGCGGGATGCGGTGTCCGCAATGATTGCACAGCACCTTCTGGATCTCTCCGTGCAAGTGGATGAGGTTTTTTGTTCCGGCTTGTTCGTGCAGCGGATCGACATTCTGCGTAACCGTTAACACGCTGCCCGGATAATCGGCTTCCAGCCTGGACAGCGCCACATGCGCGGCATTGGGCTTTACGTCGCCTGCATTGTTGCGTCGCGTGTTGTAGAAGTCCAAAACCTTTTCCGGATTGCGTGCGAAGGCCTCGGGCGTTGCCACGTCCTCAAGCCGAACCTTCGACCAGATCCCGTCCTTGTCGCGAAACGTGCTCAGGCCGGACTCCGCCGACAATCCGGCGCCGGTGAGTATGACGATGCGTTCGAATGGAATCACCATGGCTTCGATACTAGACGATGGGACGCCGGCAATCATCTGTTCGATGAACATGGGCCACCAACCGGGCTGGATTTCAGGTCGGGCGGTAACCCAGTGGAATTATCTCCGGGCTTTCATTGTTGCATGTCCCGCCTCAGTAATCGCCGATCCACCTGTCGACACCAAGCCCCGCATCTTTGATCAGAGCTGCGATTTCCGGTTGCGGTGCAAAATCAATTTGTGTGCGTGTTGCGAACTGTTTGCCGTTTTCAGTTCGGTAGTGTGTTCCGTATGTCACTATGCCCGTGGCAGTATCCAGCGATGCATCGGTCCAGTGTTCCACTTTACCAAATTGGGGGTGCGTCTGTATTTGCCGGGTGCGTTCGGGCGTCCAGCGCTCCCAGGCCTTGCCTTCGGGATTGCGACTGTCGAAGAAGAAGGCTGCCCCGGGGCCGAGATGCCTCGCGATGGTCCCGATCAACGCAGCACGATCCGCGCGATTCAGCATCGTTTGAAATGCATGACCTGTCATCAACACCATATCGAAACGGTCAGCGAGATCGAGATGGCGCGCGTCGGCTTCAATCCATCTTACCGCGTCGCCGCCGGTCCTGTTGCGCGCGATTTCCAGCATCGCCACCGCCGGATCTACGCCGGTGACCCGGTGTCCGCGTTCAGCAAGCGCTGTCGAAAAAATGCCTGTTCCACAACCGAGATCAAGCACACGGGAACCATCTTCGACAAGGCTCGCGAAAAATCCGAAATCCCTCGGCCACGGATTGGTCCAGTCATAGAACTGGGCAAGTTGCGGATCGCAATAGAGCGGTTCATCGGTCATGTCGATCTTCCGGCAGCACTTGGGAGATGGGTCTGCTTCTTATCGTAATGCCCGTGCTCCGGAATCAATTTATCCCGCATATCCCAGATGACTTGACAAATTGGTCTTGATGGATTCTGGTTTGTTTATTGAAATCAATAGATTAGGCGACGGAGATGGCGGTTTATGTGGGCGATGCAAAGGGTGAACGGATTTCTGCGCCTTTGACGGTGGGATTTGACCGGCGTGTGAAGCTTCAGTTTCACGGCGCAAAGCTCAGTTCGGATGGTGGCCTGCTGTTGTATCGTGAACTGGATGATGCCCTTGGCCTGAGCAAGATGGTCTCATGGGAATTGCGTGATAACCGCACCGGCAAGAACTCCTGCCACGGGATACTGGCCATGTTTCGCCAATCACAGTTTGGGCGGGTTGCAGGTTATGAAGATGTCAATGATGCCGGACGGCTTTCGCGTGATCCGGTAATGCGGTTGATTGCCAGTGGGCGGAACTTTGACCGGTTTGCAGCATCCGAAAGCCAGATGGGACGGTTTGAGACCCATACTCTTACTGCCTTCAATAATCTTTCTGCATTGGCCAATCTTTCCGGCAAGTGGATTGACAAGGTGCAACGCTTGCGCAAGCGCCCCAATCTGATCCTTGATATCGACAGTTCCGAAAGCCCGGTGCATGGATCACAGGAAGGTTCTGCCTATAACGGTCATTTTGCCAAGACCTGTTATCATCCGCTGTTCGTCTTCAACCAGCATAGCGATCTTGAACGTTGCGCACTTCGTTCCGGCAATGTTCATAGCGCACACGATTGGCAAGAAGTACTTGATCCAGTCATCAAACGCTATCGCTGGTCCGGCCTGTGGCGCAGATATCTGCGTGCTGATGCTGCTTTCGCCAATCCCGAGTTGTTTGATTATCTGGAGGCCAATGGGTTTGGTTATGCCATTCGGCTGAAAGCCAACAAGGTTCTACAGCGACGTATCGCACATCTGCTCAAGCGCAGGCCGGGCCGTTCCTCAAACTCCGTAGAACGCCACTATGCCAGTTTCACCTATCAGGCCGGAAGCTGGAGCAAGTCACGCCGGGTTGTGGCCAAGGTGGAATGGCACCCCGGTGATCTGTTTCCCCGAGTGGGGTTTTTGGTCACTACGCTTACGGTTTCAGATGAACGGGTTTATGAGTTTTACAATCAGCGCGGCACGGCAGAACAATACATCAAGGAAGGCAAATATGCGCTCAAATGGACACGGTTATCCTGCAAGAGCTTTGCGGCCAATGAAGTCCGGCTTCAGCTTCATGCTCTGGCTTACAATCTGGCAAACTTCCTGCGCACGTTGATACTTCCAACAACCATTGCAGACTGGTCACTAACCAGCTTGCGGGATCGGCTGATCAAGATCGGCGCAAAGGCTATCCGCCACGCTCGTTCAATCATCTTGCAACTGGCCGAAGTTGCTGTTCCGCGTGATCTGTGGGCTGAGATGCTGGTAAACATCTGTGATCTCAAGGCAAGGGCACAAGCGCCGTGAATACCAACCTCATCCCGCATCGATGTGACCTCGGGCGTATCATGCGCAGATGCCGGATGGCGTTCGAAGTTCGGCTAAATCGCCAACAATCGTCCCGAACGTCACCAAGAGACGGAACAATCAGCCAGAACGAGTACCAAAGAACGGCAATCTTGAGCAAAGGAGGCCAATATGCCAACGTTACCGCATCAATCATTCCCATCTGGGGGATGTCGGCTGAAAAATTACCGGGCCTTTTTCAATACTACTTTGATATTGTCGTCGAATATTAAATTGCCCCAATTTAAAAGGTGCATGTCAAAACCTGACAATCTCGCCATTCGGCGTAGGGTGTCAGATGTGAAATAGTTGACATGATCGGGGTAACGAAAACCACACCAATTGTGCCCCATCACACGCCTGTTGACTGACGAGAAGTTTGGAACGCGCACATAAACTACGCCTTTTTCGTCGAGCACCCGCTGAGCCTCGACCAGTAAAGGTAAAGGGTTCGTCTCATGCTCCAAGAAGGAGTGAAGCAGAATTCCGTTAAAATGACGATCGGCAAATTGTCTTATCCCAGATATTGCGTCCGCTTGAACGCACCTGCCTCCAATTTTTCTGAACGATTCGTCGGCTTTTTTTGCCAGATGTCTAGAGATTTCAATGCCAAATGGAACGATAGAGGAAGGTAAAGAATTCCCGGTGCCGCAACCAACATCGAGAACTCGTCCTTGCTTAAAAATTATTCGAAATCTGTTTGGCTTGCTAGGTCCCAATTTAAGGCGAAACCGCGTACCCTTACTCAATCTGTTCAAAACCGGCCTTTCACGCTGTCTGCGCTGGTTTTCTCTCTGAGTGTTCGCCTCCCATGCTTGGTCCACTTCAAGGTCCCTGTATGTTACCGGGTTCGCCAGATAGACAAAATCGCAGTTCGCACAAGCTACAATACGCCATGGGCTGACAGAGTATTGGTTGAAACCGGTTTGCTCGAAACCTCCACACAAGGGGCACCAACGTTGTGTGTCGGATTTATCGCCTTGAAAAACTTCGAATGCTTTGTTCACTACCTGCCCCACCAGCGTTGAATCGGCCCTATCCAAAAACCGATTGCCTCGAATTGGAACTTGGCAATAACTCTATATTGCTGTTTCACCTTGATGACCACCTAGGGGCGGTCCTTGTGCCCCGTTTCCGGTGTGACGAGCCAACGGTTAAAATGCACCCGGTCATTGCCGTTCAAGAGACAGCTGTGATTCAAGCCTACAGGAGCTTCGAATCATGCGTTATGAACTGACTGACTTTGAGTGGTCGATTATCTGCCCCGTCTTGCCTGCGAAGGCTCGCGGCGTTCCGCGCGTTGACGATCGGCGCGTATTGAACGGCATCTTCTGGGTGTCGCGCTTTCCGGCAATGCCGCCATCTGAAGTCTTTGCTGCCCGATGAGCGGAAATGAATATTCTGTCGACCGTCCCGGCAGCAACATCAAACCCGGGTTTCCGGCGGTCACCAGCAGCCGGTGCGAGGGCTTCTGCAAGTCTGATCTGAAGTGCCGTTCCTACACCTGGGTGAAACCCGTTTATATGTGTGATCGGGTCATGCTGTTTGACCAACTCACGCCCGCTGGGGTCGAATCGCAATCACGCCTTCGGTGCGCGCGCGCACTTCCGGCGGTGCAAGGCATGTGGCGACGGCTTCATATCCAGGCGCACCCGGATAGGGGGCGACCAGGATTGGCGGGCTATGGTTTGCCGGGCACAGGATAATTGCCTCGTCAGGGCCCGTTGCGGAAAGATCCAGGATCGCGCTGGAGCGCGTCATCAAAAACAGCGGTCTGGCAGTGGTGGCCTGCTGGCGTAAATAGCCGATCAGAGCCTCCTGCGAGGCCTGGTCCAGCCCCTGTTCGATCAGATCAACGACCAGGATCGACGAGCCGCGGGATTCGAGACCCACAATCAGCGCGATCAGTGCATCCGACGCACTTGCTCCGTCATCGACAAGCCAGGCAAGGGTTCGATCAACGCGCGACTTCAACACTGCGTCTGTGTGCAGCCGGGCATGTGCCCCGGCCGCATCGTCGTCCAACCGTTCCAGCCCAAGAAAGGCGGCATCCGGCAATGCATCCGCGATAGTATTGGCAAGCCGGGTTTTGCCGCTGCCCAATGGACCAGTGATGAAGTTGAGAGGGCGGACATCGTGCAGTTCGAATGTTTCGCCGCCCCATGGCCAGGGAAGGTTGAACACAACGTGCTCGCCATTGTGCGGGCGCACAATATGAGTGACAGCTGTGGCATCTGGTGCTTGCCCGCTGGCGATCGTCGTACGCAGCGAGTAAACCTTTTCGATTGTCTCATTGAGTTCGCTCATTTTGCGCTCAAGCGTGGCCTGATGGGCCGCCAGTGCCGGCTCCAGGGCTTGCGGATCGCCATCCAGCACGCCAGCCACATCGATGAGGCTGAGGCCAAGTTCGCGCAGCGCAACGATTTCAGCCGCGCGCGCCATCTCCTCCGGTCCATATGTGCGCCATCCGGCGGCGGTTCGGGTGGGCGCGATCATGCCGCACTCTTCGTAGAGGCGCAGGGCCTTGGTTGAGACGCCAAGCCGTCTTGCCGCCTCCGAAGGGTTCAGGAATTGTCCTGAATAGGTCACGAATCACATCGCAGTCTGTTCTCCTGCTCTCCATATCGGGGCGGCCCCAGGGGAAAGGTCAAGCGTCGAACAAAATTTGTATCCGCAGAGACGGATTGCCACCCGCACCGGACTTCCGGTTTGTTCACGATTTGCTGCTATCGATGGGCGATGCGCAAATCGAAAATCAGCGAAACGGATCTTTACGCGCCGATCAAGTTATTGCTCGAACGTCAGGGCTATGATGTGAAGGGCGAGGTGGGCTCGGCAGATATCGTCGCCGTGTGTGGCGACGAGGAGCCGGTGATCGTTGAGATGAAACGCGGCTTTTCGCTTTCGCTCATTCACCAGGCCATCGACCGGCAGGCCATCACGGATGCTGTTTACGTGGCGGTGCCCCGTGGTGCGGGCAGAACCTTTGGTGTGGCTCTCCGCAAGAACATGAAACTGTGTCGCCGCCTCGGGTTGGGGCTCATGACCGTCCGCATCAAAGACGGCCATGTCGAGGTGCCTCTCGATCCAGCCCCATACCAACCGCGCAAGAATAAGCGCCGAAAGGCGCGGCTCATAAGCGAATTTGCAAGGCTAGCCGGCGATCCGAACACCGGTGGATCAACGCGGAAGGGCCTGATTACAGCCTATCGGCAGGATGCTCTGCGATGCCTTGCTCTGCTCAACGAAACGGGTCCGACGAAAGCCGCCATCGTCGCCAGACAAACAGACGTCACCTCCGCCCGGCGCCTGATGGCCGACAATCATTATGGCTGGTTTGAAAGGGTGGAAACCGGCATTTATTCGCTGAGCCCGAACGGCGAAATGGCGTTGGTTGAATACGCCGCGGAAATCACTCGCATTGGCGATTCCAACCGGTTGCCGCCTATCCCCATCGATGACGATCCGGCCGTTCATCAGCAGGGAATTTCCTAGCCGTCGCCAACCAGCGCACGGGCCTTTTCAAGCAGAGAAAACACGTAAGGGTCGTCGATCTCCAGCGCCAGCAAATGGTCGGCAAGGTTCTCGATGTATTCCAGGCTTGTGCCGAGAACCCCGCTTCCGGTTGCCAGATATCGGACCTTCTCCTCGCGCGTAAGATCGCTGCGGATACGGCTTGCTTTGTGATTGGCGACGAACGTTACGCATTTGACATCGCCCTGGGTGGTCGCGCCATGGACAATGGTCGGAACATAGACCCCGGTCACCATTTCGCGTCGCCACAGAATTTCCGTTTCCTTTTCGAGATGCTCCTTGGCGATCCGGAATGCAAGGCCGGTACATTCGCCGCCGGTATCGAGCGCCGCCATCAGCCCCGGGACCTCGAGTGTCCCGCGTGCACCGAGTTCATCCTTCAGGCAAAAAGCCCGTTGGTATCCCGGAACATGCGCTTTCAGGACGTCTTCGAACTCGAAACCCGGATCCCACATGAGCGAACCGTAGGCAAAGACCCACAGATCCTCGTCACGATGGCCTTCGAGCGTATCGATGCGCGTGGCTTCACGTTTTTCATCCGTCAGCCGCCAGGGACCCCTGATCCCCAACTCCTTCATGCGCATGTCAAAATCCACCGGATCGAAAGTGCGAAAATAGGACTGCTGCGGATCAATGATCTTGCCTCGCAGCTCTGGATGGTGCGCAAAGCGATCGGTTTCGGCTTTCAACTGGTGTTTCCCCTAGGCTCAGTGAACCTGTTTGTTAAGAGATCATAGCGGGTATCGGGAGGCAATGCTCTTTTTCTTTCTGACCCAAAGTTCCAGTGGAGTTCCAGCATATAAAAAAGGCGCCACCCTGCCGGCAGCGCCTTTTCAACTCATCTTCAACAGTGATCTACTCCGCTGCTTCCGGGCGGGCGAGCGGCAGATCGTCATTGTCGGCTTGCTTGTCCGATCCATCAGCCAGAACCGTAGTAGTGTCGACTGTCTCGGCATCGTCGGACTTGCGTCTGAATGCTGCCCACGTGCCGGAGATATTGAGCGGCAATACAAGCATCGACGGAATCAGAACCAGCGTCAGCATGGTCGAAAATGCCAGTCCGAAGATGATCGCCGTGGACAGCTGTACCCACCAGATTGACGTGATGCCGCCGACAACGATGGTCTGTGTAAAGAAGTTCATGTTGATCTGCAGCGCCATCGGTACCAGACCGAGGATCGTCGTAATCGTCGTCAGCATGATCGGACGCAGCCGTTGCGCCGCAGTCTTCAATGCAGCCTGGCGGACGTCAGTCACACCCTCATCACGCAGTCGGTTGAACGTATCGATCAACACAATCGCGTTGTTCACCACGATACCCGCCAGCGCCACGACACCGGTTCCCGTCATGATGATCGAGAAACGCTGTCCGGTCACCGTCATGCCGATCAAGACACCCGAAATGGCAAGCACCACGGTCGAGAGCGTCAGCAACGTCTGGTAGAAGGAGTTGAACTGAGTCAGCAGAATGATGAACATCATGAACAGCGCCGCAATGGCGGCCTTGCCGAGAAACTCGCCGGACTCTTGCTGCTCTTCATCCGCGCCACGGAAGCGAAGGAAGATGTTTTCCGGAAATTCCTGCGTATCCAGCCAGGCCTGAACCTCGCGCACTGCATCATCCGGCAACGCTGCACGACCGTCGACCATCGCGCCGTCGGCAACGCTTGCCTTCACGTCCATGGCATAAAGGCCATCGCGACGGGTGATCGAAGACACTTTCTGCTGCGGCGCACGGCTGATGAAGTTGGAAAGCGGAACCTGGCCGTTGGATGTACGCAGCTTAAGCAGTTCGAACTGATCGAGCGTGCGCTGCTCCTGCGGCAGGCGAACGCGGATATCCACCTCGTCTTCGGAGTCGTTCGGCCGGTAGGTGCCGATCAGAACGCCGTTGGTCACCAGCTGGACCATCGAGCCGACACCGACAATGCCGGCATTGTAGCGACCGGCCTGTTCGCGGTCGACGTCGATCTGCCACTCGATACCGGGCAGGGGACGTCCGTCCTCCTGGTCGGTGAGGATATCGACAGTGTCAACATAGTCGCGAATGCGGGCAACGGTTTCGACCATGGTGTCATAGTCGGTCGACTTGACCTCGAGACGCAGATCCTTACCGGTCGGCGGGCCGCCCTCGATCTTGCGAACTTCCACCTTGATGCCCGCCATATTGGTGGTGCGTTGGCGGATATCTTCGAAGATTTCGACAGCCCTGCGCCGGCAGCAAAAGTCTGCCAGCTCGATCTGCAGTTCGCCGACCACATCAGCAGGCTTGTCCTGAACGCCGCCAATTACATTGTTGTTGCCACCACCACTGCCGGAAGCGAACGCGGACATCACCACATTGTCGATGCCGGGCACCTGCAGAACCTCGGCTTCGACTTCGCTGACAAGATCGCGGATCTCGGTTGCCGCCATATTGCCGCGTGCCGAAACCAGAACGATGGCGACATCCGGCTCCTCGTCGACGAAGAACTCGACGCCCTTGTTGTTGTTGTAGAAATAGATAAAGCTTGCCGCCGTCATCGACAGGATCGCGATGATCACCAGTACATTGCCCCAGAGCGTACCCGCTGCGTAACGCAGGAACTGCAGATAGCCGCCAGTGATGCCGGGAACCTGTTTGACGTCGAGCTCGGCGCGCGAGGACAGCATCAGCGCGACATTATCGGCTTCGGCAACCTGCTTTTCCTTGCGCCGTGAAGATATGAATCCTGAAACGCGGTAGGCGAGGAAAAGTGCGACGGCAGCTGTCAGCGCAGTTGCACCCAACCGGATGGTCGGGTCGAGCCCGGCCAGCGGGCCGCCATAGGCGAAGAACGCGGCGACCGCCGCCACGAACAACGCCGTGATCGCGTTTGACCGCTTCGAGACGAAAGATGCAACCTGTGCAAAAGCCGTGCCTGTCACCGGCAGGAACACCAGTGCTGTCAACAGCGACGCCGTCAGCACGATGATGACCATCTTTGGAAGATAGCTCATGAATTCGCCCGGCACGCCCGGCCACAACAGTAGCGGCAGGAAGGCGGCAAGTGTCGTTGCTGTGGATGAAACAACCGGCCAGAACATCAGCTTGGAGGCGCGTTTATAGGCGTCCGCAGCCGCCATGCCTTCGGCTATCTTCCGGTCGGCATATTCGGTGACAACTATGGCGCCGTCGACCAGCATGCCGACCGTCAGCACCATGCCGAACATGACCATCATATTGACCGTCATGCCAAGTCCGCCGAGGATAAGGAAGGCCAGCATGAAGGAGCCGGGAATGGCAAGCCCGACGAGCAGGCCCGAACGCACGCCAAGTGTGCCGACCACGCAGATCATGACGAGCACGATGGCGGTCATGATTGAAGATTGCAGCGATCCCAGCACTTCGAAGATGAAGCTCGACTGATCGAGCAGGTAGTTCACCCGGATGGATTTTGGCCAATCCTTGGTGAACTCTTTGACGACGGCGCGAACCTGATCATTGTTTTCAATGATGTTGGTACCGATGCGCTTTGTCACCTCGATGGATATCGCCGGTTGTCCGTTGACCCGCGTGAACGCCGACGGATCCTTGTACGTCCGCTTGATTTCAGCGACTTCGCCAAGCGTTACGACACCTTCGCCGCTCTGCTTGATCGGTATTTCAAAGACATCCCGGGCCGTTTCGACGAGACCCGGAACCTTGACGTTGAAGCGCCCGTTGCCGTCATCGATAAAGCCGGCGGCCACCAGCTGGTTGTTCTGCGTCAGGGCGTTGAGAAGCTCATCCTGCGTGATGTCGTAGGATTCCATCTTCATCAGGTCCAGAACGACCTCGAGCAGCTCTTCCCGGTTTCCGGACAGGCTGGCTTCGCGAACAGAAGAGATTGCCTCGATTTCGTCCTTGAGCCGGCGCGCATGTGTCGTCAGCGTGCGTTCGGGCACATCACCCGAAAGCGTTATGATGATTGTCGGCTGCAGCGCAAAGTTAGTCTCGGAGATTACCGGTTCGTCGGCTTCATCTGGAAGTTCCGCCTTTGCTTCGTCAACCTTGTCCCGGACATCGGCGAGGACCTGGTCCTTGTCCGTCTCGATGTTGAACTCAAGCACAATGCCGGCATAGCCTTCGGAGGCGATGGCGGTCAGTTCCTTAAGTCCGTCCAGGCCGCGCAGCGAGGTTTCCATCGGCCGCACGAGCAGGCGCTCGGCATCCCGTGGGGAAATGCCCTGCTGGTTGATCGAGACAAAATAGACCGGGACATCAATGTCAGGATTGGCTTCCTTCGGGATGCTGATATAGGACATGATCCCCGCGGCGATCATGAACACCATCAGCGTCAGAACGGTCTTCGGACGCGAAATTATGGCTTGAAGGGCGGAAGTCATGAGTTGGAATCGTCCTTCGCCGTCTGGGCAGCAGCCTCTGCTGCCACAGGCTCAACGGTTTGGCCGGGAATGACATAGTCCTGGCCGACGGTTATGACCCTGGTGTCGGGCTCAAGCCCGGTAACCCACATCGTGTCCGGCGTATGGGAGATGATGTTCAGCTGTCTGAAAGCAACTTCTCCGCCATCTTCTACAACCCGCACGCCGATGGAACCGTCGTCGTCAAGCGTCAGCCATGAAGGCCGGATCTTGTAAGCTTCGGTGCCGTCCAGTTCAATCTGGGCAGCGGCGGTTACGCCGTCGCGCAGTGCATTGTCCGGATTGGGGAGTTCCACCTCGATCAGAAATGTGCGGGTTGCGGCATCCGCAGATGGCGAGATGTAGCGGATGTTGCCGACCACCGTTTCACCCGATACTAGCCCTACGCCTGCCTGATCGCCGACTTCTATGTGTCCAACCTGCCGCTCTGAAACCTGACCGATAAAAAGCATCGGATTGGCGTTGATCAGGGTGATACAGACATCACCGATCGCAAGATTGTCACCGGTCTCGGCGATCGGATCCTGCACGATACCGTCGGTTGTTGCGGTAATATCAGTGCGTGACAGTTCAAGTTTTGCCTCCGCCAGCGCTGCAGAAGCACCATCCATAGCCGCTTTTAGCGCCACTACGCGCGTATTGGCGGAATAGCCTTTCTTTTGCAGTTCAACGGCGCCTTCATAGTCAAACACCGCCTGATCGAGTGCAGCCGTGGCACGGTTGATCCCTGTTTCGCGCACGCCGCGGTCGAGCTGACAGACAAGGTCGCCGGCCTTGACGCGATCGCCTTTGGAAACAAGGCGCTTTTCAAGCGTTCCCCGCGTCTCAGCGCGCACCGAAACGATCGAATCGGCCTGCGTGCGACCGCGCACCAAAATGGTGTCCGGCCTGATTTCCGGGTTAACCGTGATGTACCGGACCTTGAAGAGTGCCTCGTCTTTGCCATTGCGCTCCGCCGGGGGAGGGGTCGCATTGGCCGAATTGGCCTGGCCGCCGACAACAATGTTGCCCGTTGCCATCCATCCGACAATAGCGCCTGCAATGATGAGCGCCGTAATGTGAGATCCCTTGATACGAAATGCCATTTGATGGCTCTCCTGTCGTCTTCTTATTCCGCCGCTTCGTTGGCGGGGGCCTGGGTCAGTGCTTCCAGCCGGGCCCTGTTTTCCAAAAGATATTTCAAGCTTGCCTCGTGCATTGTGCGGCCATATTCAGCCACCCATGCCAGACCGGTGGGTCCTGGTCCGATGCAGCCCTCGGCCTCATCAAACATTGTCAGATCCGCCTGCAAGTCTTTGATTCGTTTGTCGATTGCTCGAACAATCGTTTCCCTGTCCAGCAATCCGGCGCACAGGGATATAAGCAGGAATTCAGATTTGAACGTGTCAGGCCGCGGCAGGACCTGCAGCGACACGACCAGTTCCTCGCGTCCTTTGTCGGTAATGGAATAGATTTTGCGCGGCGGTTTGCCCGATTCATATTCCTCGCGAACCGTCACGCAGCCATCGTCCTGCAGCCGTGAAAGCGCCGGGTAGATGGAGCCGAAACTCGCGTCCACAAAAAAGGCAAAGCGCTCTTCGGTGGACATTTTCTTGATTTCATAGCCGGTGGCGTCTAAAAACTGCAGAATCGCCAGGCAGACGGTGCGTACGTTCATGGACGGGTCCCTTGTCCCTCAATGGGCTTGGCCGGCAGGGGGCGAACCGGGTCAGCAATTATCGGTATGTTACGTGAGCATATAGTCACTCAACATATATCAAACAAGAATATGGCAAAAAAATATATGGAATTATTGACAGGACAAACGCGCGCATGCGGCAGGGACTGCCATTCGTCGGTCAAAACACCGATTTGCTGATCTGTGCGCGGCCTCAAAATGGGGCGGCGCGAGCCCCAAGCCGGCCTCTGACAACTGACTGGAAGTTACTCAGGCATGCGGTAGGATTTGAACCGTTCTTCCGGCACATCGAAGAGCATGCCGGTTTCCTGCAATTGCGGGTCCGCCAGCCTGACGATCTTTGCGGCAACCTCTGATGGGTGGGGAACCGACAGCGGATCTTCTCCGGGCATCGCCAGCGCCCGCATGGCCGTACGCGTGCGGCCGGGATTAACGCAGTTGACCCGCAATGGCGAATTGACCGTTTCGGCAGCCCAACATCTTGCCAGCGTTTCAATCGCCGCCTTGCTTGCCGCATATGCGCCCCAGAAAGGCCGGCAACTATGCGCCGCGCCCGATGACAGGATAATCGCCCGCCCGGCATCCGAATTGTGCAGCAGCGGCTCGACCGTGCGGATAACGCGCCAGGTCGCGGTGACGTTCTTCGTCATCACCTTTTCGAATGCCTTCGCCTCGAAATGACCGACGGGTGACAACGGTCCCAATATGGCTGAATTGGCGACAAGAATGTCGAGCTTTTGCCAGCGCTCGTTGATCGCAGCCCCCAGTTTGTCGATCGCCTTCATGTCCAGAAGGTCTTGCGGCACAAGCGTGGCCGATCCGCCTTCGGCGTTGATCGCATCGTCCAGCTCTTCGAGGCCGCCCACGGTCCGCGCCACAGCGATGATATGTGCGCCGGCCTTCGCGAGTTCCAGTGCCGTGAAATAGCCAATCCCGCGCGACGCGCCGGTGACCAGCGCAATTCGGCCTTTGAGGTCAGTCATTGTCGATTATCCGTGTTTGGCGAGCAGGGAGAGTGTGCGATGTGTGTCCGTTCCGTCCCGGTCGGTCAGCACTGTCGGATAGTCGCCGGTAAAGCAGGCATCGCAATATTGCGGGCAGCTGTTGTTGCGTCCCGGTTCGCTGACGGCCCTGTAGAGACCATCTATCGAGATGAATGCCAGCGAGTCGACCTTGATATATTCACGCATCTCCTCAATTGAAAAGCGAGAAGCCAGCAGCTTTGACGTCTCCGGTGTATCGACGCCATAAAAGCATGAGGCAGCGGTGGGTGGCGATGCGATGCGCATGTGGACTTCTGCCGCCCCGGCCTCGCGCACCATCTGGACGATCTTTTGCGATGTTGTTCCGCGGACGATGGAATCGTCGACCAGCACGACGCGCTTGCCCTCAATCGTCCCGCGGTTTGCATTGTGCTTCAGCTTGACGCCCATATGGCGAATGGAGGCGGTGGGCTGGATGAAGGTGCGTCCCACATAGTGGTTTCTGATGATACCGAGATCGAAAGGCAGGCCGGCTTGCTGCGCAAATCCGATGGCTGCGGGCGTGCCTGAGTCCGGCACCGGCACCACCAAATCGGCATCCACCGGATATTCCCTGGCCAGTTCCCCGCCGATCCTCTTGCGTGCTTCGTAGACATTGTGACCGTCGAGGTTGGAATCCGGCCGGGCAAAATAGACGTATTCGAAAATGCAGAAGCGGGACTTTGTCTTGCCCCATGGAAAATGGCTCTTCAGCCCGTCTTTAGTGATGACCGCAACCTCGCCGGGCTCAATATCACGCACATAGCGCGCTCCGATAATGTCGAATGCGCAGGTTTCCGATGCCAGAATATAGGCGCCATCAAGATCGCCCAGCACCAGTGGGCGGATACCAAGCGGATCGCGTGCGCCGATCATTTTTTTGCCGGAAAGCCCGACCAGCGAATAAGCGCCTTCGAGCTGCGTTATGGCGTCAATGAATTTTTCGACCAGCGTTTCGAATTCGCTCATCGCGATCAGGTGAAGCAGCGTTTCGGTGTCGGAAGTGGAGGCAAATATGGCCCCGCGCTTTTGCAGTTCCCGCTGTTTTGTCAGCGCATTGGTTATGTTGCCATTGTGTGAAATTGCAAATCCGCCACCGGCAAATTCGGCAAAAAACGGCTGCACATTGCGCAGGCCTTCGCCACCCGTCGTTGAGTAGCGGGCATGACCGATGGCACGGCTGCCGGGCAGGCGGTTCAGCACGGATTGTTTGGTGAACGTGTCGCCAATTAAACCGGCATGGCGCTCAACGGAAAACTGGCTTCCATCGTAGGAGACAATCCCCGCGGCTTCCTGGCCGCGATGCTGCAGCGCGTGCAGGCCCAGCGTTACGACGGCAGCGGCGTCGTCTTTGCCGAAAATGCCGAACACGCCGCATTCGTCGCGGAATGCATCGGCCTCATTGTCATGATCGATGCTTGTTGTGTGTGTCACGGACACGGGACTCCTGATCGCTGCCTGCATCTTTGCCCCTCAGGCCTTTGAGCCTGTCCAGTATAGTCGCATCCGCGTCTTCTGGAAGAACATTCACTAATTGCTCGCCGATGGAATCGAGCAGCGGTTTGGATTTTGCTTCCGAAACCCAGGGCGGTTGATCCGGTCCGGTCACAAGCCAGTTGAAAAACAGCATGGCCACGGCAACCAGCAGCACGCCTCGGGCCGCACCGAAGAGAAAGCCAAGCGTGCGGTCCAGCGCACCGATGCGGCTGTCGATCACAAAGTCCGCGATACGCATTGTCAGCACTGAAACAACAATGAGTGCGACGAGGAAAATGATGCCCGCCGAAACACCCATGGCCACTTGTTCGTTGTTCGTATAATCCAGAACATAGGGCTCAAGCAGCGGATAAAAATAGTAGGCAGCCGCTGCAGCGGCGACCCAGGAGGCGACGGATAGAACCTCACGTGAAAATCCGCGGACCATGGCCAGGACCGCAGAAAACAAGGTAACACCGATCAGAATTCCATCGAGTATGGTTATTGGCATCGTGACTGAACCTCAGAGCGAGAACAGGACTTCAAAGTAGCCGGAAAGGACCGGCGGGCGTTCCTTTCCATCATTCGTCTTCACCCTGTGCAAGCTGCGCTTTCGAGCCGGCAATTCCTGCAACAAGGTCGGCCAGGGCATCGACCGTGTTCCAACTCCCATTGGCACTTTTCGGCAGGTCCGCCGAGCCCTTTGGCAGGACAGCACGCCCAAATCCCAGTTTCTCAGCCTCTTTCAGGCGTTGGGCGGTATGAGCCACCGGTCGGACAGCGCCAGACAAGCTGATTTCGCCGAAATAGACGCAATCGGCCGGAAGAGCAAGTCCGGCAAGTGATGAAACCAGTGCAGAAGCCACCGCAAGGTCGGCTGCGGGCTCTGAAATTCGGTAACCGCCGGCAACATTCAGATAGACGTCATGCTGACCGAGGCGCACGCCGCAATGCGCTTCAAGCACCGCGAGCACCATTGAAAGGCGTGCCGTATCCCAGCCGACAACGGCACGGCGCGGCGTTCCGAGCGGCGAGGGCGCAACGAGTGCCTGTACCTCGACGAGCACCGGGCGTGTGCCTTCCATGCCGGCAAAAACAGATGCTCCAGGGGCCTTTTCATTGCGCTCGCCCAGGAACAATTCCGACGGGTTGGCAACTTCGCCCAGACCACGATCGGACATCTCGAAAACGCCGATTTCATCGGTGGGACCGAAGCGGTTCTTGACCGTCCGCAAAATGCGGTAGTGGTGGCCGCGGTCGCCTTCGAAATAGAGCACTGCGTCAACCATATGTTCGACCACACGCGGTCCGGCAATCTGGCCTTCCTTGGTCACATGGCCGACCAGCACAACGGCTGCACCGGTTTTTTTGGCAAAGCGGATCATTGCCTGCGCGCCGGTTCGCACCTGCGTGACCGTGCCGGGCGCCGATTCGGCCATGTCGCTCCACAGGGTCTGAATGGAATCGATAATAATGAGATCCGGGCGGTTGCCCTGTGCCACGGTTGCGAGAATGTCCTCGACATTTGTTTCCGCCGCCAGCATGACATCCGTATCGGCCGTACCCAGCCTTTGCGCCCTGAGGCGAATTTGCGCAACCGCTTCTTCCCCGGACACATAAACCACCGAATGCGAACGTCGTGCCAGTGCCGCGGCCGCCTGCATCAACAGGGTCGACTTGCCGATGCCGGGATCGCCGCCGACAAGCAGGGCGGAGCCGCGCACGAAGCCGCCGCCCGTTGCCCGGTCAAGTTCTGCGATGCCGGTTTTTATGCGCGGTGCATCTTCGATGTCGCCGGACAATGAGGTCAAGGCGACGGGTTTACCCCTTGTGCGTGGCCTGCCCGGCCCGCTGCCGATGCCGCCCGCAGGATCGTCCTCGACGATAGTATTCCATTCGCCGCAGCCGTCGCATTTGCCGGCCCAGCGTGAGTGGACCGTGCCGCAGTTCTGGCAGACAAATTGGACTTTGGGGCGTGCCATCTCGTTCCTGTCAATCTTCCCTGGTGCGATTCACATAGAGACGCTGGTACCTGCTGCCGAGCGACGTCAGAAGTTCATAGCCGATCGTTCCGCCCGCCCGCGCCACGTCGTCGAGAGCCACATTGTTGCCGAACAGCTCGATGAAGTCTCCGGGTTTGAGTGCGCCGTCCGGAAGATCGGTGATGTCGAACGCCGTCAGATCCATCGTGACCCGGCCAAGCACCGGGAGAATTCTGCCATGTGCGTGACCATGCGCGCCTCTATCGTCATGCGCGCGCAGGGTGACACCGGCACCGGAGAGTGCGCGCAGATAACCGTCGGCATAGCCGATGGAACACACGGCAACTCGGCTGTCCCGATCCAGGGTGACGGTCGCACCATAACTCACCGTCTCGCCGCGTTTGGCGCGCCTGATTGTAACAATCCGGGCTTCGGCTGTTACGACCGGTTTTGTCCTTGGTTTGACGTGATGGCCGACAGCGCCGCCATAAATAGCAATGCCGGGTCGCGTCAGGTCGAATTTGAAATCGGTGCCGAGCATGATACCGGCGGAATTGCTGAAGCTTGTTTCAACACCTCCGAACGTTGAAGCGACCATTCGAAACGCATCAAGTTGCAGATTGTTGTGCGGGTGATCGGGTTCGTCGGCACAGGCAAGATGGCTCATGATGAGCACCGGAGAGAAACCCGCCGGCCGGGTGATATCATTTGAAAGCGCCACCGCCTCTGCCACAGTCAGACCCAGCCGGTTCATGCCGGTGTCGACCTGGAGAGCGCAAGGGTGTTCGCCATTGGCGGCGCATGCGCTCGTCCAATGGGCCACATTCTCCATGGAGGCTAGAACCGGCACAAGTTCGGCTGCCCGGCAGATCTCTTCAATGCCCGGCAAAATGCAGTTCATCACGTAGATGCGCGCTTCGGGCGTATGCCGGCGAACCGCCGCTCCCTCATGCGCGGTGGCGACAAAAAAGTCCCTGCATCCGGCTTCATAAAGCGCCGTGGACACCGCCTCGGCTCCAAGTCCGTATCCGTCGGCTTTGACGACCGCCGAACAGCGGGCGGGGGACGACAGTTTTTGCATGGCGCGCCAGTTGTCCACCAGCACCCCGATATCGATCGTCAGGCGTGCCCCGTGGCCTTCGTCTTTCATTTCTTCAGCGCTATGCGGCAGTTCGCTCAATGACCCGGCCAATACGGTTCGACACAATCATTCATGGCTGTATTGCAGGTAGGAATTATCTGCAAGGTCGGAGAAGCGGGTGTATTCAGCCTGGAAGCCGAGTGCAACTGTGCCAGTTGGCCCGTGACGCTGCTTTGCGATGATGACATCGGCCATGCCTTTGACCTTTGCCATCTTTTCCTCCCAGCGCAGATATTCCTCGGTCTTGATGTCGTTGGCGATTTCTTCCGGCGAGCGCCGCGGCTCAGCATTCTTCACGTAATACTCCTCGCGATACACGAAAAGCACGACGTCCGCGTCCTGCTCGATGGAACCGGATTCACGAAGGTCAGACAGCTGCGGCCGCTTGTCGTCGCGGTTTTCGACCTGACGCGACAGCTGCGACAGCGCGACTATCGGTACGTTGAGCTCCTTGCCGAGCGCTTTGAGGCCGGTGGTGATCTCGGTGATCTCCTGAACGCGGTTTTCTCCGGCCTTTTTCGAGCCGGTCATGAGCTGCACATAGTCGACAACAAGCAGATCGAGACCGCGCTGCCTTTTGAGGCGCCGCGCGCGGGCTGCCAGCTGCGCGATAGAAATGCCGCCCGTCTGGTCGATATAGAACGGTATTTTCTGCATCTCCTGTGAGCAGCCGACCAGCAGTTCAAAGTCCGCTTCGGATATCTCGCCGCGCCGGATTTTCGAGGATGAAATCTCTGTCTGCTCGGAAATGATACGGGTAGCGAGCTGCTCGGACGACATTTCCAGTGAATAAAAACCGACAACGCCGCCATTGATCGCCTTGGTGGAGCCGTCCGCCTGCACCTCCGGCTGATAGGCCTTGGCGATATTGTAGGCGATGTTGGTCGCCAGCGAGGTTTTGCCCATACCGGGCCGCCCGGCCAGAATGATCAGGTCGGACGACTGCAGCCCGCCCATGCGGCCGTCGAGCTGCGACATACCGGTCGAGATGCCGGACAGTCCGCCATCGCGCTGATAGGCGGCGCCTGCCATGTCGATAGCCAGTGCCACCGCATCGTTGAATGACTGGAACCCGCCGTCGTATCTGCCGGTCTCCGCCAATTCGAACAGGCGCCGCTCCGCATCCTCGATCTGGTTCTGCGGCGGCATGTCAAGCGGCGCGTCATAGGCGATGTTGACCATGTCTTCGCCGATGGTGATCAGCGAACGCCTGAGCGCCAGGTCGTAGATAGCGCGGCCGTAGTCTTCGGCATTGATGATATTGACGGCCTCGGCGGCAAGACGCGCAAGATATTGCGCCACTGTCATATCGCCGACCTTTTCGTCCGCCGGAAGGAAGGTCTTGATGGTGACCGGGTTTGCGGTCTTGCCCATGCGTATGATGTCGCCGGCGACCTCAAAAATCTTGCGGTGCAACGGCTCGTGCAGAAGGCCGGGTTTCAGAAAGTCCGAGACGCGGTAATAGGCATCATTGTTGACGAGTATCGCGCCAAGCAGCGCCTGCTCGGCTTCGATATTGCCAGGTGCTTCGCGATAAAGACCGCTGTTTTCCTCGTTGCCTGCCTCACCAATCTGTCGTGCCGGGTCGCTCATTGCCGTCTTTCTTTATAATCCCTGCCGGGAGTGTTCTGCGCCGGACAGATATAACGTCGTTGGCTCGGCGCATGAATCTCTAAGATGGCACACCCGTACAAAAAGCACGGCCATGCTCGATCTCCACAACTCCTGTGTGGAAAACAAAATTATATCTGATTCTGTTTGACTTCCGAACGGGAATCGAATTTACGCGCGCCGGTTTTGTTTGGCTGCGGCTGCACGTTTCTTTCGAGCCGATTCGCTGGCTTTTCGGGCCCGGTGCGGTGCGTGCTCGTTCTTGCCCATGTAATCGCGCGTCAGAGGAACCGCATCGGGCAGGTGAGCGAGCTGAATCTGAAAGACGACAAGGTCCTGCCAGCGAAAGGCAACTTCCGAGGAAGCCAGATAAATATCCCACATGCGGCA
Organism: Hyphomicrobiales bacterium; assembly: GCA_024244645.1. GTDB lineage: Bacteria > Pseudomonadota > Alphaproteobacteria > Rhizobiales > Rhizobiaceae > Hoeflea_A. Next base: position 21,367 of record JAAEOH010000204.1, read on the forward strand.
AAAGCGCTCATCGTAAAGTTCCTTGGCTTTATCCCAGTTCTCAAGAAAGCTCTTGCGCCAGGCCTTCAGCGTCTCGGCATAATGTATGCGCAACACTTCGATATCGGTGACGATCAGCCCCGACCGCTCTATAGCCGGCACCACGTCGGACAGCGACGGAATATATCCACCCGGGAAAATATGCTTCTTGATGAACGGATTGGTCGGTGTCGGCGATTCCGACTGGCCGATCGTATGCAGCAGCATCACGCCGTCCCGGTCCAAGAGATTGGCGCATTTATTGAAGTATGTTTTGTAGTGCCGGGCACCGACATGTTCGAACATGCCAACCGAGACGATGCGGTCGAAGGTCTGATCGAGCTTGCGGTAGTCAAGCAGCTTGAAATCGACCTGGCCGGCAAATCCGTCCTCGCGTGCGCGTTGATTGGATCCCGCAAACTGCTCGTCGGAGAGGGTCACACCGGTGACCTTTGCATTGAACTGGCGGGCAAGGTGCAGGCCCATGCCACCCCAGCCCGAACCGATGTCGAGCACCCTCAGGCCTTCCCGGTTCATCAGCAGCTTTGAGGCAATATGGCGTTTTTTTGCCATTTGCGCCTGCTCGAGTTCCATCGACGGATTCTCGTAGTAGGCGCAGGAATATTGCCGGTCCGGATCGAGGAACAGATCGTAGAGTTCGCCCGAAAGATCATAATGGTGTTTGACGTTGGATCTCGATCGCCCGAGCGTATTCCACTCCAGAATATGGGCCGGGATACGCCGCAGATGCTCCAGCATCCTGACCCAGCGGGCTTGCCGGGTCCGGTTTTCCCTTGAGTTCCTGAAAACGAGTTCCAGCAACTTATATATATCGCCATCTTCAAAGACAAGATCGCCGTCCATATAGCACTCGCCGATCTTGAGGCTCGGGTCGATCACGATGGCGCGCTGCGCCGCTTTGCTTTTTATGCGCATATGGATCGGCGCACCGGATCCATCACCGAGGTGCATCTGGTCACCGTCGGCAAAGGTAATCGTCAGATCACCGGTGTGCACGAGTTTACGAATAATGTGGGTAAGGATACGCCTCACGATCAAAAACCCCAAAAACAACACGTCTCAGCAAAGGCTTCCGCTCGGGTAAAATTGTAGCACTGTTTCCGAAATAGTCCAGTGCGTTGTTTTTCCTCGTGAATATGTTAATGCTGCAACAGATTATGGCGAAAATTTGCATCAAACAAAAAAGCCCGGCAAGGAGCCGGGCTTTCCAGTGATGATATGTTGCCGGGCAATCAGGCTTTGGTCTCTTCCTCAGCCTCTGCCTTCGCCACAACTTCAGCTTCCGCCACGGTTTCTGCTTCAGCTTCAACTTCCGCCTCGGCTTCGGTTGCAGCTTCAGCTTCTGCTTCAGCCTTTTCCGCGGCTTCATCGTCAGCCGCCGTTTCGAACTCGACACCTTCGTCGAAGAGTTCCTCGGCTTTGACTTCCTCCTGTTCATCGGCGCCGTAGATGGCGTCGGCGGAGGTTAGATCTTCACCTTTGGCCTGACGTTCGGCTTCATCGATCGAACGGGCGACGTTGAATTGGATTTTGACGTCGACTTCGGCGTGCAGGGAAATGATGACTTCATGCATTCCGATTGCCTTGATCGGGGTGCGCAATTCGACCTGGCTGCGGCCGATCGTGAAACCCTCGCCATCGAGGATTTCAACGATGTCGCGGGCAGCGACCGAGCCGTAGAGCTGACCGGTTTCGCCGGCGGCGCGAACAACGATGAAGGACTTTCCGTCAAGCCTGTCGGCAACCTGTTGGGCTTCGCCGCGGCGCTCCAGATTACGCGCTTCCAGCTGCGCGCGTTCGGTTTCAAAGCGAGCCTTGTTGGCATTGTTGGCGCGCAGGGCCTTGCCCTTCGGCAGAAGATAGTTGCGCGCATAGCCGTCGCGCACTTTGACGACGTCGCCCATTTGCCCAAGCTTGGCAACGCGCTCCAGAAGAATAACATCCATGGTGATTTCCTTTCAGATAGGTCAGTTCGATTGATCGTTGGAGTTGTTTGGATCCGGCCCGGATGAGGATGGCGGGGCCGTTCGTGCAGTCCCGAACATGCCGCCAAAAAGGAAGACGATGAGGGGCAGCGGAAACAGGATGAATATCGCGGTATAGGTGAACCACAGCGCCATCAGCCGCCACGGTCTTCCCGACAGGCGATGATGCAACATGGCCAGCCCGGCAAGCATGAAGCCGCCGGCAAATGCGCCGGAAATGACGGAACCGACAAGACCAGGCGCTCCGCTGACGAAGCTGAGAGCAAGCCCGGCGCCAAATACGAACAGCGCGGTGCGTGTCATTCTGAGGTCGGCGGGGATCACGTCGGCAGGCCGTTTGGCACGGCCCGAGATGCGCACGATCCCGCAGGCCAGATACCAGCCTGCAAAAAGGATCATGACCCACATTGCCGACTGCGCCGCCGGCAGCACACGGGTCATGAAGGCGGTCATTTCGTCTTTGCTGGCATCGTCCGGAACAAATTCGGGATTCTGCTCGCTCATGACGCCAATGAAATAATCGACGAACGGACGGACCGTTTCTTCTCCGTAGCCGATAACGACACCGAGAATAATCAGCGACAGGGACACCAGCCCGCACAGATGAAGCATGATGTCGGGCAGGGGATACCAGGCGAGTTTGCCCTGCGGGCCGCCGAGTTCCTCTGCCGGGCGCGCCAGATTGCTCAGATGTGCGATCCAGGCAGCGGGTGCCAGCGTGGTCACGGCGATCATGACAGCGCCGAGGGGTGAAACGGTCACGGCAACGATTGCCGTGGCAGCAGCGACAGACACGGCGCCGGCAACATTCGACCATCCGAGCCCGGCGATCAGAATGGGAAGCGTGGCGCAGGCTGAAAGCAGAACCGAAAGCGCAGACCAGTCCCCCGAACCCAATATCAAAAGGGCTGAGGCAAGGCCTGCGACGAGGCCCATGAGTAGGGACTGGGTCCTGCTGTTCATTTGCTTCGCTGTCCTGCTGTTCAAGCAGTTAGAGGCAGTCGCGGTTTCAATTGTGAAACTGCAGTTCCGCCCCAACTCGGGGTTTGTCGTTTTGCCTGCCGTGCCCATCACGCCAGGCGGCGACCCGGAAACTCCGGGCCGGAATTGTTCGCGGCGTCTGCCTACTTCACAAGATAGGGCAGCAGGCCGAGGAAGCGCGCACGCTTGATGGCTCGGGCCAGTTCGCGCTGCTTCTTCTGGCTGACCGCCGTAATTCGCGACGGCACGATCTTGCCGCGCTCGGATATGTAGCGCTGCAGCAGACGGACGTCCTTATAGTCGATCTTCGGTGCATTCGCTCCGGAGAACGGGCAGGTCTTGCGGCGGCGGTGAAAAGGACGCCGGGTCGGAATCTGATTAATATCAACCATGACTGTGCTCCCTATCTCCGGTCTTCGCGCGGACGGCGCGGACGATCATCACGGTCGCCACGGCGTGGGCGGTCGTCACGGTCGCGCTTCTGCATCATGACGGAAGGACCTTCTTCATGCTCGTCGACGCGAATGGTCATGTAGCGAAGAATGTCTTCATTGATGCGCATCTGGCGTTCCATTTCCTGGACCGCCGCTGCAGGAGCATCGATGTCCATCAGCGTGTAATGCGCCTTGCGGTTTTTGTTCATCCGGTAGGACAGGGACTTCAAGCCCCAGGTTTCTATGCGCCCGACCGATCCGCCGTTGGATTCGAGAATTCCCTTGAATTGTTCCACAAGGGCCTCGACCTGCTGGCTGGAAACGTCCTGTCGGGCAAGAAATACATGTTCGTAAAGAGACATGAGCCACTCGCCTTTCTTTGAGTCTTTTCCTGTTCTGACACCCCGGCAATTGGCGGCTAAGCCTCAACAACCCTCTTTGTGCCCCAAAGGGCGCTCAAGAAAGGCGTTGGATTCGAGACGGTCGAGAGCGGAGACACGGGAGGCCGGAAATCTGCATTTCCTGTCGCCCATTCGGGCGGCCCTCCGTTCAGCCCCCAGCCAGTTGACCGGGTGTTTCGAACAGCGCGCTTATACGCGTATTCCTGCCGGATGCAAGCAAATTCGTTGTGGCCGGGTCCGCAAGGTTGTTATGGATTTGAAGTCGTTCGGCAGAAGCTTCAACGGAAAATGTGGGAGGCAGGCAAATGTCTGAATGTGCGCGGCTGCTGGAGGACGGAGACGGCGGTCCGGTCCGGCTTATCAATCCGGTCGGATCGTCCACATCCACAGGGATAACCGCGCCGCTGCGCAAATAACTGGACCGCCTTGCCGTTTTGGATAATCTCCATAAAGTTGCCGACGCCGCTTTTGCTGTGGCAGCGGCCCATTACCAGTGACCATCAGGAAATATGTGCACATGCCCGGAAATCTTACCTTCGACGCCCTCAAAGAAGCCATCTCCAATGGGGAGATCGATACGGTCGTCGCGGTCCAGGCCGACATGCAGGGCCGGTTGATGGGCAAGCGCTTTCAGGCCGACTACTTCATCAAGAGTGCGTGGAAGGAAACGCACAGCTGCAATTATCTGCTGGCTACCGACATGGAAATGGAAACCGTCAGTGGCTACCGCTCGACGAGCTGGGAAGCGGGCTACGGCGACTACACCATGAAGCCGGATCTATCGACGCTTCGCCGCACACCCTGGCTGGAAGGCACCGCATTCGTGCTGTGCGATGTGCTTGATCATCACACGCATGAAGAAGTTCACCACGCGCCTCGTGCCGTCCTCAAACAACAGGTGGCGCGGCTTGAGGCGCTGGGAATGAAAGCAATCATGGCGTCGGAGCTCGAGTTTTTCCTGTTCGAGCAGAGTTTCGAGGAAGCGCAGGATGCGCGTTATGCCGGTCTCAAAACGATCGGTAAATACAATGAGGACTACCATATCTTCCAGACCACCAAGGAAGAGAATGTCATGCGCGCCATACGCAATGGCCTATATGGAGCCGGCATTGAGGTCGAATGCTCAAAGGGCGAGGCCAGTGCCGGTCAGGAAGAAATCAACGTCAAATATTCCGATGTGCTTGACATGGCCGACACCCATGCCTTCATGAAAAACGCTTGCAAGGAAATCGCCTGGGGGCAGGGGCGGGCGCTGACATTCCTTGCCAAATGGCACAATGATTCCGCCGGCAGTTCGTCACACATCCACCAGTCTTTGTGGAGCGCCGCTGGCAGGACGCCACTGTTTCGTGATCCCAACGGTGAGCACGGCATGTCAGGTCTGATGCGTCACTATATTGCCGGTCTATTGAAACACGCCAACGATATTACCTGGTTCCTGGCACCCTATATCAACTCCTACAAGCGCTTTGCGGAGGGCACATTTGCACCGACCAAGGCGATCTGGAGCCGCGACAACCGGACCGCCGGATACCGCATCTGTGGCGAGGACACGGATGCTGTGCGTGTCGAGTGCCGCGTCGGCGGCTCCGACCTCAATCCCTACCTGGCGATGGCGGGCCTGCTTGCCGCGGGCATTGACGGCATAGAAAACAAACTTGAGCTCGAGGCCGAATTCACGGGTGACGCCTATGTATCCGAAAAGGCCCGTAGTGTTCCCAGAACCCTGCGCGACGCCACTGACAGCCTCGACAATTCACAAATGCTCCGCGCCGCCATGGGAAATGAGGTCATCGATCACTATGTCCGCGCTGCCAGTTGGGAGCAGGAAGAATTTGACCGTCGCGTCACCGACTGGGAAGTCGCGCGCGGCTTTGAAAGAGCCTGACAATGTCGAAAATGCTTCAGAGTATTTCACCCGTGGACGGTTCGGTATTCGCCGAGCGCCCGACACTCTCAACCGATCAGGCATTCGCCGCTGTCGAGCGTGCGAAAGCCGCGCAAAAGAACTGGGCGGCGCGCCCGCTGTCCGAGCGCGTCGATCTTGTCCGCAAAGGCGTTGCGCGCGTTGGTGAAATGAACGACGAAATCGTGCCCGAGCTCGCCATGATGATGGGTCGCCCGGTGCGCTATGGCGGCGAATTCGGCGGCTTCAACGAGCGTGCGTCGCACATGGCGGACATTGCTGCAGAAGCGCTTGAGCCGATTATCGTCGAAGACAGCAGCGCATTCGAGCGGCGCATCCTGCGGGAACCCCACGGCGTCGTTCTGGTCGTGGCACCCTGGAACTACCCCTACATGACCGCCATCAACACCGTTGCACCGGCACTGATTGCCGGAAATGCGGTGCTGCTCAAACATGCAACGCAGACCCTGCTGGTCGGGGAACGCATGGCCCGGGCATTTTCAGAAACAGGTATTCCCGAGGACGTCTTCCAGAATGTTTTTCTCGACCACGAAACGACCTCCGACCTCATCGCTGCCGGCAGCTTCGGCTTTGTCAATTTCACCGGCTCGGTCGCGGGAGGCAGGGCGATCGAGCGGGCTGCGGCCGGAACATTCACCGGTGTCGGGCTGGAGCTTGGCGGCAAGGATCCGGGCTACGTCATGGAAGACGCTGACCTCGATGCGGCCGTCGAGACGCTGATCGACGGGGCGATGTTCAATTCCGGGCAATGTTGCTGCGGCATTGAACGCGTCTATGTGACGTCCGCGCTCTACGATGCATTTGTCGAGAAGGCCGTCGCCATCGTTTCCGCTTACAGGCTCGGCAATCCGTTGGATGAAGATACAACATTGGGTCCCATGGCCCATCAACGCTTTGCGGCTGAAGTGCGTGCACAGTTGAACGAAGCCGTGGATCAGGGTGCCCGGCCAATGATCGATCCGGCGCTGTTTCCGCAGGACGATGGCGGTACGTATCTGATGCCGCAGATTCTTACCGGTGTGACCCATGACATGCGGTTTATGCGTGACGAGACCTTCGGTCCGCTGGTCGGCATCATGAAGGTCGATGGCGACGATGAAGCGGTCACGCTCATGAACGACAGCGAATTTGGCCTTACCGCATCGCTATGGACAAACGACGCATCGAGAGCTGCCATGCTCGGAGCCCGCATCGAGACGGGAACCGTATTCATGAACAGAGCCGATTATCTCGACCCGGGCCTGTGCTGGACCGGCTGCAAGAACACCGGTCGCGGCGGCGCGCTGTCCGTGATCGGATACCAGAACCTCACCCGTCCCAAATCCTATCATTTGAAGAGAGTAACCTGACCATGCGCCTTAATGGGAATTGGAGTTATCCGAACGCCATCCGATTTGGAGCCGGCCGTATTTCCGAGCTCGCTGAAGCCTGCGCCGAGGCTGGCATCAAGCGTCCACTGCTCGTCACGGACCGGGGATTGGCAGACCTGCCGATTACGCAAAACGCGCTCGATCTCCTCGAGGCCGCGGGACTTGGCCGGGCAATGTTCTTCGAGGTCGATGCCAATCCGACGGACAAGAACCTGGAGGCCGGCATTTCGGCGTTCAAGGCCGGCAATCATGATGGCGTCGTGGCATTCGGCGGCGGCTCCGGCCTTGATCTGGGCAAGCTTGTTGCCTTCATGGCCGAACAGACGCGCCCCGTCTGGGATTTTGCCGATATCGGCGACTGGTGGAAACGCGCTAATTCCGATGCGATCTATCCCATCGTTGCCGTGCCGACCACAGCCGGCACCGGTTCGGAGGTCGGCCGCGCCGGCGTGCTGACCGATTCACAAACGCACGTAAAGAAAATCATTTTTCACCCCAAGGTGCTGCCCGCTGCAGTTATCTGCGATCCGGAGCTGACTGTCGGCATGCCGAAGATCATCACCGTCGGCACCGGCATGGACGCCTTCGCGCACTGCCTGGAAGCATTTTCGTCGCCGTTTTACCATCCGATGAGCCAGGGCATAGCGCTGGAGGGCATGCGTCTGGTCAAGGAAAACCTGCCGCTCGCGGCCGCTGATCCGCAAAACCTTGATGCAAGGGCCCACATGATGAGCGCGGCGGCGATGGGTGCGACCGCCTTTCAGAAGGGCCTTGGCGCGGTTCATTCGATTTCGCATCCGGTCGGTGCGATCTACAATACCCATCACGGTTTGACCAATGCAGTGGTAATTCCGCCGGTGCTCAGGCTCAACCGACCGGCAATCGAGGAACGCATCGGTGAGGCCGCCGCCTATCTCGGCATAGCAGGTGGGTTCGACGGGTTTTTCGACTATGTCATGAAACTGCGCGCCGATCTCGGAGTGCCCGACAAGCTGCGTGAGCTGGGCGTCGGGACGGACCGCATCGACGAACTGGCGGACATGGCGCTGGAGGATCCAACCGCAATGGGCAATCCGGTGAAACTCACCAAGGAAAACACGGTCGGGCTTTATCAGGCCTGTATTTAGCGCACTTTTGTATCCATCGTCTCAAGGCTGCTCGCGGTAGCTTCCATTAACGCAATCGCAATTGCCGGTTCCGATAGTGTCGATGGCGGCGGTCAGATGAGGAATTCACAATGAGCAGCACCCGAAAAGACACCGATCTTATCATGGTGGTCACCAGCGATATTGCCGGGCAGCTGCGCGGCAAGGCAATGACCTATGCAGACCGTAACAATCGTGCCCACATCGGCGTTGGCTGGACCCCGACCAACATATTTCAGACGACCTTCGGTCCCATTGCCGACACCCCCTGGGGTGCTTTAGGCGATTTGATGTTGCGGCCGGACTTTTCGACGCTCGTTGACCTTGAGATACCTGAATACGGACTGGACGAGTCCTTTGTGATCGGAGATGTCTTCACCCTCGATGAACAGCGTTGGGCATGCTGCCTGCGTAGCCAGCTGAAGGGCGCTATCGAAACGCTGCGGGACAAGCACGGCCTCATCCTCACCGTGGCATTTGAACATGAATTTCACTATTCCGGCTGCGAAGGGCAGGACGGGCTAGGCTATTCGCTGCGGGCGCTGCGCCGCATGGGCGCGTTTCCGGACAGGCTTATGGATACGCTCAAAAGGGCAGGAATGACGCCCGATACCTTCATGCCCGAATACGGACCGGCGCAATGTGAAGTTACGGTCAAACCCAATGATGCGCTTCGCGCCGCCGATGATGCCGTTGTTCTGCGCGAAATAACCAGAGCTGTTGCGCGCGGTCTTGATGCCCGTGCAAGCTTTGCGCCGATCCTTGATCCTGAAAGCGTCGGCGATGGTACACATGTGCATTTTTCCATTCAGGATACCAATGGAAACCAGTTGGGGCATGACCGGATCCAGCCCCATGGCGTTTCTGACACCGCAGGCGGTTTGTCGCAGGCCTGCTCAAATATCTGCCGGACTATTTGTGCATGACCGCGCCGTCGGTCGCATCCTATATGCGCCTCACGCCGCATCGATGGAGCGCTGCATTCAACAATTTTGGTGTCCAGGACCGTGAGGCGGCTGTGCGCATCTGCCCTGTCTTCCGGGAAAGCGTTATGGAAGACGTGTCGGAGAAATTCCATTTCGAGTTTCGTGCCTCCGACGCGGCCGCCAGCCCCTATCTGTTTCTTGCCGCGCTGATCCGGGCTGGAACCAGCGGCCTGGACGAGGCGCTTGCAATGCCAAATGTTACCGACACCGATTTGACCACAGTCGGTGACAGCGAACTTGCGGACCTTGGCGTAGCGCGCCTGCCGCGGTCTCTCGCAGATGCGCTGGACAGGCTGTCGCAGAGCCAATGGGCGAGGGGCGCCTTCGGCGAAACGCTCGTCGATGCCTATCTGCGCCACAAACGCAGCGAAGTCGAACAGCTCAATGACCTTTCGGATGCGGAGATATGTGCAAAATACGCGGCTGCGTATTAGCAACAGTCATCGCCGGATCCGGGATCGCAAATCGGCATTGGGCTCCCTGATTAGTCACGAACGGTGGTTCCAGGATTGGTTAATCGCAAGCGCCGCTGCAAATGCAACCCGCTCGTGACGTTAATAATTCGCCGGAGCGAAAATATTGTGATGTGCGCCGCGGATCGGCGGGTCCTTTGCGAAGAATTGGACAATAATATTGGTTAACTGTCGACGTGATACTGGCAGCACATTTTACGCACGAAGCCTTGTTTTCTATGGTTTTCGGCAAACTTTGAATTGACCATGCGGAGCTTTGATTGGCAATTATTCAGTAGTAAAAATTGCCGATTATTGCTGAAATTCTGCAACCGAAGCAAAGTGCAAAACCCGATTAACGCCCTAAAAATTAACGTTAATTTAACGAACGATTTGATTGAACCCTGCAAATTTAATAGTTCAAATGAAGGGCGATTTGTAATGTCCAGTAATGAAAAACATTTTTCAACTGGAATTACTGCGCAGGAATACCAAAACTGGTGACGTGGTGGAGACCAGAACTCACCGAGGAGAACGGCAATGAATGCAACATCGACTACAAGCAATGTCGTCAGGGCAACACGCTCCGTCGACCAAGCTGAAAAAGTGGTAAGCAGCCTTAACGATGTCGTTGAGCGCATGATCACCACGAACCGGACAATGCCGACTAGCAAGTCGGACCATGCCGTCAACCTCTATGATGCTGCGATCCGCGATGCTGTCGCAGACATGGAGCGTATGGAAGCCGAGCGCGGAGCCGCACAGCAGGTTCTCGAAGAAAGTTATCTCGAGCGCGAAGCCAAGGTGCGCAGCGACATCGAATTCCACGAGCAGGGACTTGAGTCTGCGCGCGAAGAACTGAAGCAGCTCGGCATCGAGCACAAACAGCAGAGCCAAGAGCTCACGTCGCGCTATGACAGCCAGATCAGTGCTGCAATTCGCATGAAAGAAGCCAACAAGGCCGCGCGCGATATTCTACTCGGAGACCTCTAAGATCCCCGTCCTCTCGGATGGATGCCGGATGGGGGCATCCGGGAGGTCATCCAATCATCTGCTTTTCAAGTACGGGCGCCTTTGAGCGCCCGTTTGCATGTTCAGATCAATGCCAAATTGAAGAATTGCGCGGCCCAGGTGACCGCCCCGTCAACCGATTATCCTGCTCCAGAGCTTGACTTGCGGCCCTTTCGGTGGTGAGAGGCGGCAACGCAATTTGGGACTTTCTTATGAGCACTGCATTTACATTCCCCGGTCAAGGCAGTCAGAGCGTCGGCATGGGCAAGGAGCTGGCCGATGCATTTGCCGAGGCACGCGCTGTATTCGATGAGGTCGATGACGCCCTCGGCCAGCAACTGTCCGTCCTTATGTTTGAAGGTCCGGCAGATGAGCTGACGCTCACGGCAAACGCTCAACCCGCTCTTATGGCGGTGTCGATGGCAGCCATGCGGGCCCTCGAGGCGGGGGGATTCTCGTTGAACGAAAAGGCTGCATTCGTTGCCGGCCATTCCCTTGGCGAATATTCGGCATTGGCTGCAGCCGGTGCATTGACGGTCGGCGATACCGCCAGGCTTCTGCGCATCCGCGGCAATGCCATGCAGGACGCCGTTCCTGTCGGCAAGGGCGCCATGGCCGCCATAATCGGGCTTGAACAAGATGCGGTTGAGGCAATTTGCAGCGCGTGTGCGGCCGACGGCGTTTGCCAGATCGCCAACGACAATGGCGGCGGACAGCTGGTCATTTCAGGCGCAAAAGAGAGCGTTGAAGAGGCGGCCGCCCTGGCAAGTGAAAAAGGCGCCAAACGCGCGCTGTTGCTGTCGGTATCCGCACCGTTTCACTCCGCACTTATGCAGCCGGCGGCAGAAGCGATGCGCGCCGCCCTGGACGAGGTCAATCTCATCTCCCCGGTTGTGCCTCTCGTTGCCAATGTTCTGGCGCAGCCGGTGACCCAACCGCAGGAAATCAAGGATCTGCTTGTCCGCCAGGTCACCGGTCAGGTGCGATGGCGCGAAACGGTGTCCTGGTTTGCTGAAAATGGCGTTACCGAAGCGGTGGAAGTTGGTGCCGGCAAAGTACTGACAGGCCTGGCGCGCCGCATTGATCGTTCGATCTCCGGCAGGGCCATCAATACGCCACAGGATATTGAAAACTATCTGCAGGGTTGATTCCAGATCCCTGCACATGCACCGTTTACAGATCAGAGGTAACCGAGATGTTTGAACTGAATGGCCGCAAGGCGCTGATCACCGGGGCGTCCGGCGGTATTGGCGAGGAAATAGCCCGTGTTTTGCACGCCAATGGTGCCGTTGTCGGCCTTCACGGAACCCGTGTCGAAAAACTGCAGGCGCTTGCCGGCGAGCTTGGCGACAATACTCATATTTTCCCGGCAAACCTTTCCGATCCCGCTGAGGTGAAGGCCCTTGGCCAAAAGGCCGAGGAGGAACTCGGCGGTGTGGACATTCTGGTCAACAATGCCGGTGTTACCAAAGATGGCCTGTTTGTCAGGATGTCGGATGAAGAATGGGATACGGTTATCAATATCAACCTGTCGGCGGTTTTCAGGCTGACCAGGGAATTGACCCATCCGATGATGCGCCGCCGCTATGGCCGCATCATCAACATCACATCGGTGGTTGGCGTGACGGGCAATCCCGGTCAGGCGAATTACTGCGCCGCCAAGGCTGGAATGATTGGCTTGTCCAAATCGCTCGCACAGGAGATTGCCTCCCGCAATGTTACCGTCAATTGCGTTGCACCTGGCTTCATTGAGTCGGCCATGACCGACAAGCTGAACGACAAGCAGAAAGACGCGATCATGGGAGCAATTCCCATGCGGCGCATGGGCAAGGGCGCCGAGGTCGCGTCGGCGATATCCTATCTTGCATCCGAAGAAGCCGGCTACATTACCGGACAGACAATCCACGTGAACGGTGGCATGGCGATGATCTGATCCGGAATGCCCTGATTTTGGTGCGAAACGGCAACTTTGGCCGACTTAGACAGCTGCCGCGAAAATTCGGGCTTTTCCGCTGACATAAACCGTGTTAATGCCCGCAACCAATGCGTTTTGCAGTCTTTGCGCTGTGATTGCAGGCCCGGATGAACCGGGTAATCCACAGGCCCGCGTTTTGACGGGGCGCATGCGCCGATTTATATGGCGCTGGAACTTGATTGAGTGACCGCATGCCGCTATCCAAGGCATTGCAAAACATATAGGGGTCGAGGATAACGACATGAGCGATACCGCAGAACGCGTTAAGAATATTGTTGTCGAGCATCTTGGCGTAGATGCCGAGAAAGTAACTGAGGGTGCAAGTTTCATCGATGATCTTGGTGCTGATTCCCTCGACACAGTTGAACTGGTCATGGCGTTCGAGGAAGAATTCGGTGTCGAAATCCCCGACGATGCAGCTGACACGATCCTGACAGTCGGTGATGCAGTCAAATACATCGATAAGTCTCAGAGCTAAGTTCAGATTGCGGGACCGCAATTGCCTCGCTTGGCCATTTGGCATGTGGACTTTGGATCATATAGACTATGTGCGACAGCCCGGGAAGTTTCCGGGCTGAATGGTTGTTGTAGCCGTGATTCCCCAGTGCGATTTCAGTTGTTGCGGACACAGGCGATATGGAACCGGATGTTGGCAGTAGGATAGGACCACCATGAGGCGGGTTGTAATCACCGGAACCGGCATGGTTTCTCCACTCGGTGGCAGCACCGACGTGACGTGGGAAAGACTGTTGGCCGGCCAAAACGCGGCAGCAAGAATCCAGGAATTCGAAACGGACGACCTCGCGGCCAAGATTGCCTGCCGCATTCCGGTCGGTGACGGCAGCAACGGCACCTACGATCCCGATGCCTTTATGGAAGCCAAAGAGCGGCGCAAAGTTGATCCGTTCATCGTCTACGCGGTCGCCGCGGCAGAGCAGGCGTTGGCGGACGCTGACTGGAAACCGGAAAGTGATGAAGATCAGATCGCAACGGGCGTTTTGATTGGTTCGGGTATCGGTGGCCTTCAGGGGATCATCGATGCCGGAGATACTTTGAGAGAACGCGGGCCGCGTCGTGTTTCACCGTTTTTCATTCCGGGTCGCCTGATCAATCTGGCAGCCGGACAGGTGTCAATTCGACACAAGCTGCGCGGTCCGAACCATTCCGTGGTAACGGCCTGCTCGACCGGAGCACACGCCATAGGCGACGCCAGCCGGCTGATCGGGCTTGGCGATGCTGATGTGATGGTTGCGGGCGGTACCGAAAGCCCGATTTGCCGTATTGCAATGGCCGGATTTGCCGCCTGCAAAGCCCTGTCGACCTCCTATAACGACGATCCCAAAAGCGCATCGCGGCCCTACGATGAAGCCCGAGACGGCTTTGTGATGGGAGAGGGCGCCGGCGTTGTGGTCCTTGAAGAACTTGAGCACGCCAACGCCCGCGGCGCAAAAATCTACGCGGAAGTCATCGGCTATGGCCTTTCCGGCGATGCCTTTCACATCACGGCTCCGTCTGAGGACGGTGAGGGGGCCTATCGCTGCATGCATATGGCCATGAAACGCGCCGGCATTACTGCTTCCGACATCGACTATATAAACGCCCATGGAACCTCGACCATGGCAGACACCATCGAACTGGGAGCGGTCGAGCGTCTTGTTAGCGATGCGGCGCCCTCTATTTCCATGTCCTCGACCAAATCCGCCATTGGCCATCTTCTGGGCGCGGCCGGTGCCGTCGAGGCGATATTTGCAACCCTTGCCATACGCGACAACATTGCGCCGCCGACGTTGAACCTGGATAACCCGTCGGTGGACACCGCAATTGATCTGGTACCGAAGGTTGCGCGCGAACGTGAAATCAATGTGGCGTTGTCGAATTCCTTTGGATTTGGCGGCACCAATGCGTCACTGGTGTTGAGACGCTATGAGGACTAAAGTGGCGCAGTTCTGATGCGAACTGCCATCTGTTGCCATATTCATGTTGTTAGTGAGATTTTGACGCAACGGTGATTCCGAAATTGAGGATGGATTGTGAGCGACGGCAATATATCTGGTAATCAGGGAAATATTGGACGATCGAGGTCCGCAGGCCCGATCATTCCTCAGTCGGCCAGTCAGGCTTTGAAACCGGAAGAAGCGCCGCAGCCGCCCAAGCGGTCGGATCGCGCACGCAGCCAATTTATTGTTTTCTTGAACTTTTTAATGTCGTTTGTCGTGTTCTTGACGCTGGCGGCTGCCGGTGCGGTGTATTTCGGCAAGATCAAGTTTGACGAAAGAGGCCCGCTTGAGCGCAGCGCCAATGTGCGGATCCAAAAGGGCACCAGCCTTAATGATATAGCAAAGCTGCTGGAACGCCGGCAGGTGATCTCCAACGGCTTCATTTTCAAATCCGGTGTCAGGGCCTATATGCCCGGTGATTCGCTCAAGGCCGGCGAATATGAAATCAAGGCCGGTGCGTCCATGCGCGATGTGATGGATTTACTGCGTTCGGGCATATCCGTTCAATATTCGGTCACCATCGCCGAAGGTCTCACGGTGGCTCAGATATTTGACCGGCTGTCCGCCAATGAGGATCTGACCGGCGTCCTGCCGGAAGAACTACCCGCTGAGGGAACGCTGCGGCCGGAAACCTATAAATTCACCCGAGGCACCACCCGCGATGAAGTGCTCGATCAGATGCGCGCGTCGCAAAATGCCCTGGTCAATCAGATCTGGGCGCAGCGTGATCCGGGCTTGCCGATCAAGTCGAAGGAGGAGCTGGTTATCCTGGCTTCCATCGTCGAAAAGGAAACCGGTCGCGCCGATGAACGCACCCTGGTTGCTTCGGTTTTCCTGAACAGGCTCGAACGCGGTATGCGGCTGCAGTCCGATCCGACGATCATCTATGGCCTGTTCGGCGGCAAGGGAAAACCCGCCGACCGCCCGATATATCGTTCCGACCTGGATAAAGTGACACCATACAACACCTATAAAATAGAAGGTTTGCCGCCGACCCCGATCGCCAATCCGGGCCGCGCCGCGCTGGAAGCGGTTGCAGAGCCGTCACAGACCAACAATGTGTATTTTGTTGCCGACGGTACCGGCGGTCATGTGTTTGCCGAAACGCTCGAGCAGCACAACGCAAATGTCCGCAGATGGCGCAAGATAGAGGCTGACCGGGCCAAGCAGAAAGAAAAGGCTGCCGATCAATAACCGGGTGTGGCCGCTACGCCGGCCGCACGAAAGGTGCTGCATGACGCTACAATCGATGACCGGTTTCGCCCACTTGGAAGGCGCCGCAGGCTCACTTCAATGGACCTGGGAGTTGCGTTCCGTCAATGGCCGGGGCCTTGACGTCCGCATACGCGTCCCTGCCGGGTTCGAGCGCATTGAACCGGAAGTCAAGAAGGCCATTTCACAACGGTTCTCCCGCGGAAACATCCAGGCGACACTGACGATATCCCGGGACGACAAACGGATCGAAGCAACCGTCAATCAGGATGTGCTCGATGCGGTGATCGATGTCGCCAAAAGGCTGGGTGACAGTATCGATGCGGAACCGCCAAGGATTGATGGCCTGCTGAATATTCGCGGAGTGCTCGAGTTCAACGAGCCGCAACCCGATGATGAAACGTCCCGCCTGGAGCAGACTGCAATCCTCGACGGTCTCGGCAAAGCCGTTGAAGCTCTGGCTGCGATGAGAACGGCCGAAGGTGAAAAGATCGGCGAATTCGTCAACGCTCAGATCGACGGGATCGAGGCACTGGCCCGCAAGGCCGATGCCGATCCGTCGACGGAACCCGAAAACATAGCAGCGCGGCTGGCAACACAGGTCAAAATGTTGCTTGAATCGGGTGTGGAGCTCGATGAGGACCGTCTTCACGTCGAAGCGGCGATTTTGGCTTCGAAAGCTGATATCCGCGAGGAAATCGATCGGCTGTTTGTGCATGTCGAAGCCAGCAGAAAACTTTTGGCGGATGGTGGCGCGGTCGGGCGCCGACTTGATTTTCTCGCACAGGAATTCAATCGGGAATCGAATACAATCTGTTCCAAATCGAACGCATCGTCCGTGACAGCGGTCGGTCTGGATTTGAAAGTCCTCATAGATCAGTTCCGCGAACAGATCCAGAATATGGAATAAAGGGTGTAATCGGGCAACATGCCATCTTCGAAAATCAAGCGCCGTGGACTGATGCTGGTCCTGTCCTCACCCTCGGGTGCGGGAAAATCTACGATCGCGCGCAATCTCCTGGAAAAAGTCGAGGATCTGAACCTTTCCGTCAGCGTCACGACCCGCACCCGTCGCAGCAGTGAGATTGACGGCGTTCATTATCATTTCATATCGGATGTCGAATTTCAGCGGCTTCGCGACACGGAAGCCCTGCTTGAATGGGCGGAAGTGCACGGCAATTTTTATGGAACTCCGCGGGAGGCGGCAGAGCAGTGCATGGCGCAGGGCTGTGACATGCTCTTCGACATAGACTGGCAGGGCGCTCTTCAGCTTCAGGAAAAAATGCCGGCGGACGTGGTCTCAGTGTTCATTCTGCCGCCGTCGCTCGCGGAATTGAAATCGCGTCTGCACCGGCGTGCGGAAGACTCCGAAAAAGCCATTGATATGCGCCTGGCCAATTCGCGCGAGGAGATGCAGCACTGGCGTGATTATGATTATGTTGTCATCAATGACGATCTGGATCGGGCCTATGCGGCCGTGCGCTCCATCGTGCTTGCAGAACGGTTGCGGCGCGACCGCCGGCCCGGCCTGTTCGATTTCGTATCCGGGCTGCTCGACGAGGACCTGAACTAGGCGACTTGCCGATGTGCAGCTCAGGCAGGCTCAGGCCTGCTGCCCGATGTGATTGGCTTCGTTTTCCAGCAGCAGCGGGTCATCCGTCAGCACGGATGTCACGCCTTGGGCAAGCAGCTGCTTCGCCCGTTCGGGGTCATTGATGGTGGCGACACCGAATTCCACTTCGCTGTGGCGGATTGCGTCCAGTGCTTCAGTGTCGACGAATTTGTCCTGCACATGAATGATCTGAACGCCTGCTTCCCGGGCATAGGCGTCGGGGTCTTCGGGAACGCACAAAAGTGCGATCGCCCTTGGAACATCGGCAAGGTTCTGCGCCACTCGCTTCAGACAGCGTTCGGAAAAGCCTGACAGGAAAAGCCCCCGGTGCTGGAATGACCACATGTCTTTGAGCGCACGGCAAACGCTGTCTGCGATCGCATGCTCTCTCCCCGGCAGCTCCTTCAGTTCAAGCTGGAGATTGAGATTGTTGTCAAGAATGCAGGTGATGAATTCCTGCAGCGTCGGAACCCGGTAACCGCTGATATTGCTGCCGAACCAGCTACCGGCGTCCAGTGCCTTGACTTCAACTGTGCCCAATTTTCCTCCCCTTATACGATTTGTTGGCACGCTTTTGTCGGCGGGTACGCCGGCCGTGCATGCACGCTGAAAAAAAGCAATGGTTGTCAGGTAATAATACTTACAATATGTAATATTATTAATACACGAGCCATCGCAAGGTCAAGCAATTTTTGGTTGTGTGGATTTTGAGATGCTGTGCATTGGCGATTGGCCGTGGAAAAAACTGCAAACCGGGGCTAGAGTCGCCCCTTGATGGGAATTTGACCCACGAGCAACGTTGCCGGTTGGGGACATCGGTGCACCGCGGGTGAGATTGGTAAGGAATTGAGGGCGTTCTGAAGAATGGACATCGCTACGAACAAAAAGATGCTGAGTCCGTCCGACAGTGAGCGCGAGATATTGAACATTGTCAGACGTCAGGCGTCCATTTCACGGGCCGACATCACCGCCCACACGAACCTTTCGCAACAATCCGTCCATCGCATAGTCGATGGCCTGATTCAGCGACGGCTGCTGGCTTCGCAAAAGGCAATTGTCAAAGGGCGGGGCAAACCGAGCCCGCAAATCACCCTCGACACGCAATCGACAGCGTCGATCGGCGTTTCCATCGGCACGAACGTGATTGAATACACCGCCGTTGATCTTTCGGGCCGCGCAATTTGCGATGGCATATTGAAGACACATCCCAATGATCGTGACGCGGCGCTTGCAGAGTTGGAACAGCTCATTCATGAACTGGGTGGCAGCGGGCCACTGACCGACCGTCGTTTCATCGGTGTCGGCGTTGCAGTCCAGGGCTATCGCACCACCCATCCCAACCGTTTCACAACGCCTGTTCCACTCGACAATTGGGCGCGGTTACCCATCGACGAAATATTCGAGGAACGATTGCAGTATGCGTCATTCGTAGAGAACAATGCGACCAGTGCGGCGATTGCAGAGCTCTTTTGTGGTGGTGGCAAAAAGCACCGGTGTTTCGGATATCTTTCCTTCAACCACGGTTTCGGCTGCGGGATCATATGGAATGACGAACCGGTGTTTGGCGGCCATGGCAATGCTGGTGAAATCAGTTCCATATTCCTTGATGATGAAGCACCCCACAGGCCGGCATTGGGTGAATTGCTCAATCGTCTTTCGGACCGAGGCCAGGATCTCACGTTTCAACGGCTTTTGGATGCCTTCGATCCCACGTGGCCGGGCGTTGCCGATTGGATCGAGGAGGTCAAGCCGAACCTCGACCTGGTCATCAGGGGCCTGTCGGCAATATTGGACCCCAATGCCATATTTTTCGGAGGCAAAGCGCCTGCCGAGTTGCGTAAGCTGTTGATTGACGCGTGCGGGCCTGCCGACCAGGATCGGTTTGGCGCCACCAAGCCCTATCCGGAGCTCCTGCCCAGCGAGATCCGTGGGGATGCGGCGACACTCGGTGCCGCCATGTTGCCACTCCAGAAGATCGTTTTCTGAGTTCTTTTTCCACCGCAGCGTGACCGCAGGGGTGAGAGACGGCATTGCCGGCTACAACTGCCGCGCCAGGCTGCAGAACTCCTCGATCGTCAGGGTCTCGGCGCGTCTGCGCGGATCGATATCACAAGCGGCAAGCAGTGTTTCGCCGCCGAGACGTTTCAGGCTCTGACGCAGCATTTTTCGCCGCTGACCGAACGCGGCCTGTGTGATCTGCGATAATGCCCAGGCCGAGCAGGGCAAGGGATTGTCGCGCGGCTCCAGGTGCACCACCGAGGAGGTGATTTTCGGAGGTGGTGTAAACGCCTGACGAGGAACATCGAATTCCAGTTTTGCGTCGGTGCGCCAACCGGAAAGTATGCTCAGCCGACCGTAGGCGCCGGATCCGGGTGCGGCGACAATGCGTTGCGCGACTTCTTTTTGAAACATCAGCGTCAGGGATGAAAAATAAGGCGGCCATGGCTCGGACAGCAACCAGCTGACGAGCAAATGGGTTCCTATGTTGTATGGCAGGTTTGCAACAATTTTGACCTGTTCATCGGGTGCGAGAGCCGCGAAATCAAGGTCCAGCGCATCGCCCTCTATGATTTGCAACCGGCCCGGATAATGATCCGCTATTTCCCGCAGTGCCGGAAGGCAGCGCTGATCGCGCTCGACCGCTACTACTTTGGCTGCATTATTGGCTAGAAGCGCGCGGGTAAGGCCGCCAGGTCCCGGGCCGACTTCCAGCACGGTTTCACCCTCAAGATTACCCGCGGACCGCGCGATTTTTTGCGTAAGGTTCAAATCTAGCAGAAAGTTCTGTCCGAGCGACTTTTTTGCATTGAGCTCAAACCGGGCAATCACGTCGCGGAGCGGCGGCAACCCATCAATCGCGGGCATCAGTACCATCTCCAGAGTTGACGGCAAGTTCGCCTGCGAGCTTCACCGCGGCAACAAGGCTGTCCGGTCTGGCGATGCCTTTACCGGCAATATCGAATGCGGTTCCGTGATCGGGGGATGTCCGGATGAACGGAAGCCCAAGCGTGGTGTTCACGGCCTCGTCGAATCCCAGTGCCTTTGCCGGAATAAGCGCCTGATCGTGATACATGCAGATCGCAACGTCATAGCGACTTCTGGCGCTGTCGTGAAACATGGTGTCCGCCGGCATTGGCCCCGTGGCATCGATACCGTGCGCACGCAAAACTGAAATGGCGGGCGCAATGATGTCGTCTTCCTCGCTGCCAAGCGCCCCGGATTCGCCTGCATGAGGGTTGAGTCCGGAAACCGCCAGTCTCGGATTGGAAATCGCAAATCTGTTTTTTAAATCGTTCGCCGTGATCGTTGCCGTTTCGACGATCAGATCGGTTGAGAGAGACCTGGGTACCGCGTGCAGCGGAATATGGATTGTTACCGGCACGGTTCGCAATTTCGGGCCTGCCAGCATCATGACCGGTTTGTGGGTTTTGCCGCTGTGCCTTTTAGCAAGCTCTGCCAGGAACTCGGTATGCCCGGGGAACGAAAACCCGGCGGCATAGAGTTCCGATTTTGCGATTGGATTTGTAACAACGGCCGCAGCCGACCCTTCCATTGTCAGCGTAACGGCCCTTTCAATGGCTTCGACAATGGCAGCGGCATTGCCGGGCTCGGGCCGACCGGCTTTGGCCGAAACCGCATTTTCGAGTGGCAGGATATTGAGGGCGTCCTCATCGGTCGACCGTTGGCCGCTTGCATTGCACTCAAATATGCGCAGGTCGATATTGAGCGCTCGCGCGCGCTCGGAAATCAAGGCAGGGCAGGCAAGCAGGATGAAGGGTGGCAGTGCAAGTGTCTGGCGCCGTTCCCACAGTCTAAGGGTGATATCAGGCCCGATCCCTGCCGCATCACCCATTGTCAGAACGACCGGAGCGGCACCGTTTCGATGCGAGCTCATGGCTCTGCCGTTCCACGTATCATTTGTAGGTTACGCGTGCTTTCTCGCGCAGTTCCTTCATATATTTATCGCTGTTCGCGCTGTTACCCGAGGGTTCTTTCGCCAGTTCGGACCGAATCACCATTTCGGCGGCAAGATCGTCCGAAACCTCCTTGGCGGAGCACACGGCGATAAATTCCACGCCGCGATCCGTCACTTTGGTGCCGGTGGTCTTGCCTTCGGAGGTCTTTTCAACCAGCGCCTTCCAGTCTCCGGGAAGAGCGGGCTGCATGACCCGGCCAAGATCGCGAACGGATACATCCTTCAGGCCTTTGGCAAACTCGCGCGTGCTGTTGCAGTCAACAAAGCGCTGACGCATCGATTCCGCTTCCCGCTTGCGCGCGCTGAGAATCGCATTCCGTTTTGCCTTGGGAACGACAAAAATGACCTGTTGCAGAATATATTCCGTCGTTGTCGGCTTTACGCCGCCGCGTTCGAGCATTTTGGACACAAGATCCTCGGTGCTCATACGCCCGCCTGAACTGTACCGCGCTTCGACGACTCGCGGCCACGACATCTGCACACGTATGAATTCCTTGAAATGGTCGGCGCCGACACCGGCCTGTCTCAGCATTTGAGACATTTGCTTGGTTGACATCTTGTTCCCTTTGGCAAACCGGGCGAACGACTGATTGACACGCGCATCGGAAACGGCCGCGCGCAGTCGCCCGACTTCGGTCATTTTGATAGCTTCTTCAATCAGCTGTTCCTGAGCCTTTTCTTTCAATTTTCCGCGAGCGCGCTGCAAACGCAGCAGCTTTATGCGCCGGTCGATGTCAAGCGACGTTATGGCGGTGCCATTAACAACAATGGCAATTCTGTTGGCATATGCAGGGGTTGGACCGCCGGAAATCCATATGGTCGCCACAGCAAACATCAGTATGAATGCCAGTTTCGCAACCGCCGGAATCCGTGCTCTGGCAAGATCGCTTTTCATGTTCTAGTTTCCTCACTCTCGCTCGGGCGGATTGACTATTGAAACCACGCTCTGCGGTAAGTCCTACCGCCAATTTGGCGAAATCAAGGCCTTTTTGGTCTCTGTCTTCACTTTTGATGGCCGGCCGCGGCGGTTCCAATCAACTATTTGGCACCTGTAAACTCGTCAACGTCGCTCGATCCAACGTTGACATCGCCAAGTGTTCGCAGGCTGATTTTTGCGCCAACGCTCCAGTCAACGGCCTGATTGACGTCGCGCTCCTGCGAATAGGCAAGCGTGAAGGCAAAACACTCATCGTCATAGCCAAAGCCGATGGTGTTGTCGGCCATGAAATTGTCTTCAATATCGTAGCTGACAGAACCAAAGGCGCGCCAGTATTTCGCGAAGCGCACGGATGCGGCCCCCTTGAGTTCGTTGCGGCTGGTGGACGAACCATAGCCTGGCTGGGGCCGCACGGTAGTGTGCGCAAAGGAAGTGCTGAAGCGACGGCTTGCATACATGACGCCGACATCGGATCGCTTGAGTAACCATGTCCCTTCATCAAACCGTCCTTCAGCCGTGATCGAAAACCCGTTTGGCAGGTCCATGCCGATGCCGCCGACAAAGTCGGAACGCGTCGCCTCCAGACCTGATGCGGAGCCCACATTGACGAGATCGTCCGTAGCGAACGAATTCAGACCGGCGATTTGATAGGATTGGCCAAATACACCGCGCAGCGAAACGCCGTTGTTAAAGGATCCGGTATAGCGGACGCCGACATTGGCGCGAGTGCCGCCCTCCATTCGGTCATAACCTGTGAACTTGTCCCGATCGAACAATATGCTGCTGTCGAACACAAAACTCTGAGCGTCTTCGTTTGGCAGTCCGCCTGCCAGTTGTTCGTCGTTGCGAACAAAAATTTGTCCGATCGGCTCGACGATATGCGAGGCACTGTTCGTTATGATCTGTACCGGGTAGCGTGCTTCAAGTCCTGCAGTCAGCAGCCCTCGCGTCGGTGTCGACTGGGTGGTGAAGGGGCCTGAATAGCCAACCGGAGCATCGACGGCGAGGAAATTCACATCCCCACGTGCCGCTGCAATGGGCGTCAGCAACAGCCCGATATCGGTAACCAGAGTCCGCTGCCACTCGAGTTCCGCCGTCAACCGCGTATTTGAGCCTTCAACGCCTGGATAGCGGTCGTTGGTGGTGTCGATTTCAGCTTCGCGTCGCGTCAGGCTGAGAATATTGACGTCAATATTGAGTTCCCCGCCGGCGACCGGACGGTCTAATGTGTAGGAATAATCCAGAGACGGATGAATGATTGGCTGCTCTTCCTCTTCAGTGCTGCTCGAAATCGTCGACTGAACGTCGAAATAGAACGCCCTCAAATCGAAAAAATTGCGTCCTGATAAGCCCGTGAGGTACGCCGTTGAAACTTGGGTAACATTGCTGTAACCAGCAATACTGTAGGTGTTCGAAAAGCTGTTGTCGCTCTGCAACATCACATCCCAGCCAAACATCCAGCGCGGATTGATCCGGAATTCTCCCTTGGAGGCTATCATTCCGCGGGTTGTGTTATTGGCATCGACTGTGCCTGCTGAAAACGCATCAGGGGTCAGCTGATGTATGCCGGCAATCTTGAGCACATGTGTTCCAGTTTCAAACCGCTGGCGGAATTCCGCCTCGGCCAGGAATCCCTGTCTCGAATAGCCCGATATCGTCACCGTCAAATCATAATAGGGATTTAGCGCGAAGTAGTAGGGCACGCCCAACTTGGCACCCAGTTTCTTCGTATATCCAAAAGACGGGAGAAGAAATCCGCTTTTACGTTTGACCGTATGGTCGGGAACCGTCAGAAACGGAAGATAGGCGATCGGTTTTCCGAACATTTCGAAATGAGCGCCTTCGAGCCGGATTGTGTGTGTCGTGCCGTTCTGCGTAACCCGCCGTGCTTTGATTTGCCACAATGGCGGTTTGCTCGGATCCTTTTCGCAAATTTCACACGCCGTATAAACACCGTTGTTCAGCGTTGTCCGCTCTCCGTCAAGCCTTTGCGCGCTGTCTGCGACAATGCGCGAGTTGTCTGGTCGTTCGATCCTCAGGGCGTTGATAAATCCGTCGGCGAAGTCGTCGGTGACGTCCAGCTCCTGCGCATAGATCCGGTTGCCATCCGGCTCCACCATCTCAATATCACCAAAGGCCTTCAGGCGCCCTGTGCGCTGGTGATATTCCAGCCTGCGGGCCACCAGTTTGTAGCCGTCATAATTGACCTGCACCGCACCTATGGCGATTATCACCTCGGTATCCTGGTTAAAGGTCAATTGATTGGCCGTCAGCAACAGTCGGGCGTCGGGAGATGCCGTGAGGTTTAGTCCGGAATTTCCTGGGGTTTGTGCAAAGGCGCCGGGAGCAGTGGCGCATAGAGCCACTCCCGCTGCAAATACCGCAATCAGTCCTGCGATACGCAACGTATTTTTCCCGCAGCCAGCCGCTGAACCCACTACCCATCCTCCTTGTGGAGAAGCACCGTAACCCCAAACGCCCACGCAACGATTACCGGAAGCCATGCCGCCGCTACTGGCGGCACGGCGCCGACGGTACCGAAAGATTTCGCCAACACTGTCACGACATAAAGCAGAAACCCCGCCAAGATGCCAGCCAAAATAACGGCTCCGGACTGCCCGGACCTGACAAATTTCAGTGACACGGTTGCAGCAATCAGGGTCATTGCGACCAGAAGCAATGGAAGTGCCAGCAACGACTGATACTGCATTGCAAAAGCGTTCGCCCCGAGTCCGTACGTGCGGGCCACCTCGATTTTTCTTGGCAACTCAAAAAATGATATCGACTGAGGTGAGGCCAGCGTCTCCTCCACGAACTCTGGTCGCATGTTGGTTTTCACTGCCATTTCGACAATCTTCTCAGGTGCGCCGCCAGGGATTGTTTTTACTATGTTTTTGAGCACCCAACTGCCGTCGGTGAGGGTGGCCCTGCTGGCGTCAAGCCGTTCGGAAATAGAGCCTTTTTCATCAAATCGGATAAATGTGGCGCCGCCCAGCAGCAATCCGCGGCGGGCAACACGTTTGGCTCCGATGATTGTTATGCCCTCATCGGTGCGTTGGCGGATCCATGGCGGGCGCTCAATGGTCCCGACGGTTCCGCGCTGCAAGCCGAGGCTAAACTCCAGTTCCTGGACCTTGGCGAGCGCAAAGGAGGAGAAGGGACTGACAACAGTGGTCATCACTATGCCTATAAGCAGACTGGCGGCACACAGGGGCGTTAGAAACTGCCAGGCTGAAATGCCCGCCGACCGCGCGATGACAAGTTCATATTTTCTGTTGAGAACCAGAAGCGCCGACATGGACGAAAACAGGATCACGAAAGGTATGGTTTGCTGCATGATGTTGGGCAAACGCAGTGCTGAAAGCAGCGCACCCAGACCCACCGTGTATCCTGGAAGATTTGATGCTCTGCTGGAAAATTCAGTAAAATCAACCATATATATGATTGTGAGAATACCAAGGATAAACCAGCAGGTCATCACCACATAGCGTCTGAACAGATATCGCCATAATGTGAAACCGATCATTGCGCACCCTTTCGACCGGTTCCCGTCAGTTCGGCAATCCAGTGGCGCGAAATGGAGAGAAGTGATTCGTTGCCCGAGGCAATCCTGTCTGACAGTTCGATCAGGAATTTCGGCACTCTGAATGTCCAGTTCGTTGCAATCAGAATCGCAAAGAAAATAGTCCCTCCAATCGGAACGATGTAGCAAAGCAGCCCGAATATGAAGCTGGTGGATGACTTGTCGATTGTGTAGAAGCTGAAACCGCGCATGGCGAATGCAATGGCCGCAGCCGTGACAACACTCCATATCTGTTCGTCGCGGTGTGAATGTGCCCTTCCAAGAAAATAGACGGTTATGAACCCGAAAAGCAGGGGATACATCCACTCCGTCAGCCGTTTGTTTAGCCGCATCGTGTATTCCTGCGGTTCCCTCTTATATCGGGCGTCTTCAGGATCTGGGTTGAGGAGAAATGCGGTCGATTGTTCCTTTACCGAATAACCGCCGGATCGTCCCGAACCACCACCAATCAGGCTGAGATCAAGCGCATAGGTGGCAAAGCGGATGATCGAAAGGTCGCCGTCGCTGGTTTCCTTGCGGTGAAGTTCGCCGTCGGACATGATCAGCACATCCTGGCCGTTTATTTCCGCAAACTCGCCGTATTTGGAAAAATACAGCAGATCGATCTCCTCGTCTCGATTGTCCGACAGGAAAATCCCGCCCAGCCGGCCGCCAGGATATTTTTCGGCAACACTCACATAGAGATTTTCGTCGATCCCGTGGAATGTTCCCGATTGCACGGCGGCCGAAAACAGATCGGCTGATGCTTTGTCCAGCAACTGCCGGACCTGTCTGTTGGACCATGGCTCGACAAGGTTCGCTTCAACCAGGCAGAAAACCGACATGGTGGTGGCAATCAGCAAAATGGGACGGGCGATGAGCTGACGCGAGCCGCCGGAGGCTTCAATGACTGCAAGTTCGGAATCCGTATTCATTGTGCTCAGCGTTTGCGCCGCACCAATCATCAGCGCAAACGGCATGACAATCAGCATCATAGACGGCACCAGAAGACCCGCCAGCTCCAAAAATGTCAGCAGTGACTGACCGGTAGAACTGAGCAGGTTGACGCGCAGCAGCACTTGCGTTGTCAGTGCGATGACCGTTGTCGTTGCAAGCGTTCCGACGGACAGGATGAGTACCCGGCGAAATATGTAGCGTTCAATCTGTTTCATTCAGCTCGAAATCCGGCAGAAAAACAACCCAACCGCAAATACCAGCGACCGGAATCTCTCGGTAGGTTTGTTATACCTGACAACTGCAGAAAAGGCATAGTAAACATTTCTTTAACCTGACCAATCACGGCAGAAAGCCGGTACATGATTAACGCGTCTTCGCATCGCTGACAGCCGTTGCCGGGCACGGTTGGGGCCGCTCCGGTCACAATGGACAAATTGTGGACTTGTTATTGCGCTGGAAAAAGCCAACATGTGCGACTGACCTACGGCGCACCCTTTGTGAAAATCCGTTCGCAATTGCCTATCGACCATCGGGAGATTCCATGTCGCAGAATATCAAAATCACATTCTCCAAAACTTCGGCAGTCAAGGGCGGCCTTGCAGTGCTGTTGGCCCGCAAGGGCGGACGTTTGTCACAAGGTGCCTCGGCTCTCGATCCCGACGGTATTGCCAAGCGCGCCATGAAAGTCACCGAATATGACGGAAAAAAGTTCGCGGCTCTGGATTTGCTTGTTCCAGAAGGCAGTCCCGCCGACCGCCTGGCTGTTTTGGGCATTGGTGACCCGGACGAACTGGCAACGAATGACTGGTTGCGCCTCGGTGGCGCTGTCTATGCGCAGGTCAAGAAAGCCGCCAAAGTTGTCGTGTTCGTTGATATCGACGAAACGGAAATCACACCTCAGGACGTAGCCAATATCGCCTTGGGCATACTGCTGAGAAGCTACAGTTTTGACACGTACAAGACCAAGAAAAAGCCAAACGGCGCACCGGCCAGCAACAACAACGTTGCTGTTGTACTCGTCAGCCAGCACGCGACCGCCGCAAAAAAGGCGTTTGCTGATGCCCGGGCTGTTGCTGAGGGTGTCGCGCTGGCACGCGACTGCGTCAACGAGCCGGCAAATGTGCTCGGGCCGGTGGAGTTTGCAAAAAAGGCAAGTGAACTCGAAAAACTCGGCGTTGAAGTCGAGATCCTCACCGAAAAGGAAATGAAGAAGTTTCGAATGGGCGCTCTGCTGGGTGTTGCGCAGGGCTCGGTCCGTCCGCCGCGGCTTGCCGTCATGCAGTGGAAAGGCGGCAAGCAAAAGCAGAAGCCTGTCGCGTTCATCGGCAAGGGTGTGGTGTTCGACACGGGTGGCATTTCGCTCAAACCCGGCGCCGGCATGGAGGATATGAAGGGTGATATGGGCGGCGCCGCTGCCGTGATCGGCCTCATGCACACGCTGGCAGCCCGCAAGGCAAAAGCCAATGTGGTCGGCATCCTCGGTCTTGTCGAGAACATGCCTGACGGCAATGCACAACGCCCGGGGGATATTGTCACGTCCATGTCCGGACAGACCATTGAAGTCATCAATACCGACGCGGAGGGGCGCCTGGTCCTGTGCGATGCGCTGTGGTATTGTCAGGATCGCTTCGAGCCGCAGTTCATGATCAATCTGGCAACCCTGACAGGTGCCGTCATCGTAGCGCTTGGCCACCACCATGCGGGATTGTTTTCCAACAATGACGAATTGTGCGAGCGGCTCTCAAATGCCGGACAACTGACCGAAGAGAAAGTCTGGCGACTGCCGCTCGGGCCACAATATGACAAGATGATTGATTCAAAATTCGCCGACATGAAAAATGTCGGTGGCCGCTGGGCGGGCTCGATAACCGCTGCGCAGTTTCTGCAGCGCTATGTCAACGACACACCCTGGGCCCACCTCGACATCGCCGGCACGGCCATGGGGTCGCCGCAAACCGAGATCAACCGATCCTGGGGGTCGGGCTTTGGCGTGCGTTTGCTCGATGCGTTCGTGCGCGCGGATTACGAAGCCTGACATTCATGCGGCAACGTCTGTTCGACAGCACTGTGAGCACTCTGTAATGTGCCGCTCATGACCGAAGTGCTTTTTTATCATCTGACGGAATCGCGCCTGGAAGACGCCCTGCCGCCTCTGCTCGAAAAGAGCCTGGAGCGCGGCTGGCGTGTGGTTGTCCAGACCGGCAGTGAAGAACGGCGCGATGCGCTCGACCAGCATCTCTGGACTTTCCGGGACGAAAGCTTCCTGCCGCACGGCACTGATGTTTCCGTGCAGCCGGACAAACAACCGGTGTTGATCTGCGCCACGCACGGCAATGCAAATTCTGCCCAGGTCCGGTTTCTGGTCGACGGTGCGGAACCATCCGAGTTGCAGGATTACGAAAGAGCGGTCTTCATGTTCGACGGACATGATCAGAGGCAGGTTGAGACTGCCAGGGCTCATTGGAAAACCCTGAAAGGCGAGGGTCACGGTTTAACTTACTGGCAACAGACACAAGACCGCCGGTGGGAGAAAAAAGCCTGACACGCACAATTTGATTCCCAATTGATTCCTGCTATGAGCCGGGGTCAATCCGAAACACAAATTGGCAGGATTATTTGCGGTCCATCCTAAAAACAATGAGCGGCACGGAGCCGAACGCGTCCGCACGTGACTGGTTCGCCGCCGGCACGGTCTTTGCGGCGCTTCTCACGCTGTTCCGCATCGCTGCATTGTGGTTCGACAAGACGGACCTGTTCGTGGACGAGTCGCAATACTGGCTGTGGGGTCAGGACCTCGATTTCGGCTATTATTCCAAACCGCCCCTTATTGCCTGGATAATCCGGCTCTTCACGGAGATCGCCCAAAGCGACGCGGTTTTCTGGGTTCGGCTTCCCGCGCCGCTGTTTCACTTTGCCACCGCTGTGATCCTCGGCGGTCTTGCCAGATATCTTCACGACGCCAGAACCGCTTTCTGGGTCATGCTGTCCTACATCACCATGCCCGCCGTTTCTCTCGGCAGCGCGGTGATTTCGACCGACACGATGATGGCGCCATTCTTTTCGCTGGCGCTGCTGTTTTATGTCCGGCTGATGGAAAGGCAAAGAGCCGCTGACGCACTGCTTGCCGGCCTAATGGCAAGTATTGCCTTCATGGCCAAATATGCCGGCATCTATTTCCTTGTCTGCGCCTTTCTGGCCGCGGTGTTGATGCCTTCGGCGCGCCCCACATGGCGCAACGCGCTGATCGTTCTCGTGGCGTTTTGCGCGATGGCGATGCCCAATATCATCTGGAATTTCTACAACGATCTGTCGACATTCGAGCACACGCTGGACAATGCGGACTGGGTACGCAAAAGCTCCAGTGCAATAAACCTCAAATATCTCAAGCTCGCCGAATTCTTTTTCAGCCAGTTTGGCGTGTTTGGTCCGATCCTGTTTGGAACGATGCTGGCCTGCATATTCAAGTCGAGGTCAAGGAATGCCAGGCTTTTGCTTCTATTTTCGGTTCCCGTCATATTTATTGTGTGCGTTCAGGCCCTGCTATCGAAAGCCTATGCGAACTGGGCCGTGGCAGCCTATTTCGGCGGCACGGTACTGGTTGTCGCCGCTTTGCTCGAGGAGCACTATTATCGTCTGCTCAAAACATCGGTCTGGATCGGCGCCGTAGTCGCGGTTGGCCTGCCGACCCTCACAATGGTCGCCTATGACGTGAGCATCGACGGAGAAAAACCGGCGCTCAAGCGGCTTCTCGGCAGGGAACGCATGAGCAGGGAGATCATCGATGCCGCAAAGAAGAATGGCGCGGACGTCGTACTGTCCGAAAGCCGCGACTGGGTTGCGGATCTGCTTTACACCGGGCGGGATGATGGCCTGAAGATCCGGACGCACAAGCCGCGGGGACGCCCGAGGAACTATTACCAGTTGAAGTTCCCGTTTGATAAAGAAGAAGTGGAGCGCGCCGTTCTGCTTGTTTCGCATGACAGGACCGTAGAATGCAAAGGCGAGGTTCTGATGCCTGTGGCGTCGATGACGACCAGCGGCGGTGCCTATCACGGCGGGACGATCAATGCCTTTGCTCTCAAGCGTGGGTGTTTCGAGAATGCAGACTAGTTACAGCAGATCACTTTACGGCCTGGTTCTGGCGCTCGCGCTCGCCTATTTCGTTTTTACCGTGTTTCCCGGTATCGACATCAAGGTGTCATCCTGGTTTTTCGATGAAGCGGCGCCCGGATGGCCGAATGGCGACGCGTGGTACGGCACTTATCGGGCGATCTTCAACGCCGTCAGCATATCGCTGGCGGTTCTGTCGCTGGTCATGTGGATCGTATCTTTCTGGCGCGGGCCCATTCTCGAAATCCCACCGCAGGTCTGGGGTTTCGTGACGCTGCTTTATGTCACCGGGCCCGGATTGCTGGTCAATGTGCTGTTCAAGAACAATTGGGGGCGGGCAAGGCCGGCGGACGTTGTTGAATTTGGCGGGAACAAAATGTTCACGCCCGCCTTTGAAATATCCGACCAGTGCGCAAGAAACTGCTCGTTCGTATCCGGCGAGGGTTCAAGCGCGGCGGCCTTCTTCATCGCCATCCTCGTCCTCAGTGCATTCATCCACAACCGGTCTCTGCGCTATGCGGTCCTGTTCGTCAGCCTTTTTTTCGCACTGATCACCGCCTTCATGCGCGTTGCAAAAGGCCGCCATTTCCTTTCCGATACGCTTGGCTCGATCCTGTTCGTATCGCTTGTGGCAGTATTGCTCCACTGGCTTTTGATCGGCAGGAAACGCCCATCATGATTTGGGCTTGCGGGACCGAGCCTTGGGCGCCGAATTGGCACGTTTGCCGGTCTTTTTAGCAAATTTCTCACTGCTGCGCCGTGGCGGCGGGCCATCGCGCCGGGGTTTGCGCTTTTTGTGCCTCGGCTTATCCGGGCGGTCGGGGGTGGGGGAGGTGCCGGACGACGGCTGATCGCGATACTCGCCGATATGTTGGATTGTCAAGGCACGCTCGACACAACCCTGCTCGCTGACCGTCTGCCAGAAAGGCGCGACCTTGTCGGGATGAATCTCGAACAGCGTTTCGGTTTCCCGGATTGATATTGAGCCAACCGATTTGCGGTCGATTCCACCGGATTTGCAGATAACCGGTAAAATCCAGCGTGGTTCCGCTTTTTGCTTTCGGCCGGCGCTTATGGAAAACCATTCGCCGTCCTCGAAATCCCGCCTGAGGGTTTTTTTCTGCTCCCTTTCGCCAACGTCCGACAAATCCTCGGCCGCTGGCAATCCCGATTTGCTGAGCCGATAGAATGCTGCGGCAATTTGCTCGGCGCTGTAGGCGTCAAGCAGGGCATCAACCGGTGCCCGCTCATCACTGTCCGGGTTTTCCTGCAGATAGGAACTTTGAAGAAGTCGCTCATGATCGAGCGTGGCAATATCCGATGCGCTGGGCGGGGATGTCCAGGTCAGTTTGACCTTTGCCCCGCGCACCAGCCTTTCGGCGCTGCGCTGCCGGTTGCTTGCAACAACAAGCGCACAAACGCCCTTGCGACCGGCCCGGCCTGTGCGGCCGCTCCTGTGCAGCAGCGTTTCGGGATTGGTGGGCAGGTCCGCATGGACGACGAGGTCGAGTTCGGGCAGGTCGATGCCGCGTGCGGCCACATCGGTCGCCACGCATATGCGCGCGCGGCCGTCGCGGATCGACTGCAGCGCGTGAGACCGCTCGCTCTGGGTGAATTCGCCGGAAAGGGCAACGGTCGAAAAGCCGCGGTTGGCCAGGCGGCTGGTCAGACGCTTGACGTGCTCTCTTGTGCCGCAAAATACGATGGAGCGCGATGCATCATGGTAGCGCAGGATGTTGATAATGGCGTTTTCGCGTTCATTCGGCAAAACCGCATGCCCAACATACTCGATGTCGGCATGCTGGCTCTTTTCGCTGTGCACGGAAATGCGCTCTGCATCGTGCTGGAACCGTTTGGCCAGTGCCGTCACTTCGCGCGGCAACGTCGCTGAGAACATCAGCGTGCGGCGCTCCACCGGTGCGGCGTCGAGGATGAATTCCAGATCCTCGCGAAAACCGAGATCGAGCATTTCATCCGCCTCGTCGAGCACCACGGCGCGCAACCCCGACAGGTCCAGCGACCCGCGGGTAATTTGATCGCGCAATCGTCCGGGTGTGCCAACCACAATATCGGCGCCGCGCGCCAAGGCGCGTCGCTCGTCGCGCGGGTCCATGCCGCCGACACAGGAACATATGCTTGCCCTTGCGTCCTCATAGAGCCACTCGAATTCGCGGCGCACCTGCAAGGCGAGCTCGCGCGTTGGTGCGATGATCAGCGCCAGTGGGGGCCTTTCCCGCGCCTTGTCGGACATGGCAGGCAGAATGGAAGGACCGAAGGCAAGACCGAACGCAACGGTTTTTCCGGAACCGGTTTGCGCGGATACAAGCAGGTCCCGGTCGTTCAGCCTGTCGTCGAGAATGGCATTCTGCACCGGCGTCAGTTCGGTGTAGCCGCGTCGGGTAATAGCGGCGGCAAGCGCCGGTTGGGCGCGCTCAAGAGGTGACATAAGGGGACGGTACTTTCTTCAAGGGCGCGGGACTGTTCCGCGCCACGTTGTCGCCCGTCTCAGCGGGGCGATATCTGCCGGTGCTTTAACCCGGGGGCCTACCCGCGTCAATCTGCGCTGGATGATTTGGTCAAGACAATGAAATCGGTCCCCAGATGGGATTCATTGTTGAGGCCGTTATCTGTCACGATCAAAGATGACCCCGGGACCATCATTGCGGTGAGGCGCTCTTGCAGATTATCGGGCACCTCAATCCGGTCGAGCGCGGCGTGCACCGAGACGGGTTTGACAAAACTGGACCGGTTGCGGGGCACAACATCGAGCAGCGGTGACGGGCGAGGGGTGTCGGCAAGTGCCGTGTGTACCCATCGAATACCGTCCGGGGTGTTCGGTTGGGAAAGAGCGGCGAGAAAATGGGTTCCAAGCGGCGATGAGGGGTCCCGCAAGACGATAGGCGCATCGAAAACGGGTTTGAATCCCTGCCTTACGTAAATGTACCCGGTGGGAAACGCCCCGCGCCCCGTATCGGCATGCAACAGGCCCGCCAGTGCAACTGAAACTGTGCCGGTCGGTGTGAGTTCGCGGCTCTTTTGATAGCGCACAATTGCATTACCGGTCTCCGGGCCTATCAGGCCGTCGGCCTCGCCGGCTTCATGTCCAAGCTCATTGAGCATCGCCTGGATGTCCTGCACCAGGTGCCGGCCTGTTCGTCTGGTAATGAGAATGCGGATCGGCGCGCGTGACTTGGGCAGTTTGAATTCATCCTCGCCAGCGGCAGTTGTGGCTGGTGAACTGGCGACATCCATCCCGCCGCGCAGTTTGAAGTCGCTTCCAACAACGGCCAGCGCGTCATTGCTGGAATCTGGTTTCGTTTCAGCCTTGTATTCCACCACCCGCACGACCGAAGACGAATCCGCTTTCTGGATGCTTGTCTGCAGCGCTGGCGCCGCGGACAGGCTTTTCACGCTCATATTTTGCGGAGCGCCACCCGGATAGATCAGATTGCGGTGCTGGATCGGCTGCGGTGTCAGCTCATCCTCGGTGATAAGCACATGGGCACCCCTGTCCGTGAAGCCGAAAAGCTGGCTTGCAAATGCACCCGGCAGCCGCACACATCCGTGCGACGCAGGATAGTCGGGAACACTATTCGATTCATGCAGAGCAATGCCTGACCAGGTCAGGCGCTGCATATAGGGCATTGGCGCCTGGCTGTAGATGTTGGATTCATGGTAGCGGCGTTTTTCAAGAATGCTGAAAATGCCGGTCGGCGTGCGGTGACCCGCCTTGCCGGTGGACACATTCGACAGGGCTGTCAATTGGTCACCGGTATAGACCTTCATGGACTGGTTGCGCAGCGAAACCAGCATCAGGACCGGTCCTGCAGGTTTTTCTTCCGGCAATATCGACGATATACCACCGGATATACGCCACGATTGCTCTGCCGCAAATGTCGGATTTCCGGCAAATGCCAGCACAGTAGCGCCTAGCGCTGTCGCGACGCACAGCATTGAAGACAGTTCACGCATTACAAAACAACCCGTCCCATCGGTGGTCTACAGACTGCCGCAAGCGCCTTAGCATTCCGTAAATGGCGCTTCATCGGCGCATTCCGAAGGAGATATCCGCAGGCAGGTCGTTGTACGCATTGCCTTTTACGTAAACGTTATTTATCCATTGATGACGGAGTTTGACGGACCGGTGCCAAGGCGCAAATTGCCGGACGTGCCGGTCGTTCAGAGACATTCGCAATAGGTTTAAGATGGAGACACAATTGTCTAAAACCATTGATTTTTATTATGATTTTGTCAGCAGCGCTTCCTATGTCGCGTATAAGCGGCTGCCGGAAATGGTCCACAATGCGGGCGGCACCATTCGCTGGAAACCGATGGTGCTGGGCGGCGTTTTCAAGGCTGTCGGAAATGCCGGACCGACCAGTATTGCCGCCAAGGGCAATTGGATGTTCGACGATCTCGAACGCATTTGCGCAAGGCACGGGATTGATTTTTCGGTTAACCCGAATTTTCCGCTGAACACGGTTATGGCATTGCGGGGCGCGATTGCGGCCGAAAAAATCGGCGGTGACGTTCATGGAAGATATATGGACCTGATGTTCAAGGGTGCCTGGGCCGACGATGACGATCTCTCAAATCCGGAAGTTGTAATGGAACTGATGGACAATGGCGGCCTGCCGGCGCAGGAAATCGCCAATATGGTTCAGGATCAGGCGATCAAGGACGAACTGCGCGCCAACACCGAAGAGGCGGTCGAACGCGGCGCCTTCGGCGCGCCCACATTTTTTGTCAACGGTGAAATGCACTGGGGCCAGGACCGGCTTGACGATGTGATGTCCGCTCTCGACAGGGACAGCTGATCCCGAATCGCGCTAAGCGGGTGGAGACTGTCCTGCACCGTCGTATAGGCGGAGGACTGAACGAAGGGGATGTGGCCTGATGGACGAATGGATATTACCGCTCATCATCGCGGTGGCTCTCGTCGTCATCGGACCGATCCTCGGTACGATCGCATTCTTTCGGGTGAGAACGCTCAATCGCGAGCTTGTGGAGCTTCGCGCAGTGATTGCCGATTTCCTGTCGGAGCCGACGACAGCGCCAGCGGTACCCAAATCGCAATCCGAGGACCAAAGTCCCGCGGACCCTGGAACTCAGGCTGCACTGGATGAAGATCCTGTCTTGCCGGACGCCGAAGACCGGCCGACGCCCATTGAAATCCCGGAAGACGAATTTCCAAAAGCAGCAAGTGTGGACGCGTCCGCCAGCCGTTATGACGATATCAGGCGCGCGCGCAATTCTGCGTCCGGTTTCGCAAAAGGAGCCGGCGGCGCCAAGCTGGAAGAAACGGTCGGGGCAAAATGGGCAGTCTGGGTCGGCGGTGTAGCGCTGGCCCTCGGTGCAGTGTTTCTGGTCAGGTATACTTTCGAGCAGGGACTGCTGGGACCGCGCGCCAGGATAATACTCGGCCTTCTTTTCTCCATCGCGCTTTGTGGAATCGGCGAATGGACCCGCAGGCGCGGCTCGGCATTCTCGGTGGGCGGTTTCGAGAGCGCCAATGTCCCGTCGATCCTCATCGCGGCCGGAACGCTTGGCGCCTTCGCATCCATCTACGCTGCCTATCAACTCTACGGTTTTCTGTCTCCCGCAACGGCTTTTGTGGCGCTTGGCATCGTTGCCGTTGCGACTATGGGAGCGGCCTTGCTTCACGGTCCGTTGCTGGCGGCGCTCGGTATCGTGGCCAGCTACCTCGTGCCGTTTCTGGTTGCGTCGCAAGAGCCGAATACGGCTGCGCTCGCAATATATGCCTTCGCGGTGTCGGTGGCGGCTTTCGGTGTCGGCCGCATGCGGCTGTGGCGCTGGTTGGCGGTAATTGCTGCGCTCGGACTGGTGTTTTTCGGGTCGATGCTCTTTTTTGTCGCCTCGAGCGGCGAACGGCCCATCATCGGCATTTACATTCTTGCCGCCTGGGCTGCGATTTTCTACGTTTTCGTCGCCAGCCTCTACGGGCGGTCATTGGTTGAGTTTGTACAAAGCGATCGCATTGCAACGGCACTTCTGTCGTTGATTTTGCTGCTTGGTCTGGGCTTTGTTTCTCTGCAGACGGACGCCGCCACCGTCGTCGGATTGTGCCTGCTGATCCTGATTCCATTCGCTTCGGCGCACTACTATTGCGCCATACGCTACATCTTGCCCGTCGCGGTTGTCGCCGCGCTGATTGGGTACAGCGGCTGGGAACTGACTGTTGAAAGCTGGGAGCCGATCACCAACGGATCCACCTCGCTTGGTCAGCTCGATCCCGCCGTGCTTCCCGGCTATCAGCAGAAAATGTTGTCGCTGTTCGGCGCACTCGGCTTCGGGCTAGCACTGCTTGCCGGTATCATAGGCCTCCACGGAGCATTGCGTTCCGCTGCCCGGGTGCCACTGGCATTCGGCGGAGCCTTTATGCCGGTGCTGGTTCTGGCTGTGGCCTATGCCCGAACCGATTTTCTGGATATTTCGGTACGTTATGGCGTCTTGGCGCTGGTTCTTTACGCGGCGTTTTATGCAATTGCTCTGTTCTCTGATCGCCGATTGTCGGACGACAACAATGGCAGGGAGGGCGTCACTGCAAGCTACCTGATTGCGGCACTGACGGCGCTGGCGCTCGGTCTGTGCATGCTTCTGGAACGCGGCGCACTGACCGTCGCACTGGCTTTGATCGCGCCCGCCTCCGCCTTTATCTACAGCCAAAGGCCATTTGCGGCACTGCGGCCGCTCGTGCTTGTCCCTGCGGTGCTGTGGGCGGCGCGGATTGCCTGGGATCCGGCCGTTGTCGGCACATCACTTGGCACCACGCCGATTTTCAACTGGCTGCTTTACGGCTATGGGATACCTGCGACTGGATTTGTCCTGGCCGCCTGGTTGCTCGAGAAAAATGGTCGCGATCGTTGGCTGGAAGCAATGGAAGGCATCGCTGTCGCTTCGGTCACCGCAGCAATCGCGGTAGTCGGCCTGCACGCAATTGCGCCCCATCAGGTCTTTACGCCAATTGATACGCTGTCAGAGGCTGCTTACCTGGTGTTTGTCAGCGGTGGTGTCGCACTTGGCCTGCTCCGGCTCAAAAGAACCAGCGAGAGTGCGACGCTGAATGCCGCAACGAATATACTCGGGATTGCAGGCATGGCGGCGGCGGTTTTAGCGCTTCTTGGCTTCTACAATCTCTTCTACACCGGTGAAACGGTGGGTTCCGGTATCATATTCAACAAGCTGTTTTTCGCCTATTTCATGACCGGCCTGCTCTACGGCGCACTTGGGATTTTCAGCGTTTCTTTCGCTTCTACCTACAGCAGAGCGGCCTTTTCTGTAGGCGGCCTGATGCTGTTTGCCTGGGTCAGTCTTTCGATCAGGCACTGGTATCATCCGGTTTCGCTTTCAACCGGACCAACCAGCGATGCTGAACTCTACACCTATTCCGTCGCCTGGCTGGCCATAGGTATCGCCATTCTGGCCGCCGGCATGGTCACCGGCATACGGGCGCTGAGGCTGCTCTCCAGCGCCATCATTGTCGCCGTTGTCGCCAAGGTCTTTGTGGTTGATATGGCCAGCCTCGAGGGATTCCTCAGGGCGCTGTCCTTCATCGGGCTGGGTGGCGTTCTGGTTGCGATTGGCCTGGTTTATCAAAGGCTTCTGAGACAGCAGAGCTAGAGCAAGTTTTGTTCATACGGAACCATTTGACCGGAGCTATTTTGGTCCCTGACAAGGCGGGTTGCGCGCCGTGGTGTCATTCCACCACAAGTGCGAGCCAACGCAGTCAGAGGGCAAAATCGCCCGGCCCATTCAATTCTGAATTTCAACAACATCGTCCTTTCAGGGTGGCGGACAATCGGCCCATCGGCGTCATTGCGCCGCTTGCACGATGCACCACATCGCGCTGCGCGACGCGCCTGGCAGAGTGAACCGATTTTCCGCCACCCCTGATAGAACTGTCGTCTTGAAACTCGGAGATGAATGGGCCGGGCGATTTTGCCCTCTGGCTGCGTTGGCCTGCGCTTGTGGTGGGATGACACCACGGCGCGCAACCCGCCTTGTCAGAGAACAAAATCGCCTCGGTCAAATGGTTCAATCCAATGTCATCTCGTTTGACCTCCAGGAGCCCCGTCCGGGCGTGTCAGCACAAGGCCGTTAAATGGA
>JAAEOH010000205.1 GCA_024244645.1 Hyphomicrobiales bacterium
GCCGGAACGACGGCGGTGTCGTAATGGGCCGCAAGATCGGCGTAGGTGCGATTGACTTTCGGCTCGTAGAAGCAGGCCTTGGTAATGCCGGCCTTGAGGTTGTCGGAAACGACCTGTGCCGGAGCGCCGCCAAAAAAGTCAAAGGCACGCTCGTGGCTGGCGCACCAGTCCGGCAGCGATTGCGTCATTGTCGCTTCGGCGTAGGTGTAGCTCGATGCACCGAGCACGGCGACGAACAGCTGGCAGGCGTGCACTTCACCGGTCAGTCCCTCTACCAACTCAATGGTCTGGCCGGCATAATCGACGAACATGCGTTCGCCGGCAGGATGCGTCTGACGCATCGTCGGCGACAGGCGACCTTTCCATTGCCGGTAGCGCTCGCAAAACTGGCTGTAACCGTAGCCTTGCGTGTGAACGGCGCGGTACTCCTCCCACAGCAACATCAACGTCACGGATTTGCGCCGCAGCTCGCGGTGGATATGCGACCAGTCCGGTTGCCGGCGCGCTTGGCCTTGTCCACCACCGGCAGACGAAAACAGGCGCTGCTCCAGC
>JAAEOH010000206.1 GCA_024244645.1 Hyphomicrobiales bacterium
TCGACCCTCAAAGGCACCGAAACCGATTCACCCGTAACATCGGCTTGAATGCCGGTCATATCGCCCACCTAATTCATTGATTTGCCGCCGCAAACCAGAATCCATCAAGCCAAATCTGTCAAGTCATCTGGGGGATAGGGGCAAACTATGAAAAGAGCTATTCTCGCAATTGCCACATCAATTGCCCTCAGTAGCGCTGCCTTTGCTGCTGATGCGGTTGATACTGTTCCGGCTGCGGCGCCAGCACCTGTTGCTCCTGCCTATGACTGGACTGGATTTTTCATCGGTATTCAGGGCGGCTATGAGTGGCGTGATGACGATTTACAGGACACGGGATTTGGACCACCGCCAATTGGAACGACTTTCGATTTTGATGGAGCTGTCCTGGGAATTCACGCTGGCTACAACCAGCAATACGGCAACTTCGTTCTCGGTGTAATCGGTGACTTCGAATGGGCTGACGGTTCAGGCGTTAGCGGCCCATTCGGGCCTGGCGCAGATGTATTTGGTAGAGCCGAAGCAAACTGGACCGGTTCAGTCAGGGCAAGGCTCGGATACACTTTCAACAATTGGATGGTATTCGCCACTGGTGGTGGTGCAGTTGGCGACTTTGATTTTGACTATGCTTCCCCGACGCCGACATTCGGCGTTGGCGACCAGTTCTCGGACACCATGTGGGGCTGGACAGCGGGCGGCGGCGTGGCGGTCATGTTCAACCAGAACTGGTCCGGCTTCGCCGAGTATCGCTACACCGACTATGGCTCAGCAAGCAGCACCATCATTGTTTGTTGCGGCGTGCCGCCACCGAACAATCAGACACATGATATAACCTCGAATGCATTGCGCGTTGGTCTGAGCCGAAAATTCTGATCCCTAGTCACACACTACGACAAGCCCGGCTTTCAAAATCGAGCCGGGCTTTTTGCTTCCGTGCCCACAATATTTATCTTGACGATGGCGCTTTTGATGCAGAGGGCGTGGTTGGACAAAGGTACAAAGCCAGACGCCGTATTGAACTTTCGAGGCCGTTTGGTATAAAGCGGCCGGGGCACATAACCACTCATTGCGGAGCAAGGTATGTCACATGTCCAGAGGCCGCCGGTCCGCATGTTCCCGAGAAGAAGTCCTGAAGCAGCTTGAGGCTGGCCGCGCCGGCGCCACCCGTGTCCAGGCAGGCTCCCAGCCGTTCAAGGATCGATATCTGAAAGCCAAGGCGATCACTGACGCCATTGACGCCCTGGTCGAGGAACTGACAGGCGATCGAGAGCATTTCTGGGGGAAGCCCCATGGGTAGGCAACAGATACCAGACGTCAGCTGTGCGGAGAGGCTGTGTGAAAACTCCATCTGGAGAAATCTTAGTAGAACGTCATTCCTATGTCCGG
Organism: Hyphomicrobiales bacterium; assembly: GCA_024244645.1. Classification (GTDB taxonomy): domain Bacteria; phylum Pseudomonadota; class Alphaproteobacteria; order Rhizobiales; family Rhizobiaceae; genus Hoeflea_A. The sequence goes on from JAAEOH010000206.1 coordinate 1,384, forward strand.
TCGCAGATGGGACGTTTGTTTCGTCAGCGCACTCGCAAACAAGCGGATCAGGAAATCAATTCTAACGGTTCTGCCAATTTTCGAGTTTTCACACAGCCTCCGGACTTAGTGACCATGTTGGAATTTGCAAAGTATCGAAGTTGCGACACTCATTGCATGTCCACTGTGTGCCAGAAGCGGAAGTTGGATCGCCAATCTCGGTTCTGTGTGCTACGGTTCAAGATAGCTTGGTTTACAATCCAAACAAGCGATGGAAGGCTTTCATGGACAGGCGTTCCAATTTGCAAAACCTCTTGGACATTGATCAGCTTTTTCTCCAATACGTTGGCGGCCCTACGGACCTAATTTTCAATCAAGGTTTCGACTTGCCGGGTTTTGCTTCTTATCCGTTACTTGAAACCGATGTGGGGCGAACAGCTCTTCTCAATATAATCCAACAGCTTGTCGATATGGCGAGACAGGTAGGTGTTGGCGTCATACTTGATACGGAGACTTGGGTAGCAAACCGTGATCGCGGCTCGGCAATTGGTTATACCCCGGAAAAACTCAGAGAGATCAATCTTGCTTCCGTCGAAATGATCGCTGGGTTGCGGTGTCCGGGTTCAGCGCCTATGGAACCGATTAGGCTGATTGCCTAAGGGAGTGTTTTTAGCTCATCGTCACCTATCAGGAGTGAACGATGGGACAGAAGAAAGAACGTCATCAGGACGCCGCTGAGCGGACTGTGAAGGACA
>JAAEOH010000207.1 GCA_024244645.1 Hyphomicrobiales bacterium
ATCTTCAAGACAGAATTCATAAAACAGCGCCGCTTGAGCTTCCTGACGTGACCCCATCATCGCAGACAATCTCCCAAATCACCTGGAAAACTGAATCAGCCCAAAATGCCCCCAATAAGGCGACTTTTTCAACGCAATAAGTCACTCGTAGATTTCCGCGCGGTGCTTATGCGGCGCCAGCATGCGTTGGTCTTTGGCCCTCAGCAAAATTTCCACAAGCCGATACTGATAGGACTGAAAGCCCGACGCCTGTCCAAGCTGATCGCGGAACGTCAGATAGTCGGACGGCGTCATTGTTGAGAGCACATCCCAGGCCGTGATCAGCTGTTCCTGTACAGCGGAAACACGGGCAAGCGCCTTGAACGCAATCCCGGCCTTGTCTTCGCGCAGATTCTGCATGGCGAATTCAAGTTCGTTGACGATCAGCTTCAGCCACAGTTCCTGAACATGGTGGACAATGATGAAAAGCGATTCGTCCTGCTTGTCGCTGAGCGGCGATTGCGCCGCAAGCAAGGTGTCGAGCTTCAGATAATCGCCATAGGACATACGCTCCGCGAAATCGAGGGACATGCCGCTTTCAACGCGGCTGGTTTCCTTCGCCAATGTTCTCTCCTTGGGCTTTTCTAACCGCGATCGCAAAGCCGAATTTCTTGATTCCGGCCATCTGCAGTTATTTATTTTAAGCATAAACTATCCGCAGAATACTCTGCACTGGATTGCAACGCAACAGCTATCGCAATTCACACCCATATGCGCTAAAAGGCGGCCACACCGTCCCCGATCCGCAAGGCGTTTTAGAACGATGAAATCTGCCGTACTCCTACTTCCGGGCCTCAATCGCGACCGGGATATGATTGCCGCCTTGACCAAAATCTCCGGAGAACCGCCAATCACCGTATGGCAGACGGAAACGGAAATACCGGATGTCGATCTGATCGTTATCCCCGGTGGCTTTTCCTACGGCGACTATCTGCGCTGCGGCGCCATCGCGGCGCGCATGCCTGTGATGGAAGCAGTCCGGCGCAAGGCCGAAGCCGGCGTTCGGGTAATGGGCGTTTGCAACGGTTTCCAGATTCTCGTCGAAGCCGGCCTGCTGCCGGGCGCCCTGATGCGCAATGCCTCGCTCAAATTCGTCTGCCGCGAAGTCCAGCTCCAAGTTACCAACGCGGATACGGCGTTTTCGGCACACTACAATCGGGGTGATATCATTCGCTGTCCCGTTGCCCATCACGACGGTAATTACTTTGCCGCACCGGATGCACTAAAAAAGCTCGAGGACAACGACCAGGTGGTTTTCCGCTATGCCAACGGAACCAATCCCAACGGATCGATCAATGATATTGCCGGTATCGTCAACGAAGCCGGCAATGTGCTCGGCATGATGCCGCATCCGGAAAACCTCATCGAGGCGGCGCATGGCGGAACCGACGGCAATGCGCTGTTCACCTCAGCGCTCGGGATAGCGGCGTGAAGGGCTCTGCGCCCGTATTGACGACTGCGGCCCTAGTGTTCGCAACGGGCCTTCTTTCCGCCTGCCAGACCGCCGGCCCCGGCAACCTGACACTGAAATCGTCGGATGCCGCTTTGCCCGCCATGGAGCGCATAGCGCTTGCGGCAAGCAATTGCTGGTTCAAGAGCCGCGACCGCAGTTTCAGTGCCTACCGGATTGCCCCCGAACTCAATTCCTACTCAGGCCGCCCGCGCATTTTGATCGTTCCGCGAAACAGACCGGAAGACCGACCGCTCGCCGTTGTCGAGGGCCAGGGAAGCCCGGCAACCATTATCGCCTACGGGCCACTGTTGTCCGACCCGACAGGCACCCGCATGGCCGCCGACATCAGGCGCTGGACCGGCGGCTCATCCGCCTGCACATGACCATCCGAAACTCCTTTGCAATAAAGCAGACATGACCATCCCAAACGAAATACAGATTACACCGGACCTCATCGAAGCCCACGGCCTGAAGCCCGACGAATATGAACGCATACTGGAGCTGATGGGCAGGGAGCCGAGCTTTACGGAACTCGGCATCTTTTCGGCCATGTGGAACGAACACTGCTCCTACAAATCATCAAAAAAGTGGTTGCGGACGCTGCCAACGGACGGCCCCCAGGTCATCCAGGGTCCCGGGGAAAATGCCGGCGTGGTCGACATCGGCGACGGTGATTGCATCGTCTTCAAGATGGAGAGCCACAACCATCCTTCCTACATCGAACCGTATCAGGGTGCAGCGACTGGCGTCGGAGGGATATTACGCGATGTCTTCACCATGGGCGCCCGTCCGGTCGCGGCGATGAACGCCCTGCGGTTCGGCGAACCCGACCATCCGAAAACCCATCACCTCGTTGCCGGTGTGGTTGCAGGTGTCGGTGGCTACGGCAACTGCTTCGGCGTGCCGACTGTCGGCGGCGAAGTCGAGTTCGACGCCCGCTACAACGGCAATTGTCTCGTCAACGCCTTTGCCGCAGGCCTGGCAAAATCCGATGCGATTTTCTACTCCAGGGCGGAAGGCATTGGACTGCCTGTTGTCTATCTCGGCGCCAAAACAGGCCGGGACGGCGTCGGCGGCGCGACCATGGCCTCCGCCGAGTTCGACGGATCCATCGAGGAAAAACGTCCGACCGTGCAGGTCGGAGATCCATTCACTGAAAAATGCCTGCTCGAGGCCTGTCTCGAACTGATGGCATCCGGTGCCGTCATCGCCATACAGGATATGGGTGCGGCCGGCCTGACCTGCTCGGCGGTTGAAATGGGCGCGAAAGGCGATCTCGGCATTGAACTGGATCTAGACAAGGTACCGGTGCGCGAAGAAAACATGAGCGCCTACGAGATGATGCTGTCCGAGAGCCAGGAACGCATGCTCATGGTCTTGCGTCCGGAAATGGAAGCAGAGGCCCAGGCGATCTTCGTAAAGTGGGGACTGGACTTTGCCATCGTCGGCAAGACCACCGACGATCTCCGCTTTCGGATCTTTCACCAGGGTGATCTCGTAGCCGACCTGCCGATCAAGGAACTCGGCGATGAGGCGCCGGAGTACGACCGCCCCTGGCGCGAAACCGGCCTTTATCCGCCTTTGCCGGCCCAGCAGGTTGAAGAGCCGGAGGACTACGGCAAGGCGCTGCTGTCGCTGGTTGGTTCCGCCAACAATTCGTCCCGCCGCTGGGTGTTCGAACAGTACGACACGCTGATCCAGGGCAATAGTCTGCAACTGCCGGGCGGCGATGCCGGTGTGGTGCGCGTCGACGGCCATCCCGGCAAGGCACTGGCGTTTTCTTCCGATGTTACACCGCGCTACTGCGAAGCCGATCCTTTCGAAGGCGGCAAACAGGCGGTAGCCGAATGCTGGCGCAACCTGACCGCGACGGGCGCCGATCCGCTGGCATCGACCGACAATCTGAATTTCGGCAACCCGGAACGCCCGGAAATCATGGGCCAGCTTGTCAAGGCCATCGAGGGTATCGGCGAGGCCTGCTCGGCACTCGGTTTTCCCATCGTCTCCGGCAATGTCTCGCTCTACAACGAAACAAATGGCGAGGCGATCTTGCCGACCCCGACCATGGCCGGTATCGGCCTCATTCCGGACTGGTCGCAAATGGCGACGATCGGCGGCGCCAATGACGGCGACGTTGTAATCCTTCTTGGCTGGGACGGAACCCATCTCGGACAGTCCATCTATCTGCGCGATATTGTTGGCCAGACGGATGGCCCCCCGCCCCCGGTTGATCTGTACGCCGAAAAGCGCAACGGAGACTTCGTTCGCTCTGCGATACGCAACGGCCAGTTCAGCGCCTGCCACGACATATCCGACGGCGGCCTGTCCGTGTGCCTGGCGGAAATGGCAATCGCATCCGCAAAAGGGCTGCAGATCGATCTCGACAGTGAACTCGGACCAGCGCACGCGCTGCTTTTCGGCGAAGACCAGGCGCGCTACGTCGCAACGGTTTCAGCGGAACTGGCAAATTTCGTCTGCATGAACGCCGAAGGCGCCGGCGTTCCCTTCCGGCGGCTGGGCACAGTGACCGGCAGTCGATTGACGATCGGTGATCTGCTCTCCATATCAGTAGAAGAATTGCGGTCAGCCTATGAATCTTGGTTCCCTGACTATATGGATGGAACTGCAGCAATGGCTGGCGAGGGCTGAGCGCATGCACTGTGATACAATGAAGAAGAATACGGGGAGAATGCCATGCCTATGAGCGCTGGAGACATTGAAACGATGATCAAGGCCGCCATCCCTGACGCGGTCATAACCATCCGTGATCTGGCCGGCGATGGCGACCACTATGCGGCCGAGGTCGTCTCTGAGAGCTTTCGCGGAAAATCCCGGGTGCAGCAGCACCAGATGGTCTACCAGGCCCTGCAGGGCAATATGGGCGATGCGTTGCACGCGCTCGCGCTGCAGACAAGCGCGCCGGAGTAGACTCACAGGCTCATTCCAAAACTGATGACGCAGGGACTGGAAATTCCCACGGTTCGGAGTTATTTACCTGCAAACATCAAACTCCGGGCCTTTTCCCCGGCAGCGACAAGGAAATACTCATGTCAGGCATCAACGAATTCATCTACAACGAAGTCAAAGGCAGCGATGTCGTCCTTTTCATGAAAGGCACACCGGCATTTCCGCAGTGCGGCTTTTCCGGGCAGGTCGTGCAGATCCTCGATTATCTCGGTGTTGAATACAAGGGCGTCAACGTGCTGGCCGACGATGACCTGCGCCAGGGCATCAAGGACTATTCCAGTTGGCCAACGGTCCCTCAGCTTTACGTAAAGGGTGAATTCGTCGGCGGCTGCGACATTGTCCGCGAGATGTTTCAGGCCAGTGAGCTTCAGAGCCATCTGAGCGAAAAGGGCATTGCGGTCAAGGGCGCGGCCTGATGCGCACCTGGAACGTATACCTGTCCGGCGAAATCCACACCGACTGGCGCGAGCAGATCGAGGCTGGTGTAATAGCCGCAAATCTGCCGGTCACGTTCAGCGCACCGGTGACCCATCACGAGGCATCGGATGATTGCGGCGTTTCCATCCTCGGGGCGGAGTCCGACAAGTACTGGCATGATCTCAAGGGTGCGCAGGTCAACGCAATACGCACCCGCACGCTGATAGCCGACGCTGATGTTGTGGTCGTCCGTTTCGGTGACAAATACAAACAATGGAATGCCGCGTTTGATGCCGGTTACGCTTCGGCCCTCGGCAAGTCGCTCATCGTCATGCACGGTCCCGACCACCAGCATCCGCTTAAGGAAGTTGATGCCGCCGCGCTCGCGGTCGTCGAAACACCCGATCAGATCGTCCGAATCCTCGACTATGTCATCAATGGAAATCTGGCCGGTTACACCGGATAATCACCGAATGCCAAAGTACCGGCGGATGGTTTTCCGCCGGCACCATAGTGTTTGTACTATATTGCCAAATCAGTGATTTAACGATACGCCAAGGGTCCGGGCCGTCTTTTCGCGCGACCCGATCAAGTGGGTATGCGGCGCCCCGCCAGTCAAACCGGGACCGCGCGAAAACTAACAGCTTCATACTGCACCTGGCCGATTTTCGGGCTTTTTGGGTGTCACACCAAAGGCAGCAACATGGATACGAGAAGCGAACCCGATCCGGGTCGACAATCGTCTGACGCCAAACGGCGTTTTGAAAGGGTTGAGAGAGCCGGCATAGGCTTTGTGGAGTTTATCGCGCTGATCGCAGCCCTCAGCTCCATCGTTGCGCTTTCGATCGATATCATGCTGCCGGCCCTGCCCCAGATCGGCAACAGTTTCGCCATAACCGACGACAACGACCGCCAGGCTGTCCTTATCGTGTTCATGCTGGGATTCGGCTGCGCACAGATTCTGTTCGGCCCCATTTCGGATCGTTTCGGCCGCAAGGCAATACTGATCCCGGCGATTCTCTTTTATGCGATTGCGGCCGTGGCCGATGCATTTGCGGAGAGCTACACGGTTCTGCTGCTCCTGCGGCTCGCGCAGGGTGTTGGCGCTGCGGCGTTCCGCATTGTCGTCAATGCGATCGTCCGCGACTGTTTCGGTGGCCGCGAAATGGCGCGTGTGATGTCCTACACTTTCACTGTCTTCATGATCGTGCCGATTGTCGCACCGGCGCTTGGTCAGTGGATTGTCAGTGTTTCTTCATGGCAATGGATTTTCATATTTCTCGGCGTTGCCGGTCTTCTTCTTGCGCTCTGGAGCGGATTTCGCCTGCGAGAAACACTGCCGCGTGAAGAAAGGCTCCCCCTGTCATTTTCGGCCATCGGCAATGCATTCAAAGAGATTCTCTCCAACCGGCTGGCAATGGGCTACACCTTGTCGGCGACGCTCTGCTTTGGCGGGCTTTTTGCGTTTATCGTTTCAGCCCAGCAGGTATTCCAGAATGTCTACGACCTGGGGCATCTGTTTGCCATCGCCTTTGCTCTCAATGCCGGTGTCATGGCAGTCTTGAACTTCACAAACGGAATATTCGTTCGCAAGGTCGGCATGCGGTTGATATCCCACAGCGCGCTGATCGCGTTCGCAACACTCGGCACAATCCTGTTTGTAATCAGCCTTGCGGGCACCCCGCCCTTCCTGGTCGCCTATCTGTTGCTGGCAGCGATTGCCGGTGCATTCGGGCTGGTTCCGCCCAACTTCAATGCCCTGGCCATGGAGCCGCTCGGCCACATCGCCGGCACAGCCTCATCGGTTATGGGGGTCATTTCATTTACCGGAGGTGCAGTGCTTGGCGCCATTGTCGGCCAGGCATTCGACGGCACACTGGTGCCGCTGGCGTTCGGCTATGCCCTGTTCGGCTGGCTTGCGGTGGCAATCATCCTCTGGACCGAAAAGGGCAAGCTCTTTGTGCGCCCCGAGGAAGAAGGCCTGTAATCCGGACCAGGGCCTTACTGACCGAATATCTCGCGGCTGATCAGGTCCCAGCTTTCACGGTCGTAGGCAGTGATAAGGCCGTTATCGGTTATTCCGGGTCGATAAGGCGTTCCGTCAAGGCAAGCCGAATAGCCGCCGGCCTCCGCATGGATAAGAACACCGGCCAGATGGTCCCACGGCATGAGGTTCTGGGCACTGACAAAATGCGCCCTTCCAGTGGCTGCCAGCCGGTATTCCCAGGCCGAGCAGCGAAAGCCGAAAGACATGCCGATCTTTGAAAGGTTGCCTGCAACAAGGCTCCTGTGCGGCTCTTCCATGAAACCCCAGGAGACCGTACCGACCATCTGATCGAGCGCGACCGGTTCTGCAACCTTGATCGGCATGCTGTCGCCATGCGCATCGACAAGCAGGCTGCCGGCACCGGTAACGCCGATCAGGGTTTCGCCGCCCACCGGATAATGGATTGCACCGGCAACGCACTCGCCGCCAACAACAATCGCCAGGATAGTGCCGAAGGTCGGCATGCCCGAGGCAAAATTATACGTGCCGTCAACCGGATCGATGACAAACGCCAGATCGGCTTCTCCAAGGCCCTTGATCACCGCGGGATCAGCCGCTGCCGCCTCTTCGCCGACGATCCTTGCTTCCGGATATTTTTGCAGGATTGCCGCGGCGATATGATGCTCTGCTGCCGTATCGGCTTCTGTGACCACATCCCATGAGGCCGTTTTCTGCTTGATGTCGGTGTCGCTCATTTGCCGGAAACGCGGCACGATTTCACTCGTTCCGGCCTGCTTCAAAATGTCGACCAGAGCGGCAACGTCAGTATCCGAAAATCTCATGATTGTTCTTTAGCCTGAATATTCACTTGTTCGTTGAGACCGGCAAAGTCATGCAGCTCGCGGTCCATGAGATGGGAGGGGCGCACATTCGCCAGTGCCCTGATCATGCTGTCCTTGCGCCCCGGCATGCGCCTTTCCATATCGCCGATCATTGCCTTCATAACATTGCGCTGCAATCCGTCCTGCGATCCGCACAGATCGCAGGGAATGATTGGAAATTCCATTGCTTCGGCGAACTTCGCCAGATCATTTTCTGCGCAATAGGCGAGCGGGCGGCAGACCATCACATCGCCCTCGTCATTGAGCAGTTTCGGTGGCATTGCCGCCAGTCGGCCGCCGTGAAAGAAATTCATGAAGAACGTTTCAAGGATGTCTTCGCGGTGGTGCCCAAGCACCAGCGCATCGCATTCCTCTTCACGGGAGATACGATAAAGGTGACCACGCCGAAGCCGCGAACACAACGAACAGTAGGTGCTGTTTTCCGGCAGTTTTTCAGTAATGATCGAATAGGTGTCCCGATACTCTATGCGGTGGGCAATACCATTGCGGTCCAGGAACTCGGGCAGGATGTGTTTCGGAAAATTGGGCTGCCCCTGATCGAGATTGCAGGCGATCAGCTCCACCGGCAACAATCCCCGCCATTTGAGGTCGAGGAGCAGAGCCAGAAGCCCGTAGGAATCCTTTCCCCCGGAAAGCCCGATAAGCCAGCGCTGATTGCGGCCGTCTTTGGTTCCGGCCATGACAAAATCGTCGATGGCCTGGCGCGTGTTGCGCAGCAGCCGCTTGCGTAACTTGTTGAAACCGACGGTCGAAGGCACAGCGCGAAACATCGGATGGCAATTGTCACTCTGATCCTCTGAACGCGCCAGTGCCGCTGGTGCCGGTTCTTCAATGCTGTCGAGCATGCTCATTTGAATTGTCCCGTCCAGATGGGGAATCGCCGCCCAATGAAGGACGCAACGAACTGTTTCCTACTCCGATGCGCGCGATCATAAAACAAAAAAAGCCGCCGGCTTTCGCCGACGGCTCTTTGTTGTAGGCACTCGCGTTCTTTAACGCGAATAGAATTCGACGACGAGGTTCGGTTCCATCTGAACCGCATAAGGCACATCCGACAGGGTCGGAATGCGCACAAAGGTCGCAACCATCCTGTTGTGGTCCGCCTCGACATATTCCGGAACGTCGCGCTCGGAGAGCTGCGTTGCTTCCAGAACGAAGGCCAGCTGCTTCGACTTTTCGCGCACCTCAATCACATCACCCGGCTTGCAGCGGTATGAAGGAATGTTTGTCCGTACGCCATTGACGGTCACGTGGCCATGGTTGACGAACTGACGCGCGGCAAAAACGGTTGCCACGAACTTTGCGCGGTAGACGACAGCGTCCAGGCGTGATTCCAGAAGACCGATCAGGTTTTCCGGCGTATCGCCCTTGCGGCGGTTAGCCTCTGCGTAGATTTTTCTGAACTGCTTTTCGCGGATATCGCCGTAATAGCCCTTCAGCTTCTGCTTGGCGCGCAGCTGGATACCGAAATCCGACAATTTGCCTTTGCGGCGCTGGCCGTGCTGGCCGGGGCCATATTCGCGGCGGTTGACCGGAGACTTCGGACGTCCCCAGATGTTTTCGCCCATACGGCGGTCAATTTTATACTTGGACGAATCGCGCTTGCTCATCGCATTCCCTTTCTAACGGTTAAACCGGCTTGTTCCCAAACCGGCCGAAGGAAACGCGCCCTCCTCTGCCGGCTTTTTTTGCCGACCGACAGAATGTCCTGCCTGATTTGCGGCGGGCATTCACGGGACACGTAACAAAATCCGGGCAAAAACGCCCGGAGATGGCGGGGATTTAAGACATACCGGGTTGCTTGTCAATGGTGCATCGGCACAAGTGACAGACCAAATCCGGACATCAGCCGTTTTATGGAAAAATCAGGCTGGTTGGAGGTGAAAACAGCAACATCAGGCTCCTCGGCTGCGGCCTCGACCGTCGCCAACAGGGATTGCGCCCGCTTTGCGATCGCCTCGGCCGGATCGAGCCAGTCGACCGGCCATGGCGCCAGTCTGCGAAACTGATTGGCAAGGAACGGATAATGCGTACAGGCAAGCACGACAATGTCGGTTTTACGTGCCTCCTGTTCAACGAAGCACGGGTCGATTTCTGCCACAACCTCTTCCGGCGGAATGGTCTCGCCCCGGATATAACGTTCGGCGATTGCCGCAAGGTTCTCTGAGCCGACCAGGCGCACGTGGCACTGGGCGGCAAATGACTGGATCAGATCGCGCGTGTAGGCACGCCGCACTGTTCCGGGTGTCGCAAGCACGCTGACCAGCCCCGAGCGCGTTCTTTCCGCCGCCGGCTTGATCGCCGGAACGGTGCCGACAAAGGGTGTGTCTCCGAATGCTGCGCGCAGAGGGTCAAGGACAAGCGTTGATGCGGTGTTGCACGCAATGATGCAGAGCTCCGGTTGGTGCTGGGCGATCAACGTGCCGAAGAGATCTACGATACGATCGGTCAACGCGCCCTCGCCCCAGCCGCCATAGGGAAATCCTTCATCGTCGACCACATAGACAAAGCGGCGCTCCGGCATCAGCACCCGCGCCTCGCGCAAAACCGTCAAACCGCCTATGCCGGAATCGAAAACGAGAACCGGACGCTGGCTCAATATTTTTGCTCCACTTCAGACCCGTCGTCATCCGCCGGTGAAATATGCGGACTGCCCGATCCTTTCGGCGCCTTGCGGCTATAAAGATCCAGCGAGCGGATGACGCCCCGCAACACACGGATTTCCGGAAGGAAAAACCCCGGACGGCTGAGAACCGCCCTCAGATTATCGATCATTTTCAGTTTTTTGTGGGGTGGACGGAAGTAACCGCGCGCATCCAGCGCCTCTTCTACATGGTCGAACAACCCCTGAAGATCGGCTTTTGTCGCCGGCTGCATTTCGGCTTGTGAAAACTGCGTGCCGGCATCGCTGTCCAACCCCGTTTTCATCCATTCATAGGACATCAGCAGAACCGCCTGTGCAATGTTGAGGGAGGCAAAGGCGGGATTGACCGGATAGGTCACGATTTCATCGGCAAGGCCAACCTCATCATTGCTCAGCCCCCAGCGCTCACGGCCGTATAGGACACCGCATTTGTCGCCTGCAGTCACTCTTTGGCGCAATGCTGTTGCAGCCTCTATCGGCCCGCGCACCGGCTTGAACCCGTCCCGTTCTCGGGCTGTCGTTGCAAAGACGAAGTTCAGGTCGGCGATTGCATCTTCCAACGTGTCGAAGACAACGGCCCCGTCTATGACGTGGTCGGCCTTGCTCGCCGCAGACCGCGCCTTTTCGCTCGGCCAGCCGTCACGGGGATTGACAAGGCGCATTTCCGACAGGCCGAAATTGGCCATGGCGCGGGCAACCATGCCGATATTCTCACCGAGTTGCGGCTCGACAAGAATAACGGCCGGGCCGCCGGTTATCAGTTGTTGCTGTCTGTCTGTGCCTGCCATTCAATTGGTCCGGTCAAGAGCAAATTATGCCTATGTGCCTCGATTACGGGCACTACCTGACACATCCTCAATCCATAGGAAAGATCAAAGATTGCCGCGCAATGACGGGTGGCCGCTGCTGCTGGCGCTATCCGGCACACGCTATAGCTGGGGGTCGACGGGCACAAATCCCTGCAGATATTCTTTCGAATAATCTGAACGGATCTCGATCCACATCGGCAGATGATCGGACATCTGGTGGGTTCGCCAGTAGGTTTTGTAATAGCTGGTTTTACCTGATTTCGTCCGGACTTTGCCCTTGCTCGACATATTGTAGGCATCGCCCATCTCCGACACATAGGCGGCTTCGTCTTCTGGCACAGCGCGATAGACGGTGTTGTAGAAGTCAAACACCCCCGCCCGTCCTGTCGTCTCCATCCGCCACATTTGCGGCATCACCGCGATCTGGTCGTAATGTCTCTTCTTCTTGCCGGTGTTGGTGGCCGGAACGTCATGCAGTTCCTTCGGAATGACGAAACCGGCATCCGTCATGGCTTTCATGGTGACGTCCTCAGGATGATAGATGTTGAAATCGCCAAGCAACACAAGATTGGCGTCCTCTATCTGACCTTCCGTGGCCCTGTCGGCCAAGAACTTTGCCACGGCGCTGATTTCCCGGGTGCGCTCCGGATTATCTGCCTCGTCCTCACCGTAGAGAATGTGAACGGTGCACAATTGCAGGGTTGTCCATCCGGACCGGAAACCGACAATGAAGGGCGTGCGATATAGCTGCCGGGCGGGATCATAACGGACCGTCTTTCCGTTTTTCTTGACCTCGATTGGCGGCACAACGATTTCGCCGGCCAGGCCGGTAAATTTGACCTTGTTGCTGTCATACAAAAACGCCATGCGCTCGCGATTGCCCGGCGTTCCCTCACTGACATCGGAGACGATATAGCGCCATCCCCTGCCCATGATATTTCGGACCTTATCAAGCGCATCCAGCTTTTCCCGGACCTCCTGGATCGCGATGATGTCGAACTTCGAACAGATCTCGGCGATGTAATAGAGGCACTCGAGCGAGCGTTCGCCATAGGCTTTGGAATCGAATTCTCGAATATTCCAGGTAGCGATCATGGTTTTGTCGGGGCTGCGTGCCGGGATGCCTTCAGAGATCATGTTCTGCTTGAGCCGCAACAGACGATCAGCCGTTCTGGCCGGATCCTCCGTTCTGCCGACATTGGAATAGAACATCTGCCACCCCCAGCCCTGTTTCAGTATCTGCAATCTTTGCACGTAAATCCGATCGGGATAACCCCAAATTGCAGATGCCGGCGGTATCGGTTTTCAGCTATCCCGGTTGCCTATCCATTCCGTCACCGCTGCGACTACGGCGTCGGGTCGTTCGTGCAGGATCCAGTGACCGCTACCGGCGACTTTGACAACACTCAGATCGTCGGCAAACCGATCCAGCCCTTCAAGGCAGACTGGACGCAGCGCCTGGTCATTTTCACCCCAGATGACAAGATGCGAAACGCGGACTTTCATTGCTTCTGCCGGCACATCGAAAACCGGCACTTTGCCGACAAGGTCAGAAGCAGGCTGTTCCACGGGCGGCACGACGACGGGCGACGAGCGGTACCAGTTGAGCATCGCCTCCATCGCACCGTCGGCATCCCAAGCCTCCAGATAGCCGGCCTTTGCCTCTTCGCTCATCCAGCCTGAATTCGAAAAACCGGAGATCATGTTGAGTGTTCGCGCATAGTTGTTTTCACGCATGACCGCCGCAGCGCCGTCGCTGCGCAGCCAGCTCATATATTGGCTTGCGGCACGCTGTTCGGGATCATCGATGATGGCCTTTTGAAACGTGTACGGATGAACGCCATTGGCAACAATCAGTCCGCGAAGCCGGTCGGCAAATCCAAAGGCGAACGCATAGGCAACGGCAGACCCCCAATCGTGCCCGAACAGCAACAAAGGCTTATTGGGTGACAGATGATGCGCAAGCGCAACGATGTCCTTCACAAGATGTCTGGTCTGATACGCCCCTATACCTTCCGGCTTGAACGATTTGCCAAAGCCGCGCTGGTCCGGCGCGACAACGAAGTGCGTTTCGGCAAGCAGGGGCATTATGTCTCGCCAGGCGCCCCAATATTCCGGAAAGCCGTGAAGGCAGAGCATAAGCGGCTTTGCCGGATCGCCCATCGAGACATAGTGGAGGCGCCGCGTGCCGTCATCGAATGTTGCTGATGTGAAATCCATGGACGCGATACTCCCCTGCCAGCATTTTGTTAGCACAGAAAACCGCCGCACAAACCGTCTAAAACCAATTCGCGAGACACAGCGCCTTTGCCTTCTTGCACCACAATGGTATAGGAGCGCGAACTTCACGAACATTCAGTGGGCGGGAAGCCCAACTCCAATAATAAACGAGGCTTTCATATGGCAAAGATCAAGGTCGAAAATCCGGTCGTCGAGCTGGACGGCGACGAGATGACCAGAATTATCTGGCAGATCATCAAGGACAAGCTGGTTCATCCATATCTGGACATCGACCTGAAATATTACGACCTGGGCATGGAAAGCCGCGACGCGACCGACGACCAGATCACCATCGATGCCGCCAATGCCATCAATCAATACGGTGTTGGCGTGAAATGCGCGACGATCACGCCGGACGAAGCCCGCGTCGAGGAATTCGGCCTCAAGAAGATGTGGCGTTCGCCCAACGGCACCATCCGCAACATTCTCGGCGGTGTCATCTTCCGCGAACCGATCATCTGCAAGAACGTGCCCCGCCTCGTTCCCGGCTGGACAAAGCCGGTCATCGTTGGCCGTCATGCCTTCGGTGACCAGTACCGCGCCACCGACTTCCGCTTCCCCGGCAAGGGCAAACTGTTCATGAAGTTTGTCGGCGATGACGGTCAGGAAATCGAGCATGAAGTGTTTGAATCGCCCGGGCCCGGCATCGCCATGGGCATGTACAATCTTGACAAATCGATCGAGGACTTTGCCCGCGCATCGCTGAACTACGGCCTGCAGCGCAAGGTGCCGGTCTACCTGTCGACCAAGAACACAATCCTCAAGGTCTATGACGGCCGCTTCAAGGATATCTTCCAGGAAATATACGAGGCCGAATTCGTCGATGCTTTCAAGGAAGCCGGCATCACCTATGAGCACCGCCTCATCGACGACATGGTTGCGGCCAACCTGAAATGGTCAGGCGGTTATGTATGGGCCTGTAAGAACTACGATGGCGACGTCCAGTCGGATACCGTTGCGCAAGGGTTCGGATCGCTCGGCCTCATGACTTCGGTGCTGATGACGCCGGACGGCAAGACGGTTGAGGCGGAAGCCGCGCACGGCACGGTCACGCGCCATTATCGCCAGCACCAAAAGGGCGAGGAAACCTCGACCAACTCGATCGCTTCGATCTTTGCCTGGACCCGCGGTCTCGCCCACCGGGCAAAACTCGATGACAATGCCCGCCTGGCGCGGTTTGCCAAAACGCTTGAAGAAGTGTGCGTTGCGACCGTCGAAGGCGGTCACATGACCAAGGACCTGGCACTGTTGATCGGCCCCGATCAGCCATGGCTCTCAACAACGGGTTTCCTCGACAAGGTGGATGAAAACCTTCAGAAGGAAATGGCCGCCTGAAGCCATCTTCTGCATATGCAAATGCGAACCCCACCTCATCGGTGGGGTTTTTGTTGCCGTTGTTGCAAACAAGAACGGTCAGCGGTTGGCTTCCACCACAATGCCAAGCCGCTCGGGAAGCATATCAGGCGCGATCATCGCATCGGACATGATCTGGGACACCGGCACCGGATCATGCGGCAGCGCTCTGATGCTGATGTTTTGCGGATTTTCTAGAAACGCGCGCACGGATTTCATCAACAAGTCGGAGTATGCATCATTGCCAACTGTGGCAAGGGCTTCATCCAGTTGCATGAGCAGCGTCTCTTTCATCATACCTTCGCTGACCTCTGCATCCGTTGCCATCAGCGCAAGTGTGGT
Source organism: Hyphomicrobiales bacterium (assembly GCA_024244645.1). GTDB lineage: Bacteria > Pseudomonadota > Alphaproteobacteria > Rhizobiales > Rhizobiaceae > Hoeflea_A. Next base: position 15,194 of record JAAEOH010000207.1, read on the forward strand.
TTCAACTCCGCCATCATTTTCCAGTTCGATCTCGACGGATTTTACATTCAGGGTGGCGAATGTCATTTCCAGCATCTGTGGATTTTGAAGCAGGGATTTCGGCACACCGCTAAGCCGGGCCCTGGCGCGTACACGACCGACATTTCCCAATTCCAACACAAAATTGTCCAGAACCAGATCTTCGCTCTCTTCATCCCAGCGCAATTTGATGCTCTCCGAAAGACGCAATGTGTCGATCCCGGCGGCCAATAGCCCTTCTTGCACCAGTGCGTCGTCTATGAGCGCGACAGGAAACTCCAATCCCTCAGTGGTCAGTTCAATGCTCGTTGGAATAGGCGGAATCAAAGTGTCCATACTGAACACAAAATTGTTCAACTGAGCGTCAGTGCCGGGCTTCAAACCTTCAAATTTAAGTCCACAGAGACCCGTTGCAATGGATCGGGGCAGAAACACACGCGACATTTCGAGAGGGTCCGCAATTTCCAGATTCTTCTCTTTCACAAGAAAAGCGTTGATAGGATCAATTGGCGCAAAATCGATATCACCCAAAAAGAGCTTGTCGAGCGCGATTGAGCCGATGGAGCTGAATTGCAGGTCGATCGACGAAGCGGAAAATCCACCCAATCCATCTGGGCCAAAATTGGAAAGCAATACCTGTCCGATGCTGCCTGAGACTTCTTCGAAATTGTCTTCAAAACCGATCAGCACGCCGTCTGCGGAAACGCGGCCAACAGCACAAGACCGAACGATTTCCAGCAGCATCGAAAGACCTTCATTGTCTTCTTCTTCATCGTCCGCCAACATTATGTCGATGAACGCTGCGTAATCGATTTGTGGTGTTCGAAGTGCGAGATTCTCGTAGACGAGTCGATCAATGGCAAACGCATAACCGTCACCCTCTTCACGATATTCATCTGTTGAAGAGTACCCGATTAACGGCGTTAACTGACTGGTCCCAGTTGATCGAGGATCAAATAGCTTTACGAGCCCACCCAGGTCGATGTTCTTTACATAGGTTTTTGCGGAAGAGCTTGTATCTGCAGAAAGCTCCCCTTCCCCGGATCCATATATAGATTCACTGACATATTCGCCTGCGGATTGCTCGCCAATAATGCCATCCTTCCAATTGCGGGTGACAAAGTCTTTGTATTCGAAATGCATGGCCATGCTGTCTTCCGTCCGGGGGTCGTCCAGAACGATCATATCGATCGACAGAAGATCAACGTGTTCGCTGCCCACATGAATCTTCAGCACAAAATCCGTCAACTGCTGATAGGTATCCGGCTCGGACTGTGAAATGATCTGCATAAGCGCAATGCGTGGCAGAAAAATCTCTTCGATCAGATGCCCTTGCACACGGCCCTCATAGGTAAATATCCGATCGGAGCCAGAACTGATCGCCAGCCTGTAATTGCTGCCGTCGCCGAATGAAAGCCGGTCGGCGGAATAGCCGTTGTCGGTGGCAACAAGGTTTTCTGCTGTCAGCCGAGGGAAATTTGAAGACATAGCAAGGTGGATTGGTTCTGAGACGTTCTCAAAACCGAAATCCCTCGGAGAATAAGTTGCCGCGTAGGAGATGCTGAAATCGGTTACAAGCAGTTTGTTACCGTCCTCCTGTGCGGACGCGTATTGCGCCTCAAACCCGATTTCCCTGCCGCCATCAATCCACTCATTCAGCGCTGCCTCTCCGGTCTGCTGAGCAAAACCCGGCATGGCAGTCAGCACAAAAATACAGATGGACCAGGCAATGGTCTTGCTCATGGATTGTCGCTCCACTGTTCGAACACCTCACACCAATAGGTGCAGTTCGATTCAACTGCAACCGCCGTTTCCAGCGGCCTTTCAAATGATCAGGGTTGCGTCAGAGCGCGCTAAAGCGCCTCAGCGATTTGCCTCAACGGTAACGCCAAGCCTTTCTGGCAGTGCATCGGGCGCAATCATCGCATCGGATATGAGCTGAGAGACCGGCACCGGATTACCGGGTGCGACGCTGAGCTTCAGATTCTTCGGATCGTCAAAAAAAACACGCGCGGCCGTCATCATCTGGTTTGTAAAGGCCTCATTGCCGATCTGTGCCAAAAGCCCGTCGAGCTGCATGAGAAGCGCCTCTTTCATCATCCCTTCACTGACTCCGGCATCCGTGGCCGACAGTGCTAGTACTGCTTCCACACCACCATCATTTTCCAGTTCGATCTCCAGCGACTTTACGTTCAAAGTAGCAATCGCTGCCTGCGCCTGTTGCGGGTTCAGAAGGACTGATTTTGGCAGGTCGCCCAGTCTGGCTTTGGCGCGCACACGCCCGACTTTTCCAAGCTCGAATACAAATCTGTCGATAATCAGGTCTTCAGTCGCTTCATCCCAATCCACAGTGACCTTTTCCGTCAGGCGCAGCACATCTATGCCGGCGGCCTTAAGCATCATTTCGGCTTCCTTGTCATCCAGCAATGCAACCGGAAACTCCAGACCCTCAGTCGAAAGAACCACATGTGTAGGGATCGGCGGCACGTTTGTGCTTAGCTCGAGCAGGTAATTGTCTATCTTGACGTTGCCGGGCAGCTCCGGCGATGCGACAGCCAACCCCCTAAGCTCCATGCCGATGGAAAGCGGCGAGAAAATTCGGGCAACTTCCAGCTGATCCGGATTTTCCCAGGCCGTGCTGTCCCCCGCAAACGCCTTGAGCGGCCTGTAAGGGGCAAACTCCAAATCACCCAACGCAAATCTGTCCAGCCGGAACTTCCCCCTGCGCCGGCATCGAAATCGACAGCTTCCAGCAAAAACTCGTCCAGCCCGTCGGAACTGAAGCCGGAAAAGGAAATCTTGACGATGCCGCCCGAACCGACTTCAGTATCGGCATCGAACCCGACGAGAAAATCTTCAACCGATATGTTGCCGAATGAAAAGGACCGATAGATGTCCAGCACCGTTGCCATCAAATCACCGATTTCCGGCTCCTGACCGCTCAACAGCAATTCAACAAATGCAATGAGATCGGTCTCCGGCGATCGGACCGCGAAGTTTTCATAGGAAATGCGATCGATGATGGCTTCGAATAAATTGCTCTCAACACGGCATCCACTGATCACCGCCGATTCGATAACTTGCACATATTCGCTCGAACCGGCCGGTTTAGGATCAAAAAGATCGAGAAAGGCCAGATAGTCGAGGTTTTTCGCCTTGTTGCTGTCGATGGTGACTTTTTCCGAATATTGCTGCCCGTCCTCCAGACTGTAATTTGTTTCCTGAAGCATTTTCCCGACGCTGTAGCTTGCGACGCGACCGTCCCACATGCCCTCGAGTTTGAAGTCACTGATTTCCACGTCGGAGGAGAAGGCGCTCTCAACTCCGGACTCTTCCATTGCGGAGAAACGAACGGTCATGAGATTAGCGCTGGCTGCGTCGATGCGAATGTCCGCCAGAGAACCGAGCCAGACAACCCACTCCCGTGTCGATCCCTTCAGGGTCGAAGGTACTGCAGGAAGATAGGGCCAGAAAAAACCGCTCAGCTGGTAATCTTCAATAGTACCCTGATAAGTCAGAACAGTGTCGCCGTCGACCTCGACATCGAGTTTGAAATCAATGTCGGCAGAATATTTCAGGTGCTCGACTGACACTCCGTCCGCCTCGTCGGCCAGTTTGGTCGCGACAACTTCCGGAGCATTCATACTGAATTCGATATTCGCGGCAGATTGCTTGCCTTCATCTGTGCCGAACTGGAATGATGTCTGGTAGGACATGTCGAAATCATTGATTACGAGCGTGTCGCCGATTTCTTCCACCGATCCGTAGTTTAGGGTGACACCCGGCACGCGATTGTCCCCGATCAGGGAATCGAGCGCCGCCTTGCCCGTCTGTTGGGCAAACCCGGCGTTGCGGCGCCAATCAGAAAACAAAAGGACCAGGCAAAGATCTTATTCATGAAACGGTGCTTCCCTGTCATGTCGGTCTAACCTTACAGTTTTTGCTCATATTGGCCACAATACGGACGATTTGGCTACGAATGCCTTAAACACTGCCTTGCCTGACCTTACCGAGTTCACAGCTTCAGTCCTTCGGTCAGATCGGTCTGATAAGCAAAGATCGCCGGCAGTCCGCCGGTATGAATGAAAAGTACTGTTTCCCCATTGCGGATGATCCCGCGCGAAACCAGTGAAATAAGGCCCGCCAATGTTCTGCCGCTATAGACCGGGTCGACCAGCAACGCTTCGTCAAGAGCTGCAATTCGGATCGCCGCCAGAACCTCATCATTCAACAGTCCGTAGCCCGGCGACAGAACCGCATCGTCGACAAGCAGATCTCCCTCAACCAGATTGGCGCGGCCGTTCAGCATCCGGCTAAGTTCGACAACACGCTGCTCGATACGCGCCTGTTGTGCATCGGCGGGTCTTCGAACACAAATACCGTGGATTGGAACCTGCCAGCCGATCGCGCGTGCTCCGACAAGGAATCCGGCATGGGTCAGGCCGCTGCCCGAAGGTATCACCACGTGATCGGGCCACACACCCTGCCCATCAAGCTGCAACCAGGTCTCCACCGCTGCAAGAGCATAGCCAAGACCCCCGGTCGGCGTATGGTCCATACCGAGATGAACGACATGCGGGGTTCGGCCCATCGAACGCTGCTCGTCGGCCAGTTTATCAAGATTGGCATCCGCGGCGGCTTCATCCTCGCCGACCGCGAACCGATGGATCTGCGCGCCAAGCAATCGATCGAGCAACACATTACCGGACCCTGTGTAAAACACATCATCCTTCTCCACGCGCTCCTCCAGCTGAACCAGCGCGTCCCAGCCGAGCTTGCGTGCAGCTGCCGCACACAGGCGCACAAAATTCGACTGCACCGCGCCGGTGATGAGCACCATATCGGCGCCGGCTTGCCGACCCGGGCCCAAATAATATTCAAGCTGCCGAACCTTGTTCCCGCCCATTGCCAGCGGTTGCGCATCGTCGCGTTTGGCCAGCAGCGTTATGCCCAATCTCTCCCCCAGCCGATCGAGCCGGTCCAGATCCGAACACACCAGACCGAGATCGACCCTGGGATGGCGCTGCAGCTGCGGCAGAAGTTTGAATGCTGCGTTAAAATCCGCCGGCATCGGACAGTCCTTTCACCAGCAATGAGAGCCCCATCGCCGCCAATACGAGTTCAAGGGTTGTGCGCAACGCCGCCGGGCCAAGGGAGCGACGGCCGGCAAAGCCGGCGCCTATTCCGAGGACAACCGCCGGCAAGAGCACAAGGCTCGTTGCCCATATCCGGGCGCTGCTGCCGGCAAGTGCCAAACTCACCGCAAGCGCGACAATATAGGCGAACAGAAAGTAGGCCCGCAGCGTCGCGCGGACCGCGGCGGCTTCAAGCCCCGATGATAACAGCGCCCAAAGGGCAACCGGGCCCGGCGCCGCGAGAGCGCCTGTCATGCCGCCTGAAACGGCGCCGCCGATACGGCTTAACCATCGCAACTGGTTCGGCGACTGAAGGATCGGAAGCGGAAAAAATCGAAGTTGCACGACGGCCATTACGACCACGGTGCCGCTGATGAGTTTCAGGCTCGTATTGCCCACGGCGATGAGCAAAAGCCCGCCGAGAGGAATGCCGATCAAGGCCCATTTGCTGATGGTAAACAACCGGCTGAAAGCCACATAGCCAATTTCAAATGGCAGCAGAAGCGCCGTGAGGGTGAGATTGAGGATAATGGCCGTCTGCACTGCGGCGGGGCCGTCCAGAATGAACAACATGGCCGGCGCCGCGATCAATCCCAGCCCAACCCCGGTGGCCACTTGTAGCGCCGATCCAATGAGCACCACGGCAAATGGAACCCACAGGGCCGCGGTTGGCAATTCCTGGACAAGGCCTTCGAACATGCCATCACTGTAAAACCGCCATTGGTTGAGTCAATTGACGTTATCTGCGTAAATATATTGGTTTTTCAAGACAGCCGGGCAATCACCGGGCATGCTGGGAATTCAGGATGCCACGGCTCCGGCAACGGCATCGACGGCGGCATCCGCCTTACCGGCATCCGGCCCACCTGCCTGCGCCATATCCGGACGTCCACCGCCACCTTTGCCGCCGAGCGCTGCCGAGGCGACGCGCACCAGATCGACGGCACTGAACCGGTTTGTCAGATCTTCCGTCACGCCAACAACGACGCTGGCCTTGCCTTCGTCGGAAACGCCGACAAGCGCAACCACACCCGATCCAAGGGCCGTCTTGGCGTCGTCAACCAGGCCTTTGAGATCGCGCGGCTCGACGCCGTTGACAGTCTTGCCGAGGAACTTGACGCCGGCGATATCCCTGGTTTCATCGGCTTCCTTTGATCCGCCGCCAAGGGCGAGTTTCTTTTTCAGATCGCTGATCTCGCGTTCAAGCTTTTTGCGCTCATCCATCAGCGCGTCGACACGGCTGACCACTTCCGAAGGCTGAACCCTCAGGGACGTGGCGAGCGATTTCACCCGCGCATCCTGATCGCTCAGATAGTGACGTGCGGCCTCGCCCGTCAGCGCTTCCAGTCTGCGCACACCGGCGGCAACCGCACTCTCGCCGATCACCCGCACCAGACCGATATCGCCGGTGGCACCCACATGCGTGCCGCCGCACAGTTCCACCGAATAGGTCTTGTCCATTTTATCGCCCTCCTGAGCGGTGCCCATGGAAACGACGCGCACTTCGTCTCCATATTTCTCACCGAAAAGCGCCATCGCCCCTTCGGCAATGGCGTCGTCGACAGCCATCAGCCGGGTTGTCACCGGACTGTTTTGAATGACGATGCTGTTGGCAATGTCTTCAACCCGAGAAATCTCATCCTCGCTCATTGGTTTCGGATGAGAGATATCGAACCGCAATCGGTCCGGAGCAACAAGCGAACCTTTCTGCGACACATGGGTACCCAGGACTTCGCGCAGCGCCTCGTGGAGCAGATGCGTTGCAGAGTGGTTGGCCCGCACCTGGCCGCGTCTCTGGTGATCCACAGTCAGCACGACTTCAGCGCCCGGCGCGACCGTACCCTCTTCGACCACAGCTCGGTGAACGAACAGCCCCTCGCCCTTTTTCTGCGTGTCGGCCACGCGGATGGTCAGGCCATCCGCAGTGATTGTTCCCGTATCTCCGACCTGACCGCCGGATTCGCCATAGAACGGTGTCTGATTGACGATGAGCTGGACCTCATCGCCCTTTTTTGCGCTTTCGACCTCGGCACCGTCCATAACGATTGCCTGTAAGACCCCCTCGGCGCCTTCAGTGTCATAGCCAAGAAATTCAGTCGCGCCGAGCCTGTCGCGCAGCTCAAGCCAGATGGTCTCGGTCGCCGCGTCGCCCGATCCCGACCAGTTGGCCCGCGCTTCCGCCTTCTGCTTTTCCATTGCGGTATTGAAGCCCGCATCGTCGACGGAAATACCGCGCTGGCGCAACGCGTCCTGGGTGAGATCAAGAGGAAACCCATAAGTGTCATAGAGTTTGAAGGCCGTCACACCATCAAGCTCATCGCCCTCCTTCAGATCCGCACTTGCATCCGACAGCAGGTTCAGGCCGCGTTCCAGCGTCTTGCGGAAACGGGTTTCTTCAAGTTTCAGGGTTTCCGAGATAAGTACTTCGGCGCGCACAAGTTCGGGATAGGCGCGGCCCATCTGTTCGACCAGCGCCGGCAGCAGTTTCCACATCAACGGATCGCGCGCGCCCAGCAGCTGCGCATGGCGCATCGCACGGCGCATGATGCGGCGAAGCACATAGCCCCTGCCTTCATTCGACGGCAGAACGCCATCGGCAATGAGGAACGAGGACGAGCGCAGGTGATCGGCAATCACGCGATGGCTGGCCTGCGCCTTGCCTTCGGCCTTGACACCGGTCAGTTCCACCGACGCGCCGATAAGCGCCTGGAACAGATCGATATCGTAATTGTCGTGTTTGCCCTGCAATAGCGCGGCAAAGCGCTCCAGACCCATACCGGTATCGATCGACGGGCGCGGCAGGTTGATCCGCTCATCGGCGGTAACCTGTTCGTATTGCATGAAGACAAGGTTCCAGATTTCGATGAAACGGTCACCATCTTCCTCGGCCGATCCAGGAGGTCCGCCCCAAATGTGATCGCCATGATCATAGAAGATTTCCGAACACGGGCCGCATGGCCCGGTGTCACCCATCGCCCAGAAATTGTCATGCGTCGGAATGCGTATGATGCGCTCTTCCGGCAGGCCGGCAATTTTCCGCCACAGGTCGAACGCCTCGTCGTCGGTATGATAGACGGTGACAAGCAGCCGCTCGCTGTCAATCCCGTATTCTTTTGTGATCAGGTTCCAGGCGAGCTCGATGGCGCGATCCTTGAAATAGTCGCCAAAGGAGAAATTGCCCAGCATTTCAAAAAATGTGTGGTGGCGCGCCGTGTAGCCGACATTGTCGAGATCATTGTGCTTGCCGCCGGCCCGCACGCATTTCTGCGAAGTGACCGCACGGTTGTACGGGCGGCTTTCAAGACCGGTGAAGACATTTTTAAACTGAACCATGCCGGCATTGACGAACATCAGCGTCGGGTCGTTGCGTGGCACCAGCGGGCTTGACGCAACGATCTCATGTCCGTTGTCACCGAAATAGTCGAGAAATGCCGTACGGATCTCGTTTACGCTGCTCATGGAATACCCTTTGATTTTTTTATTCCTGCCGACCGCGACTACGTCACACTAAGCGCGCGCTGTTCGGCTTTTATCGGTCCGGCAGGAGGCTGTCCAGACGATCATTGCCAGGTGGCGCTGACGGGTGTTGCGGTGGCGCGGTTCCGGCACGGAAAAAGCATCCCGACGAATCGAAAGGCCGGCGGCACCATAAATGCCACCGGCCAGCACAATTCAGCAAATGTGGAGGTCGACCCTAACCTTCGGCTGCGCCGGGTTCGCCGGCATCGGCATCGTCGATGTCATCATCATCCGGACGCCCCTCTTCCAGCAACTGCTCGGCGATCAGTCCGGCATTCTGGCGCAGCGCCAGTTCGATTTCATCGGCCAGCGCCGGATTTTCCTTCAGGAACATCTTTGCATTCTCACGGCCCTGCCCCAGCCGCTGGCTGTTATAGGAAAACCATGCCCCGGACTTTTCGACAATGCCGGCCTTGACCCCCAGATCGATCAGTTCACCGGTCTTGGAGACGCCCTCGCCATACATGATGTCGAATTCCACCTGCTTGAAGGGCGGCGCCATCTTGTTCTTGACCACCTTGATCCGCGTCTGGTTGCCGACCACCTCGTCGCGATCCTTGACCGAACCGATGCGCCGGATATCGAGGCGCACCGAAGCATAGAATTTCAGCGCATTGCCACCGGTCGTCGTTTCGGGCGAGCCGAACATGACGCCGATCTTCATGCGGATCTGGTTGATGAAGATCACCATGCAGTTGGAGCGTGAAATCGACGCCGTCAGCTTGCGAAGCGCCTGGCTCATCAGCCTTGCCTGCATGCCGGGCAGTGAATCGCCCATCTCACCCTCGATTTCGGCGCGCGGCGTAAGCGCGGCAACCGAATCGATGACCAGAACGTCAATGGCACCGGAACGCACCAGCGTGTCGGTAATCTCCAGTGCCTGCTCACCCGTATCGGGCTGCGAAATCAGAAGGCTTTCCAGATCGATGCCCAGCTTGCGCGCATAGATCGGATCAAGCGCATGTTCGGCATCGATGAAGCCGCATATGCCACCGTTTTTCTGGGCTTCTGCGACCGTGTGCAGCGCCATGGTCGTCTTGCCTGAACTCTCGGGGCCGTAAATCTCGATGACGCGTCCCTTGGGCAGTCCGCCCACACCGAGCGCGATATCAAGCCCCAGCGACCCGGTCGAAACGGTCTCAATCTCGACAACGTTCTCATTCGAGCCGAGCGTCATGATCGAGCCCTTGCCGAAAGCCCGCTCGATTTGCGAGAGCGCCGCGTCGAGTGCCTTGCTTTTGTCCACCGATTTTTCCTCTACAAGCCGCAAAGAGTTCTGAGCCATTCCGTCCACCTTTAGGTTATATGCGCATCTAAGGCAATGAAAGCCGCTTGTAAAAATGTACTGCATTTGTTCTCATAATGCAACACCGGCTATATAATTGATATTCAACGAAATAAAGAGGAGTGTTCATATTTTGTTTCATTTTGTCACTCATGGTGACCATCGGTAATTCAACTGGCCGTTCGGGCGGTCAGTGCGAATCGCATACGCGTGAGCTTCCAGAACACATCCGCCGAAGGACGTCGGCGGCCGGCAACCGGCCCGCTCGTCGCCTGCAATTTCCACCCCTTACGATTTGAATTGCAATCCTGCTTGCCGTAAGGCATCTGCTTCATGGCACGGCAAAGTCCGGCCTGGCGAAAGGCAATCCTCAATGGCACGCATTCTGGTGTTCGGCGGCGCCCATATAGACAGACGAGCAAGGATCAGCGGGACAACGATCCACGGCGCCAGCAATCCCGGCCGCTGGCGCGAGGAACCGGGCGGCGGCGGATTCAATGCGGCGCGCAATCTGGCAAAGCTCGGAAACAGCGTCGCCATGGTTTCCGTGCGCGGCGGCGACCAGGCCGGCGAAACCGTTGGCACAGCGGTGGAAGCCGCCGGTATCGTCGACATGGCGCAGGTCTTTCTCGACCGCAACACGCCCAGCTATTCAGCTGTGCTCGATGCAAGTGGCGATCTGGTTGTCGCTGTCGCCGATATGGATCTTTACGACCGCTTCGTGCACCGCCAGCTTTCACGAAAGTCCATTCGCGAGGCCATCTCGAACAGTGATTTCGTTTTGTGCGACGCCAACCTGCCGCCCGAAACGCTCGGTGCACTGTCGTCAATGGCGGCTGCGCGGAAAAAGCACCTGGCGGCGATTGCGATTTCCCCTGCGAAAGTCCCCCGCCTGCAACCGGCCTTCACGAATCTGTCCGCCCTGTTTCTCAACGCCGCCGAAGCCGAAGCGCTGTGCGAAGACCGTGTGCCACCAGAGCAATGGCCGCATCGCCTGCACGCCCTTGGCATCGCAAGAGCGGTCATAAGCCGCGGCGCCGAACCCGTACTGGGATTTGACGGCAAGACGGTCTTTCAGATCGCACCGCCGCAGATCGACGGCATCATCGACGTAACCGGTGCTGGCGATGCGCTGGCCGCGGCAACCGTTCACGCCATGGCAACCGGCGCAAAACTCAGCGATGCCCTGCGATGCGGCATTGCCGCCGCCGGGGTCGCGGTGCGGTCGCAGCACGCCGCGCCTCCGGACCTCGACACGCGGGCACTTGAACTGGCCCTGGCTCTTGTTCCCGAGCCCGAATTTCTTTCATGAGACAACAACAACGACAAGCGCCCCTTTCAGGATCAAATATGACCAACGCCTCCCCTTTTCCGCTCAGTTATTCCGCTGAAGTCCGTGACGCGCTTGACACCGGCAAGCCAGTCGTAGCGCTGGAATCGACCATCATCACCCACGGCATGCCCTGGCCCGGCAACCTAGAAATGGCGCGCAGCGTCGAGGACATCATCCGTCAGCAGGGGGCGGTACCGGCGACCATCGCGGTAATCGAAGGCTGTTTGCATATCGGTCTTGAGGACGAAATGCTGGTTGCACTTGCGAAGAGCAAGGACGCGATGAAGGTTTCCCGCGCGGACCTCGCCTTTGCGGTGGCCATGGGCAAAACCGGCGCCACCACCGTTGCCGCAACAATGATCGCCGCGGCAAACGCCGGCATCGACGTTTTTGCAACCGGCGGCATAGGCGGCGTCCACCACGGAGCAGAAAACGACTTTGACATTTCAGCCGATCTCGGCGAACTGGCATGCACACCGGTCATCGTGGTTTCGGCCGGCGCAAAGGCCATCCTGGACATTCCCAAAACACTCGAAGTGCTGGAAACAAAAGGCGTTCCGGTCGTCACATTCGGCGCCGCCGAACTTCCGGCCTTCTGGTCGCGCCAATCGGGCCTTGAAAGCCCGCTGCGCCTGGACAGCGCGGAGGAAATTGCCCGCTTTCAGAAAACCCGTGAGGCAATGAAGATCGGCGGCGGCATGCTTATTGCCAACCCGGTTCCGGAAGCTGAAGAAATCCCGCGCGCCGAGATGCAGACCCACATCCACGCGGCGCTTGAAACGGCAAAATCCCGGGGTATAACCGGCAAGGCCGTCACGCCGTTCCTGCTTGCTGAGATCTTTTCGATAACACAAGGCCGCAGCCTCTCTACCAATATTGCCCTGGTTAAGAACAATGCCCGTCTTGCGGCAGACATCGCCGTCGCATTGGCACTGCCCACCTTGAGCATGTCTTGTTTAGATTGAGGCATTTGATGGCGGAAAATCGGCCCACTCGGCTAGGCGCGTCGCGCAGCGCGATGTGGTGCATCGGGCAAGCGGCGCAACAACGCCGATCGGCCGATTGTCCGCCACCCTTGAAAGGATGATGTTGTTGATATTCAGAGATGAATGGGCCGGGCAATTTTGCCCCCTGACTGCG
>JAAEOH010000208.1 GCA_024244645.1 Hyphomicrobiales bacterium
CCCAGTCTGCGCAGCTCCATACGGGCCCGCGGCGTGTGAAAGCCGCAATGAGAGGCCGGACACACGACAGCATCTGATCACATGCCGGAACCTGACCAAAGAAAAGGCTTGCATTTAACGGGGCGTCCACACACGTCCGGTTGCCGCCCGGGCCGGAGGCCGTGGTGGCCTGGACGACCGCGATGACCTTGCCGCTCGGGCTGAGAGACCATGCAGCAGTGGGAAATGCGATACCGGCGCAAGACAGGAAAATCACCAAAAAACGGTGCGCGTTTCGAACCAAAAAATCCAACTTCAACATTCAGGCACTCCGGCAGTTACAACAAACCATTGCCGCACAAGCTTTTTTTTGGCATGAAAGAATAAGTTGGTCGATTCCAAATATACTATTTGTTAACCAATGCTGACGACCAAAAACGCGGAATATAAATTGATAGAGCGAAAATAGTCAATTTGGACTACCTAGTGTGTCGGCAGAAAAACTTATTGTCGCGAATTTGAAACTGGCCCGATGCGAGCAGAGTATTTGGAGTGCCGGAAATTTTGTCCATTTAGTCAGTCCGAAACTTCGATTGCGTCAAAATTATACCTGCAATTTTGGCTAGCCGGGCGCTAGCCTGCGGCGCTGGGCTGGATGAAATGCATGCGAGATGCGAAAACTCACCGAGTACAAGCCGCATTGCCGGCGACTGATTTTGCATGGTCCCGGCCGTTCGTACCGAAACGGCGAACTCTAAAACCGCCAGATTGTGTGCTCGCCGTCAAAACCCTTGAGGACCGAGGAGCCAGCGGATTTGCACCGCTCGGGCACAAGCCGGGCAAGGGACGAAGATAACACCCTGTCGCAACCAAGATCGGTCGCCGCCGACAAAAGGCGTGCGGTATAGTTGATGGGTGGGCCGATGGCGGTGAAGTCGAGCCGGTCCGCGCCGCCGATATTGCCGTAGTGAAACGTTCCGCAGTGGAGCGCCGCCCGAAAATCCACGCTGCTGCCGGCCTCGTCCTTTGCCAGCGCCGCACCGCCCTCCACGACGGCATCCATGGCCGCCCGGGTCATTTCGGCAATGCCTTCTTCGTCCGCATAGGGAAAGATCGCGAAAAAACCGTCGCCCATGTACTTCAGGACCTCGCCGCCACGCTCTGCGACCGGCGGCACAAGATGGTCGAAAGTGTCGTTCAAAAGACCGACGAGTTCAGGCCCCTGTCTTTCATTCGAAAGCTGGGTGAAGTTCTTCAGGTCGACAAACAGAATGACCGCCGTGATTTCCTCGCCGTCGCCGCGGTGAACCTTGCCCTCCAGAATGTGGCTTCCGCTGTTTCTGCCCACATAGGTGGAAAGCAGGATGGCGGCGTTCAGCCGCAGCATATAGGTTTCCGTCAGGCGCGCGAGCGGCCGGTTGATCTGGGCAAGTATGTCCATGTCGCGATCGCTGAAGCCGCCTTCCTGGGCCGATGACCAGGTGCAGGCGTGGGTTTCCCCGGTGGTGAAAATCAGCGGCTGCGCGACATAGTCGGTGAAGCCCTGTTCCCGCAGTTCCCCGACAATGATGTAGTCGTCCGGACAGTCCTCCCGTTCCAGGTGCCGCCGGATGTTCACCTGCTCTTCGACCACGCGGGGAAGCGGATTGGAGGTGTAGATTTCCTGCGAGAATGTTCCCATCTGGGCATGCGCCACATCGACGCCTTCGCCCTTGATCCAGCGGAACCGGCTGCCCAGGAGGTTGGGGTGCAGCGTATAGATGAACAGTATGAACCGGTCGACGCGAACGCCCAGATCAACCAGGCCCTCGCAGATACCGGCGATGATTTCTCTGGCGTCCGCACTGGGGCGCGCGCCGTCGATCATCCAGTCGGTCAGCTCCGAAATGTCTGTAAATCTTGGATTTTTGGCGTTTGTTTTTGGTTTGTCTGGCATCCTAACCTCGACTTTTCCGCACCTGTCAGTTCCCGCTTTGCATCGCGAAAAGCAGGTTGAACCGGATTATTGGGCAAGTCAAAGTCGCCCCGGGCACTTTTTCTTGAGGGCCGGCGGAGCGCCATCAGCTGTGGGCAAAGATGTCCGTCTCATCCCAGCCGATCAGATCGAGCTTAGACCGTGTCGGCAGGAATTTGAAACAGGCCTCGGCATGTTTTGCCCGCCCGTCCCGGTCGAGCCGTTCCTGCAGCTTGTCGCGCAGCGCATGCAGGTAAAGAACGTCGGACGCCGCGTAGTCGAGCTGCGCATCGCTGAGCGCATCCGCGGCCCAGTCGGAGGATTGCTGATGTTTGGATATGTCGATATCCAGCAATTCGCGCAGATTGTCCTTCAACCCGTGCCGGTCCGTATAGGTCCGCGTCAGGCGCGAGGCGATCTTGGTGCAGAACGCCGGTTCGCAGGTAATGCCGAATGTGTGGAAAAGGACAGCGATGTCGAAACGGCCGAAATGGAAGATCTTGGTTTTTTTGCGGTCTTTCAGGAGGGCGGTGAGATTGGCGGCCCTTTTCTGCCCCTTGTCGATCTGGATGATATCGGCGGTGCCGTCGCCAGGTGACAGCTGCACCACGCACAGGCGGTCGCGGTGGGGTTTCAGGCCGAGCGTTTCGGTATCAATGGCAATATCACCGGTATAGCGTGCTGCATCGTTTTCGCTGATGTCGCCCTTGTGAAGCCGAATTGTCATGGCGCCTACCTGTTCGTTTTCCTGTGATCCGCAAGGCGCCCGGAAAGGGCGCGCCATGGACATATCGTCTAACCGGCGTCCCGTCCAGCCGCATGCGCAGGGAGGTTTGTTCGGCTTCCGGACTTTTGTTCATATTTTGTTCTTGTCGACCAATCGCCAATGGTGTATTCAGGTATATATACGCCCATAGGCTGCAACGGCGCGGGAGTGGATTGGCAGATGGTATCGCGTGTCAGCACGGTTTCATTTCAGGGCATCAGCGCCGTACCGGTCGATGTGCAGGTCATGGTCGCCCCCGGCAAGATCGGCATGAACATTGTCGGTCTGCCGGACAAGGCGGTTGCCGAAAGCCGTGAGCGCGTGCAGGCGGCGCTGCACGCATCCGGTCTCTCGCTGCCGGCAAAAAAGGTAACGGTCAATCTGGCCCCGGCGGATCTTCCCAAGGAGGGCAGTCATTTCGATCTGCCCATTGCGCTCTGTCTCATGGCCGCGCTCGGCGCCATTCCGGCCGATGCGCTGGCCGGATGTGTGGTGCTCGGCGAATTGTCGCTGGACGGAACCATTACGTCCGTGGCCGGAACCCTGCCTGCGGCCATCGGCGCCAACAGCCGGTCAAAGGGTTGATCTGCCCGTCCGGCTGCGGAGCCGAGGCGGCCTGGGCGAGTGCCGATCTGGACATACTGGCGCCCAGAAGCCTTATCGCCATGGCCAATCATTTCAAGGGCCGCAGGTGTTGTCGCGGCCCGAACCGGCCACGCGCGGTGCGGTCGATGATCTTCCGGACCTGTGTGACATCAAGGGTCAGGAGACGGTAAAACGCGCCCTGGAAGTGGCCGCGGCCGGCGGCCACAATCTGCTGATGTCCGGTTCGCCCGGTTCCGGCAAGTCGATGTTGGCCGCCCGCCTGCCGTCCATTTTGCCGCCGCTGCAGCCGTCCGAACTCCTGGAAGTGTCGATGATCCAATCGATCGCCGGGCTGTTGACCAGCGGCGAGCTGTCGGACCGGCGCCCCTACCGCGCGCCGCATCATTCCGCCTCCATGGCCGCCATGGTGGGTGGCGGTTTCCGGGCAAGGCCCGGCGAAGTGTCGCTCGCCCATAACGGCGTGCTGTTTCTCGATGAATTTCCGGAATTCACGCCGCAGGTGCTTGATTCGCCGCGTCAGCCGCTCGAAAGCGGTGAATGCGTGATTGCCCGCGCCAATCATCATGTCAACTATCCGGCGCGCATCCAGCTGATTGCCGCGATGAATCCCTGCCGCTGCGGCATGGCGGACGAACCCGCCACAGCTGTGCCCGCGGTCCGCGTTGCCAGGCCGATTATCAGGCGCGCATTTCCGGCCCGCTGCTCGACCGCATCGATCTGCGGATTTCGGTTCCCGCCGTGACCGCCGCCGATCTCATCAAGCCCGGTGCCGGCGAAAACAGCGTCGCGGTGGCGCAAAGGGTGGCACTGGCGCGCGCCTGCCAGAAGGACCGGTTCATGCAACGCGGTCATCCCGGGATCACCGCCAACGCGCTGTGTCCGACCGCGCTGATTGAAGAGGTCGCCGCACCCGACCGGGCCGGCAGGGCGCTGCTGCACAATGCGGCCGAACGGATGAAGTTCTCCGCCCGCGCCTATCACCGTGTGCTGAAGGTCGCCCGCACCCTTGCCGATCTCGATGGCGCGACGGGCGTCGGGCGCATGCATATTGCCGAGGCGATATCCTATCGGCTCCCCGGCGACGGGCTCGCCGCCGCGGCTTAGAAACTTATTTCAATTCCTATTCCAACTCTTGCGCAAAATATTCCGGTTTTCTTCAGATTCAGACTCGAGCAAAAACCGGCATTCAGTTGAGAAGCAAATTTGATTTCGAGTTTATATGTTTGATGATGAGCTAGCACAAAATCAATATGAGGCCACAATGAGCGATCCGGCAGAATTTGACGAAATTGATGAAGAAGCAGAGATAGAAGTTCCAGTCGTAGCTCCTAATGCGACAGACAAGACAATCGAAAAACACTTCGAAACTGGCAGGCTCAGGGTTGTACAAGATCGAAACGATTTCTTTTTGCCACACGTTGTGGATTTCATCGAAGGCCGAAAATGGGGCAACTTGCGCCCAGAATATCAGCGAAGGCTTCGATGGGATGTCGGAAAGAAATCAAAGCTAATTGAAAGTTTCATAATGAACGTACCGGTGCCACCGGTGTTTTTGTACGAAAAGGACGTTGGTTCATTCGAGGTCATGGACGGCCAATAGCGGCTAAATACGATTGTCGACTTTTTGCAAGGTAGATTTGAGCTAACGGGATTGGGGATTTGGCCATCGCTTAACGGCCGCAGTTTTGCGAAGTTAACACCTCTTATCCGTCGTGGACTGGAGAGAGCGAAAATCTCTGCAATAACGCTGATGTCGGATTCTTCACTGTCGGTGTCCAATACGCCGGACCCTAAATCAGGCCGGATGAAAGTTCAGTGGCAGGTCACCGGCGTTTCAGTTTCCGGAAAAGCGCCTGCGTGCACCCCCTCCAGTACCAGCCGTCCCGCGTCACGCAGGAATTGTCGACGATATGGGCCCGCTCGTCCTTCTCGACGAGGATATGGCCGCCTTGGGCAAGCAGGTGCAGCACCCGTTGCTCGTGCTTTGAAATGTCCATTGAAGTGTCCGAAGTTTCTGGAGCACATCCCGTATGAACAAAATGCGCTCACGCGCGTACCACAATGCATGCCGCGGCGAGAGTGCCGCCGGCATCTTCACATTGTTCGCCCGGCCTTCCCTGACCGGGCTTTACCGGGACTCTTTGCGTCCGCGCATAAAAACTCCGTTTGCTGACGCCGCTTAGTTAGGAAGGATGGAGAGCCAATGCAAGCCCCTCCGGCAGGCGTTTTGGCGATGTTTTGCCACCGGAACAGTTCAGGCGGTGGCCGGCCGGCCTTCAATGAGACCCCGCTTTAGTGAAATGGCCTCGACAAGGAACCGGAACAGGACCGCGACCTTGGGGGCAGCCTTCATGTCTGGATGGGTGAGGACCCAGATATCGCGATCCAGGATGGGCAGCGCACCGGGAACACGCACCAGCCCGGCTGCGCGATCGGCGACAAAACATGCGTCGAAGATCAGGCCGTGCCCGGCAAGGGCCGCGGCATGGCGCACCATCGGATCCTCGATCCGCATGCCGACGGGAACATCGGGAAACACAGTTTCCTGCACCCATTCGGGCCTGTCGGCATCGTCCGGCCAGCCGAGCCAGCGCAAGCGCGCGAACGCTGTGTTGGCCAGATAGTGTGGCGCGCAATAGCAACTGCGGGCGTATTTGAACAGCCGACGGCCGACAAGATGGTCCGGAGGGTGGTTTGAAATACGCAACACCAGGTCGGCCTCGCGGCGGTCGAGGTCGGCAAAACTGTGGGACGTGTGCAGGACCAGTTCGATGTCCGGATGCTCGTGACAGAAGCGGCCGAGGTCTTCCATCAGCAGGCATTTGGCGACGACATCTGGAAGCGACAGGGTCAGCCGGCCGCTCATGGACTGGTCGAGGCCTGCCATCTCGCGTTCGGCGGCGTAGGCGGCTTCCTCCATGCGCAGTGCCCCTGCGACCAGTGGTTTTCCCTGTGCGGTTGCGCGGTACCGGCCCTCGATCCGCTCGAATACCGCGGCATCGAGCCGCCTGTTGAGGGCGGCAAGCCGTCTTGAAACCGTTGCGTGATTGACGCTGAGCGCCTGCGCTGCACCGCGCACCGAACCGGAGCGCTCCAGCGCCAGGATTATCCGGTAATCGTCCCATGCATTCATTGGTGCGTACTTACACCAATGCTTGGCAAAGGAAAACCGTGACGCGCCGGTATTCGTCAAATATCGTTGAAAAATCGCACCAAAATTGAAAGGAATGAGGTATGTCTGTGAAACAAACAAATAGATACCCGGGCCGCGCGGTAAAATCTGCGCTTGCCGCGTTGTGCGGTTTCGCCGGCCTCGTCGCAGCCGGCACGGCTGCGGGACAGACCGCATCGAGCGGATTGTTTATCCTGCACTCGAATGCGCAGAACGAGGCTTTTACGCAGTCGATCTCCGGTCTGGCGGATGACGGCTGTTCCGTGTGGCGTCGCGGCGCCGTGGCCGGAACCCAGGGCGGCCTTGATGTCGGCGCGCCGCAGCGGTTCGTCCTCCTTTCATGTGATGACGGCGTCCTGGGCAAAGCGACGGGCCGGGACACGCTGGCCGCGGTGTTGCAGGGCGGCGCGGTAGCGGTCGAAGGGCCGATCCTGCTTCAAAAGGCAACCGAGGCCGCCGGCGAAAGGGCGTATATTTTCAAGATCAGCCGGTACAACAATGCCGATCCGTCCGCCCGCGAGAACGACCTGGCAAAGATCAACGCCGTTGCGGCGGACACCCCGGATGCCTGGGCGAATGAGGGATTTGTAGCCGGCCTGCGCGCCGCCGGCATCGAAACACCCGATGAGGTCGTTGTCATCCACTATGAAGACCGGAAACAAGGTGAGCGCTTCAGGAACGCCAACCAGGACATTTTGCAGCAGGTCGGTGCATTCAACCGGGACCACCTGGTCGAATTTGTCTATATTGCCGCCGTGCCCGATCAGGGCAGTTGAGAACATGAGACCCATATGCAGCCTGTCCGCCGGGCAGGCTGTTCCCGTCCGGCTCAGGCCTGTCCGGTCGATCCGAAGCCGCCGCTGCCACGGGCGGTCTCTTCGGCAAGCGTGCGTTCCTCGATTGTCGCCCGGACCACCGGCGCAATGATCATCTGTGCAACGCGCATGCCCCGTTCGATCGTGAAATCCTCTTCGCCGTGATTGATCAGCAGCACCTGCACCTCGCCGCGATAGTCGCTGTCGATCGTGCCGGGCGTGTTGAGGCAGGTGATGCCGTTCTTGTAGGCCAGACCGGAACGCGGTCTGATCTGGGCTTCGAAGCCGTCCGGAATTTCAAAGACAAAACCCGTCGGTACAAGCATCCGCGCCCCGGGCGCAAGGACGATCGGCACCTGCGCGGCATTGGCGGCGCGTAGATCCATGCCGGCCGCGCCGGCCGTCTCGTAGGCGGGCAGATCAAGCCCGTCCCCATGCGGCAGGCGCACAAGCCCTATTGTCGGCCCCGCACTGCCGTTGGCGGGTAAATGGATTTCCTGATGGTCGCTCATGCCGCACTCTTGCCGCATCGATTTCGTTCGTCAATTGCAACGGCGGGCAACAGGCGCTAGAAGAGCCGCAATTCAACAGGATTTTCTCCGCATGACAGACCATCTGGCCAAGGCCGTTGCACGCCGGCGCACGTTTGCCATCATCTCGCACCCTGACGCCGGCAAGACCACGCTGACCGAAAAGCTGCTGCTGTTCGGCGGCGCCATTCAGCTTGCCGGCGAGGTCAAGGCCAAGAAGGACCGCATGCATTCGCGCTCCGACTGGATGAAGATCGAGCGCGATCGCGGCATCTCCGTCGTCACCTCCGTCATGACCTTCGAATATGGCGATCATGTCTTCAACCTGCTCGATACGCCCGGCCACGAGGATTTCGCCGATGACACCTACCGCACGCTGACGGCGGTCGATGCGGCGATCATGGTCATTGATGCGGCAAAAGGCATCGAGCCGCGCACGCTGAAGCTGTTCGAGGTCTGCCGGCTTCGCGACATTCCGATCATCACATTCGTCAACAAGATGGACCGCGAAAGCCGCGATCCGTTCGAGATTCTCGACGAGATCGAGGACAAGCTGGCGCTCGACACCGCGCCCATGACCTGGCCGGTCGGTCGCGGCCGCACCTTTGCCGGCACCTACCATCTTGCCGACAATTCGGTGCGGCAGAAGGACAGCGAGGAAATCCCGACGCCGGTCAACGGGCCTGAGGCCGACAGCGCCGCCGGCCTGCTGCCGGAAAACGAGCGCGACACATTCATCGAGGAGACCTCGCTTGCCATAGAGGCCTGCCGCCCGTTTGATCTCGATGCCTTCCGCGAGGGCCATTTGACGCCGGTTTATTTCGGCTCGGCGCTGCGCAATTATGGCGTGCGCGACCTGATCAACGCGCTTGGCAAATATGCACCGCAGCCGCGCGCCCAGCAGGCCGACGAGCGGCTGGTCAGCGCCACCGATCCGAAAATGACCGCCTTCGTCTTCAAGATACAGGCCAATATGGATCCCAATCACCGCGACCGCATCGCCTTTGTGCGCGTGTGTTCGGGCTGCCTGCAGCGCGGCATGAAGGCACGGCTGTCGCGCACCGGAAAGACGCTCGGGCTGTCCGCCCCGCAGTTCTTCTTTGCCCATCAGCGCCAGCTCGCCGACGATGCCTATGCCGGCGACGTGGTCGGCATACCCAACCACGGAACGCTGCGCATCGGCGACACGCTCACCGAGGGCGAGGACATCGTCTTCCAGGGCGTTCCGAACTTTGCGCCGGAAATTCTGCGCCGCGTGCGGCTTGAGGACGCGATGAAGGCCAAGAAGCTGAAGGAGGCGTTGCAGCAGATGGCCGAAGAAGGTGTCGTGCAGCTGTTTTCACCGGAAGACGGCTCGCCCGCCATCGTCGGCGTCATCGGCGCCCTGCAGCTGGATGTTCTGAAAGTACGTCTGCAGACCGAATACGGCCTGCCGGTGAGTTTCGAAGCGGCGCGTTTCAACATCTGCCGGTGGATTTCTGCCGACGCGGAAGCCGACGTCGACAAATTCATCAACGCCAAGCGCGGCGACATCGCCCGCGATCTCGACGGCGATGCCGTCTTCATGGCCTCGGACGGATTTTCCCTGAACTATGAATCCGAACGCTGGCCGGCGATCCGCTTCGCCCACGTCAAGGAATATCACGCCCAGAAGGCGGCGTGAGCGATCCCGGGAGGAAAGCATGACGCAGCAGCAGTTTCAGGTCCGCAAGGACGACCTTTCCACCCGCCGGCTGGTCGAGGACGGCGATCCGGCCCTGCAGGAAGGCGAGGTGCTGGTCAAAATCGACCGCTTCGGCCTGACGGCCAACAACATCACCTATGGCGTCGTCGGTGAGCGCATCGGCTACTGGAACTTCTTTCCGCCGCTGGAAAACGGCGATGGCGGCTGGGGCATCATTCCCGTCTCGGGATTTGCCGACGTCGTTGCATCACGGGCTGCCGATGTGCCGGTCGGCGAACGGCTCTATGGCTATTTCCCGATGGCGACGCATCTTATCATGCGCCCTGAAAAGATCAGCGGCACGCGGCTCTTCGACGGTGCCGCCCATCGCAGCGAACTGCCGCCGGTCTACAATTCCTATATGCGGCTTGCCGGTCAGCCGGATTATGAGCGCGCCCTCGACAATGCCCGCATGGTGCTGCATCCGCTCTATGCGACGTCGTTCTGCCTGCAGGATTTCTTTTCCGACAATGGCTGGTTCGGTGCCGAGCAGATTGTCGTCATCAGCGCGTCCAGCAAGACAGCCATCGGCTTGGCCTACGCATTGGCTGAAGATGCCGGTGCACCGGCAAGCATCGGCATGACATCCGACCGGAACCTTGAGCTGGTCCGATCTCTCGGCCTTTATGACGAGGTTCTTTCCTATGACTCCATCGCCTCGGTCGATGCGGGAAAACCAACGGCCATCGTCGACATGTCGGGCTCCGGCTCGGTTCTGTCCGATCTGCATGCGCATCTCGGCGACAACATGCGCTACTGCTCAAATGTCGGGGTGACCCACTGGTCGCAAAACCGGATGGGTCCGGATTTTATCCGCGAGCGCAGCGCCATGTTCTTTGCACCCGGCCACATTCACAAACGCGCCGGCGAGTGGGGCAAGGGCGAGTTTGAAAAACGCGCCATTGCATTCTGGCGCTCGGCGGCTGAAAAAAGCGGCGCGTGGCTGACCTACGAGACGACAGCCGGCCTGCCCGATGCGGTGCCGGTTTTCGATGAACTGCGCGACGGCAAAATCTCGCCCCACACCGGTTTGGCTGCCGACCTCAGCTCTTGATGAACGTGCCTGACTGCAGCTCGCGCACCGCCTGAACCAGCTCTTCGCAGGTGTTCATCACGATGGGTCCGTGCCAGGCGACCGGTTCCTCGATCGGCTTGCCGCACACCAACAGAAAGCGGATGCCTTCGTCGCCCGCCTGCACGCTAATCGCGTCGCCCGTGTCGAAGACCACCAGCGTTCGGTCCCCCGACTGGTCGCGCAGCAGGATTTCCTCGCCGCCGATTTCCTTTTCGGTCAAGACGCCGAACGGTTTTGACGCGCCGGAAAAGCTGCCGGATCCGGCAAAGATATAGGCGAAGGCCGAACGGTATGTGTCGACCGGAAGGGTCTTGCGTTTGCCCGGCGGTACCGAAATGTCGAGATACAACGGATCGGCCGATACGCCGTCGACCGGACCCGACCTGCCCCAGAAGTCACCGCACACCACGCGCGCCACGGTGCCGTCATCGTCGATCACCTCCGGAATATCGGCGGCGGCGATGTCCTGGTAGCGCGGATCGGTCATTTTCAGCGATGACGGCAGATTGGCCCAAAGCTGAAAGCCGTGCATGCGGCCGCTCCCGTCGCCCTGCGGCATCTCCTGGTGCATGATGCCGCTGCCGGCGGTCATCCACTGGACATCGCCGGCACCCAGCGTTCCCTGGTTGCCCAAGCTGTCGCCATGGTCGACCGTGCCCGCCAGCACATAGGTGATCGTCTCGATGCCGCGATGCGGATGCCATGGAAATCCTGGCAGATAATCCTGCGGATGCTCGTTGCGGAAATCGTCGAACAGCAGAAAGGGATCGGCCAGCGTCGGATCGTTGAAGCCGAAGGCACGGTGCAGTTTGACCCCGGCGCCTTCCGTGGTCGGAACTGCGGATGAAATCTGTTTGACCGGTCTGATGGACATGGCCTTTCTCCTTGTTGATGCCGAATATAGCGATCGCGGAGCGGGAAATAAGAACGGCCCCGGAGACGCACCGTTCAGCATTCGAAGACGAAATGCCGGTTGGCGATCACACGCCGTTGACAAGCGGCAGCGCCGTCGTGTCCTTGATGTCCTCCATGACGAAGGAGGCGTTGACGTCGGCGAGCGGCACCTTTGCTATGAGCTGCTGGTAGAGCCGGTCATAGGCCTTGACGTCGGCAACCCGCGCCCGCAGCACATAATCGAGCTCGCCGCTGGTGCGGTGCACGCCGGTGATTTCCGGCAGGCTGACCACGGCTTTGCGAAATCGGGCAAGCCAGTCCGGATCATGGTTGGCGGTACGGATGAAAATGAAGACGGAAAGCCCGCAGCCCACCTGCTCGGCATCGACCAGCGCGACACGGCCCTTGATCACCCGCTGTTCTTCCAGTGCCTTCAGCCGCCGCCAGCAGGCGTTGCGGGACAGGTGAACCCGTTCGGCGAGCGAATCGATGGAGAGGTTGCCATCACGCTGCAATTCTTCGAGCATTTTGAGATCTATTTCATCAATTTTCCGCATGATTGGGACAGATATCCCAATTATCAGGAAATTTCCAGAAATATTGGGAACATATCCCGTCCCAATCGGCCTATTCTGTCCGCAATCAGAACAAGCCGCTTGAGGGATGACCACCATGACAAAACCGATCACCCGGTTGTTTACCGAACATCCGCAATCCGTCGAAGAGACTTATCTGGAACACATGCGCTTCGCCGCGGGGTTTTCCGCCCGCCTCTTTCTCGCATCCTGCGCAGCCTTTGTGCACGCTTTTTTGCCGTTCCTGTTTGAAAAGACGGCAAGCAGCAAGATCAACATCATGCACCACCGCATGCACAACCGGCAAGTATAGGCAGCTTGCCTTGATCAGGTGGGATCATTTGATGGCGGAAACCCGGTCCACTCGGACAGGCGCGATGGGAGCGCGCCGGACGGACGCTGCTCACCTGCAGATGGACCGGTTTTCTCCACCCCTGAAATCAAAAAAGAGTGCGACAAGCAACGATGAAGGGGCCGGGCAGCACCGCCCTCGGGCACCGTTTGCGACCGTTTGTGGAGGTTTGGGGCCACAATGCGCAATCGGCCTGGTGCGTATCCAAAACAGGACCGGTCAAATGATTCCATCTGAACAAGGCAAACGCTGATCATGTGCCGATGGGTGACCTACCGCGGCAGGCGGCGGTTTCTTGAGGATCTCGTGACCTCGCCGGCGCATTCGCTGATCGAGCAGTCGCAATGCGCAACCGAAGCCAAGACCGCCACCAACGGCGACGGATTTGGTATCGCCTGGTATGGCGAGCGCGCCGAACCCGGACACTATCGCGACATTCTGCCGGCCTGGTCCGATGACAATCTGCGTTCACTGTCGCGGCAGATCGGCTCCGGGCTGTTCCTTGCCCATGTACGGGCATCGACCGCCGGCCGCACGACAAGGGACAATTGTCATCCGTTTGTGCACGGGCGCTGGTCGTTTATGCACAACGGTCAACTCGGCGGTTTCGACAGCCTTGAGCGGCCCCTGGAGGCGCGGCTGAGCGATACGCTTTATGCGGAGCGGCGGGGATCGACGGACTCTGAACTGTTGTTTCTGCTTGCCCTTGAATTCGGGCTTGAAACTGATCCGAAGCGCGCCATGGAGGACGCCCTCGGATATGTGCTTTCGCAGGCCGCTGCGCGCTCTATCAGGCCGCTGATCCGGTTCACCGCCGCCTACAGCGACGGCGAGGCGCTTTATTGCGTGCGCTATGCCACTGACCGGCATGCGCCGACGCTCTATTCGAGCCCGATGTCTGCCGCGTCGGCGGATGATGGCTATTGTCTCGTGTCGGAACCCTTTGATGAGGATATCAGCCGCTGGTCCGAAATTCCCTCCGGTAGTTTTGTGCGCGTCGGTGCCAAGGGGCTGACGATAAGCCCGTTTGAACCGCGGCAATGGGATCAGGCAATCGCGGTTTGAAACTTTGACGATATTTCCTGCGCCAGTTTTGCGGCAACGGATTGTTTGTCCATTTCCGGCCAGTCTTCGACGCTTGACGCGGAGACGATCCGCACCAGATTGCGGTCGCCGCCCATCACGCCCTTTTCCGGTGACACATCATTGGCGACAATAAAGTCGGCGCCCTTGCGCTCCAGCTTGGCCCGGGCATTGTCGATGAGGTTCTGGGTTTCCGCCGCGAAACCGACGACCAGCCTGGGTCGCTTCTTGTGATGACCCACCGTTTTGAGAATGTCGGGGTTCTCTGTCAGTTTGAGCGGCGGCGGCGCCTTGCCCGGCTGCTTCTTGATCTTCTCGCCCGATTCATCGGCTGTGCGCCAGTCTGCCACCGCCGCCACCATCACCGCGATATCGGCCGGCAACAATTGTTCGACCGCATCGAGCATTTCGCGCGCGCTTTCGACATGCACGGTTGCCACGCCCGTTGGATCTGCAATGGTGACGGGTCCGGAAACCAGCGTGACCGCCGCGCCAAGCGCCGCAAGCTCGGTGGCGATCGCATGGCCCTGCTTCCCCGATGAGCGGTTGGCGATATAGCGTACCGGATCGATCGGCTCGTGGGTTGGGCCCGATGTCACGATTGCTGTTTTGCCCGCAAGCGGCTTCGGGCGGTCGTCGACAATGGCCTGCACGGCGGCAACGATGTCCAAGGGTTCTGCCATGCGCCCGGTTCCGGCTTCGCCGCTCTCGGCCATTTCGCCCCGCACGGGGCCAACGACATGTGCACCGTCGTGGCGCAGCAGCTGCATGTTGCGCTGAAAGGCGGGTGCGTTCCACATGACCGGATTCATTGCCGGTGCCACAAGCAGTGGCCGGTTGCTGGCCAGCACCACGGTCGATGCGAGATCATCGGCAAGTCCGAGCGCCATTTTGCCGATAAAGTCAGCGGTCGCCGGTGCGACGACAACGAGATCGGTCTCGCGGGCAAGCCGGATGTGACCGACATCGTGCTCGTCCTCGCGCGAAAACAGTTCATCGAAAACCGTGTCGGCGGCGAGCGCGCCGACGGCAAGCGGCGTGATGAATGCCTTGGCGCCCTTTGTCATCACCGGCCGCACTGCAGCGCCGCGCTCACGCAGCCGGCGGATGAGATCGAGCGACTTGTAGGCGGCAATCCCGCCGGTGATGATCAGCAGGATCCGCTTGCCGGTGAGCGTCGTGCTGCCGGCTGGCTCCGGCCATATCTCAGCGGCATCGGCGTTCGCCGGAGTGGTCGAACCCCGCAGCAGATGCCGCACCTCTTCTTCCATCGACCGGCCGTTGCGGGCGGCGCGCTCGCGCAGCAATTGCTTGGTCGCGTCATCGAGATTGCGGATGGTGATGCTGGCCATGATAGCGTCTCCTAGTCAAAGACTCTACCAAAATGCATGCGTTGAAATCAAATCAAAATTGAAATGCGATATATATTGCAGTCAACGCAATCACCCAAAGGGCAATCCGTCCGGAGCGCGAATGGCGCGCTTCGGCTTTGCCGATGGACTGCGCGGTCTCCTCGTCAAAACGCAAACCATCGCGGCTCATCGCATCCAGCTCTTCCGAAAACCGTTCCGCCCGGGCAGCGATTTCAGGCGCCTGTTCCGCCAGCCTTGCCGCCGCATGCAGCCCGTCCTTGATGTCGGTAACCACACGCGCCGGCCCCAGATTACGCGCGATCCAGTCACCGACCACGGGTTCCGACGCCTTCCACATGTTGAAATGCGGATTGAGCAGCCTGGAAACACCCTCGACCACCACCATGGTCTTTTGCAGCATGATGAGCTCAGGCCGGGTCTGCATGTCGAACAGATCCGTAACTTCGAAAAGCAGTGTCAGCAGCTTCGCCATGGAAATGGTTTCGGCCGACTGGCCGTGGATCGGCTCGCCGATTGCGCGGATCGCCTGGGCAAAGCTGGCCCGGTCGTGGTGGGCCGGAACATAGCCCGCTTCGAAATGCACTTCGGCGACGCGTTTGTAGTCGCGGCGGATGAAGCCGTAGAGGATTTCGGCAAGAAAGCGCCGTTCCTTTTTGCCAAGCCGGCCGACGATGCCCATATCAACTGCGACGATGGTGCCGCTTTCATCCACAAACAGGTTGCCCTGGTGCATATCGGCATGGAAGAAGCCGTCGCGCAGCGTATGGCGCAGAAACGACTGGATCAGCACCTCCGACAAATGGCCGAGATCGTGACCTGCCGCTTCGAGTGCTTTGATGTCGGCGATCTTGATGCCGTCGATCCACTCCATCGTGACGACGTCGCGTCCGGTCCGCTCCCAGTCCACCTGCGGCACCCGGAACCCGGGATCGTCGCGGGTGTTTTCCGTCAGTTCCGACAAAGCCGCTGCTTCGAGCCGGAAATCCATCTCGATCTTTGTTGTCTGCTCCAGCGTGCGCGCAACGTCGACGGGGCGCAGTCGTCGGGTCGCCGGTGCAAGGCGTTCGGCCAGGCGCGCAACGAGGTAGAAAGCATCCAGGTCCCGATAGAAACGTTTGCGGATGCCGGGCCGCACCACTTTCACGGCCACCTTGCGTGTACCGTTGCCGTCGCTTGTTACGGCCGGATGAACCTGAGCGATGGATGCGGCGGCGATCGGCTCGCCGAACTCAATGAAAAGATCGTCGATTTCGCGACCCAGCGAGCCGACGATGCGCTCCCGCGCGCTCTCCTGCGAGAACGTGTCCATGCGGTCCTGCAACAGTGAAAGATCCTGCGCCAGTGCCGAGCCGACAACATCGGGACGTGTCGCAAGAAACTGGCCGAGCTTGACATAGGACGGACCAAGCCGCTCAACCGCACGCGTCAGGCGTTCGGCACGGTCCGCCCGCTGCACGTTGCGGCGCGCAATGAGGGTCGCCAGCCGGTGTCCGAGTTTTGCCGGACCGCGCAGCCCTTCGACCGGTAGTGAAGCGACAACCCCTTCGCGGGCCATGACCCAGCCGGCACGCATCAGACGAAAATAGGCAAGGAAACTGTTCATGAACTGCCGGGCCGTTTCAGCGAGGGATTAAAATTAGAGCTTCCAGCCGGAATGCAATGCGGCCACGCCGCCCGTATAGTTGGTCCACTTTGCCCGGGAGAAACCGGCGGTTTCGATCATCGCCGCAAAATTGTGCTGGTCCGGAAACTTGCGGATGGATTCGACAAGATAGCGATAGGCTTCGCCATCGCCGGTGATCACCCTGCCGAACTGCGGAATGGCATTGAACGACCAGGCGTCATAGACTTTTTCGAAAAGCGGCAGATCGACGTCGGAAAATTCAAGACACAGGAAACGTCCGCCTCGCTTCATCACCCGGTAAGCCTCCTTGAGGGCAACGTCGATGCGCGGAACATTGCGGATGCCGAAGGCGATCGTATAGGCATCGAAGCTGTTGTCCTCGAAAGGCAAGTCTTCGGCGTTTGCTTCCACAAAGGTCAGATTGTTTTCGAGCCGGCGCTTTTGTGCCCGCTGGCGACCGACATCGAGCATCGAACCGTTGATGTCGAGGATCGTCGCATGCGCCATTTGCCGCGAGGCTTCAACAATGCGAAAAGCGATATCGCCCGTGCCGCCGGCAACGTCGAGCACCTTGTAGTTCTCATTCCGCTTGGGATTGAGGGCGCTGATCATCGCGTCCTTCCACACCCGGTGCATGCCCAAGGACATGACGTCATTCATGATGTCATAGCGTCTGGCAACGCCGTGGAAGACATCGTTGACCAGCCCCTGCTTTTCCTCTTCACCGACCCGCCTGTAGCCGTAGGATGTTTCCATGCCACCGGTTGCGGACGTACGCGTTTCAGACATTCAAGGAACTCCGATACTCAATTCAGCCGGAACAATAGCCTAAGGCGTAAAGATGCGCTATCAGGCTCATCAGTTTGCAGGTGCGGCAAAGTCGCGCCGCTTATAGATCACGTCGAACCAAAAGCCAACGCACCGGGGCCCGATGCCAGAACTGCCCGAAGTCGAAACTGTCCGCCGCGGCCTGCAGCCGGCAATGGAGGGCGCGGTCGTTGAACGCGTCGAACAGCGCCGCGCCGATCTGCGCTTCCCGTTTCCGGATAATTTCGCCGCACGCATCGAGGGGCGCCGCGTTACCCGCCTGAAAAGGCGCGCCAAATATCTGCTGATCGGATTTGATGACGGCGCGGTGCTGATTTCGCATCTTGGCATGTCCGGTTCCTACTATGTCGACAGCAGCGGCACGGTGAACACGCCGGGAGACTTTCACCACGACCGAAGCAAAAACGAACGGCACGATCATGTCGTCTTCCACCTCGCCGGTTCCTCCGGCAGCGCGAGGGTTGTCTACAATGATCCTCGGCGTTTCGGTTTCATGCTGCTGACCGACACCGATGGTCTCGACGCGCATCCGCTGATCCGCGATCTGGGCGTTGAGCCGACCGGAAACGCGCTCAATGCGGCGCATCTCGCAAACCACTTTGCCGGTAAAAAGGCGCCGTTGAAGGCGGCGCTCCTTGATCAGAAGATCATCGCCGGTCTCGGCAATATCTACGTGTGCGAGGCGCTATGGCAGGCACGGCTTTCTCCGCGCCGCGCCGCTGGTTCGCTCGTCACTGCGGATGGGGCGCCGGTCAAGAGACTTGAGGAGCTGACGCGCTGCGTCCGCTCGGTCATCGCCGCGGCGATAGAGGCCGGCGGATCGTCGCTGCGCGATCACCGCCTGGCGGACGGCACACTTGGCTATTTTCAGCACAGCTTTAATACGTATGATCGCGAGGCGGAGCCTTGCAGACGTGAAGGCTGTGGTGGAAAAATCCGGCGCATCGTGCAGACCGGCCGCTCCACATTCTATTGTCCGGCCTGTCAACGCTGACCATATTTTCTAGATTGAAGAACAAGGAAGATCGAACATGGCATATGAATCCATCAAGGTTGAAACCCGTGGCGCCGTCGGCCTGGTCACGCTGGATCGTCCGCAGGCGCTCAATGCTCTCAATTCAGATCTGATGGCGGAACTGCTCGATGCGGTCCAGGGCTTCGATGCGGATGCGAAGATCGGTGCCATCGTCATTACCGGGTCCGAAAAGGCGTTCGCCGCCGGCGCAGATATCAAGGAAATGCAGGATCTGAATTTTGTCGAGGCCTATATGGGCAATTTCATCGGCGGCTGGGACCGGGTCGGCAATGTGCAGAAGCCGATGATCGCGGCGGTTGCCGGCTATGCGCTCGGCGGCGGATGCGAGCTTGCCATGATGTGCGATTTCATCATCGCCGCCGACACCGCTAAATTCGGCCAGCCGGAGATCACACTCGGCACCATCCCGGGTATGGGCGGCACCCAGCGGCTGACGCGCGCCGTTGGCAAGGCCAAGGCGATGGATCTTTGCCTGACCGGCCGCATGATGGACGCCGAAGAGGCCGAGCGTGCCGGACTGGTCGCCCGGATCGTGCCGCCGGCCGAGCTTATAGAAACGGCAGTCAAGGCAGCTGAAAAGATTGCCGGCTTTTCCCAACCCTCGGTCCGCATGGTCAAGGAAAGTGTCGATCGGTCATACGAACTTACCCTTCAGGAGGGCATCCGGTTTGAGCGGCGGCTCTTCCATTCGCTGTTCGCCACCGAAGATCAGAAGGAAGGCATGAGCGCATTTGCGGAGAAACGCAAAGCGCAGTTCAAGAACCGTTGACGGCACCGGACTTTCCGGCTATATGCCCCGCACGGATTAGGTGGCCCCGGTGGCCGCCTCAGTTTTTTCTGCTCCTATCGGTCCAAAAGCGGGTTGGCAAACCTGACTGAAAGATATGGAGCGTTGCACGAACGCAAAGAGAGAATTAGATGGCCAATACAGCTTCGGCGAAAAAAGCGACCCGGAAGATCGCTAAGCGCACGGAAGTAAACAAGACACGCCGCTCGCGGGTCCGCAATTTTGTCCGCAAGGTTGAGGAAGCGATCGCCACCGGCGACCAGGCAGCAGCCGCGGAAGCACTCAAGCAGGCACAACCTGAGCTGATGCGCGCGGCGACCAAGGGTGTCGTTCACCGCAACACCGCATCGCGCAAGGTTTCGCGTCTGGCGAAGCGCGTAAAGGCAATCAGCGCCTAATTGCAATTATTTAGCTCTGTCGACCACAGCCTGGCCTCCAGCCGGGCTTCTGCGATTCAATCAACTCGCTGTAATAAATCTGTAATAATGGTCTGTGATCCTAACCTTTAAAAACAAGTTTTTATTTTGAAAAACAAAGGCATATAGGAGGATTAAGATTTCTTGATAGACCTTCGGAAAACTTGTTGAACTATTTTCGAGTCAAGTCATTTTTTTTGTTTATTTGTTTTTTTGCAACACTCGCCGCCTCGATAATTAAAAAGCCTTTGATTCCAAACGCGTTAGGGCAAGGCGCACAGGATGCGCGTTTGAGCCGCACCGTGTCTGCGGGCCGATGCTGCCGGATTCTTGCCGAAACCCGCCTTGACCTTCGAACGTTAACATTGCCTTAATGTGCCTGCATGGAGGTCGCAAACAACAAGTTTTGAATAGGGTGCTGCCAACTACTTCGGTGGCTCTTTGTTTTCTCCCTCAGTGCAGTGCTCGCATCCGCGGCACGATTCATCAAAATATCCCGGTTGTGGTTCGGGTGCGAGTCCGGACATGGGGACATCTGTGCGCTTTGCAGTAGGGGCAGCGCACTAGCCGGGAAAGATGGTTACGCTTGGCGATCCGTTGCGCCTTGTCGAAACCGGTTGGAGTCGGTGACGGAGATTGAAAGGGGATAAAGCTCAGTAGGTTTGGGGATTGTTCGTTTGAATTAGCGATGTCGGCCGCTTGGCCGCACAATAATAACGATACAGGAGAAGGCCAAATGCAGGGGTTATCAGGAGCTTCGGTGCGAAGTAAATTGTGGGAATCGAAAGACGCCGCGCCACCTCCTGCCACGCTGGCTGCTCCTGCCACGGAGGCGGGGAAATCAGATATGACGCATGACGTACTCTTCGGACGGGTTCAGACCCGGCTGAAGGCACAGGTCGGTCCGGACGTTTTTTCAAGTTGGTTCGGTCGATTGAAACTGGAATCCATTTCGCAAAGCATTGTTCGTCTGTCAGTACCCACAACGTTTTTACGCTCATGGATCAACAACCGTTATCTGGACTTGTTGACCAAGCTTTTCAGCGAAGAAAATACCGAAATCAGCCGTGTCGAGATCGTTGTGCGATCGGCGACACGCGGCAACCGTCTTATTCAGTCATCGGAAATCTCCGACGTTAAGCAGTCGACGGCTGCTGGCACCCAGGCAAATCGTGCGCCGGTGCCGCAACTTATGGCTGCAAAAACCAAGAAGGCCCAGCTGCGCCCCACCGAAGGTGGTGCGGTTTCGGGTTCGCCGCTCGATGGCCGCTATTCGTTCAGCGCTTTTGTTGAAGGTGCGTCGAACCGGGTGGCGCTTGCCGCTGCCAAGACCATCGCCGAAGCCGGCAGCAGTGCGGTCCGCTTCAACCCACTTTTTGTCCATTCCAATGTCGGGCTTGGCAAAACCCATTTGCTGCAGGCCATCGCGCTCGCCGCACATGAAAGTGAACGCAAGCCGCGGGTTGTATACTTGACCGCCGAATATTTCATGTGGCGCTTTGCCACTGCCATTCGCGACAACGATGCCCTGTCTTTCAAGGAATCGCTGCGCAACATTGATCTTCTTGTCATCGACGACATGCAGTTCCTGCAGGGCAAGTCGATTCAGCACGAATTCTGTCATCTTCTCAATATGCTGCTGGACTCGGCCCGGCAGGTGGTTGTTGCGGCGGACCGCGCACCCTGGGAGCTGGAGTCGCTTGACGCGCGGGTTCGCTCCCGGCTGCAGGGTGGTGTCGCCATAGAGATCGAGGCGCCGGACTATGAAATGCGCCTGGAGATCCTGAAGCGCCGCCTCGCCACAGCCCAGCAGGAAGACAGTTCACTCGACATACCGACGGAAATCCTCACCCATGTTGCACGGCATGTGACCTCCAGCGGCCGTGAACTCGAAGGCGCCTTCAATCAGCTGCTCTTCCGCCGTTCCTTCGAGCCATCCCTCTCGATTGACCGGGTAGATGAACTTCTCGGCCATCTGGTCAACGCGGGCGAGCCCAAGCGCGTGCGTATCGAGGACATCCAGCGCATCGTCTCGCGCCACTACAACGTGACCAGGCAGGAAATGATCTCCAACCGCCGTACGCGCATAATCGTCAAGCCCCGTCAGATTGCCATGTTCCTGGCAAAGACGATGACCCCGCGATCCTTCCCGGAGATCGGCAGACGCTTCGGCGGCCGTGACCACACAACGGTCCTGCACGCCGTGCGCAAGATTGAAAATCTTCTGGAGCAGGACACCAAGCTCTCGCACGAAGTCGAGTTGCTGCGCCGTCTCATCAGCGAATAGTACCTCCCAACAGCCAGAACTCAGGCCCTGCAATTGCGGGGCCTTTTTTTGTCCGCGGCTGGCCCTGCGATGCCTTAGCTGTGAGTTCTCACCAGGTTGTTCACTCGTTCCCATTCTGAAAGGCTGAAGTTGCAATACCATCAGTCATCAGGAGAGGGACCGAATGAACATCCACAAGAATGCCCGTCTGACGCCGAAAGGTCGAGAGATATTGA
>JAAEOH010000209.1 GCA_024244645.1 Hyphomicrobiales bacterium
AAATCTCACCTGGATGGGAAAACGAAACAACTCTATCTTCGTACATGGCGTATCCTTCCTTCTTGGAAATCGGCGACCTCAACATCGCCAGGATACGCCGCCTCTACATCACGCCATCACCAAGATTCGGTTATAGCTCGGCTTTTGTCGGCTGGTATTATTGCTCATGCCCCATTTCAACTGCGCCAACGAAATCAAAAAGCCAGAGGACGTGATCCCCTTCCTAGCCAAGGGTGAGGGCGATTGGCAGAAGGGTTATTCGGCCTACGAGTTGGCCCACAGCTGGGTCTTGGCGGGCGACATTCCGAACACGGTGCGCGCTGTTCTCAACACGGCACCCGCGTATCAAGGCGCGGAACTCATCGAAGGCATTTTCGAGCGCAAGACCGATCTCGGCACGCCAGGCCGGCCGAGCCAAACCGATCTCTTGGCGCTGGTACGACTGCGTGAGGGCCGCGCTGTCATCGGCGTCGAAGGCAAGGTGGATGAGCCTTTCGGACCGCTGGTGCGCGAATGGCGAGACGGCTCACCGGGCAAGGAACGCCGTTTGGCGCATCTTTGCGAAACGCTCGGGCTCAATCCCGACGCCGTGGACGAGTTACGTTACCAGCTGATCCATCGCACCGCCGCCGCAATTTATGAGACCGAACGGCATGGCTGGGGCCGAGCGCTCATGCTGGTTCATTCGTTTAGCCGAAAGCGTACGTCGCTAGACGACTTTCTGGCATTCGCGTCTGCGATAGGACACGCAATTAGAGATGTGGGGATCGTGTCGCCGCCGATCATGCGCGAAGGCATTGAGCTTCGACTGGCGTGGGTGGCCGACACGGTTTCGACATAGCTCGCGAATCCGCATAATGTCGAAAAGAGGGTCCATCTAGACCGCCCCCATGCCGACTCATTGACGCACCGCTCCACTGGGGTGCAGCAAATAGATACATCACCCTTGCATGCGTGCAGTTAAAGCATGGGATGACAATCCCGTCTTGTGGAAAATCAATTGGTCTTGGTGTCGCTCCACCTTTCCAACCTCAATCAGATCTCGTTAAGATAATAAAGGATTCAAAGTCGAGATAACTGTTTTCGCCTATGTCGAATGAATTGTTCTTGAACAGCGGGGATGACTAGTGACCGGCCTTTATCCAGGGCCCTGCCGAGCTCGCGTCGCCGAGGCACGTAAGCGCAATGCGGTGGGCTCATCCACGAGGTCGGGTTCTCCGCAGTTCCGTAGGATCGCCATGCGCGCCTCGTCCCGCAGCGCTAGTGCCGCCTTCCAGTCGTCGCCCGTTGGCCGAATCGCTGGTGAAAACGTGACACCAATGCGACCGCGGCGCGCGAACCAAGCGTCACCACGCAGAATGGCGCGGGTTCCCTGGATCGCTACCGGGACGATGGGAACTCCAGCCTGCGCTGCGGTCACGAATGCACCCATCTGGAACAGCCTTAGACCCGGCCGTCGATCAAATGTCCCTTCGGGGAAGACGACCAACGGTTCGCCGGTGGTGAGCTGTTGGACGAGCGATCGTGCGTCCGCGACCCCGCTTGAGATGTCGAGCCGCTCGATGAAAGCGACACCGATCCGCCTCAAGAATGTGCCCGCGATCGGCGTCTCCGCGATTTCTCGTTTGACGGTGAAGGTGTAGTCGCCGGGCAGGATCGCCGCCAATACGAGGCCGTCGAGAAAGCTGCCGTGATTGGCAACCAACACGTAGGGCTCGTCGAGAGGAAGGCGGTCGAGTCCCTCTACCGCCGGAACAATGTCGAGCAAGCGGACGAACAGCGAAGTCGCCCAGCGAAAAAGGAGGCGTCGCCTGCTGCGACCGGGGACGAGGGCGATCAAGAGCCAAGCGAACGGCGCCATCGCGCGATAAGTCAATTGGAATCGAATCGCATATAAGAAAGCGGCCGTCGCAAGACGCCAACGTCGGAGTTCAGGCCCGACACTGGCGAGCAGAACGCCGGCTATCTGTTGCCAAAGGGGCGGCGGGGGACGTTCAAGTCGGCCCGCTTCATATACCTGCTGACAAGCCGATCGCCGGACCTTTCCATTGGCGGTTTTGAGCACTGTTCCCGGGCGGGCCAGGATGACGTGCTCCGGCGGAATCTCGGTGAGCGTTGTTACGAGCGCGTGGATTTGGCGTTCCAGCTCTATCCGCAGTTTGAGATTGCGCTCGCGTGTTTCCGCGACGACCACAAGCTCTTCGGTGCCTGCGCGTGGATCCTTTGCCCCGAACACGGCGACCCGTCCCTTACGAACGCCGGGCAAATTGCCGACCTCGTTTTCGATCTCTTCCGGGTAGAGATTTCGGCCGGCGCGGACGATTATGTCCTTGATCCGGCCGGTCACGAAGACCTCTCCTCGGTCTACGTAGCCGACATCGCCAGCGTTGAGCCAGTCTCCGTCGAAGAGTTCCGCAGACTTTTCGGGATTGCGGTGATAGGCCTTCGTCGCCGATGGACCGCGAAATTGCAGGCGGCCTTCCTGCCGATCGCCGAGTTCCCGCCCGGCAGCGTCGACGATGCGGACTTCATGACCGGGAAGCGGGGGACCACAACTGACAAATCTGGCGACGCTTGGGACTTCGGCGGTCGTGATTGCCGCGTATCCCGTCCGCCCGTACGCGTATCGATCGACGCGTTCAATCCTGACTTCGCGGCCCGGGGGTGAGACCGTTAATGCAACCGAATTCTCGGCAAGGCCGTACATGGGCGCGATGGCGCGACGGTCGAATCCGTGGCTTTCGAACCTCTCGACGAATTTCTCGATTGTTGACGCTCGGACCGGTTCGGCCCCATTGCCCGCCATTCGCCAAGTCGAGAGGTCGAGGCCTTGGATATCGGCATCCGCGATCTTGTGCACGCAGAGCTCGTAGGCAAAGTTAGGGGCCGCAGATAACGTACCGCGAAACCGATGAATGGCCCAAAGCCAGCGCTCTGGTCGAGCCAGGAAACTGAGTGGTGACAAGACGACCAGCGGTGCGGCGTGGTAGAGGCTTCCGAGCCAAGCACCGATCAAACCCATATCGTGATAGAGCGGCAGCCAACTCACGATAACGTCATTCGATGTGACATCGAAGACCTGCCCGAGGCCGCGCACATTGGACAGGAGGTTGGCGTGCGTCAGAATGACGCCCTTCGGATCACCCGTGCTGCCCGAGGTGTATTGAAGTAGCGCCACCGTTTCACCCCGGAGCCTCGGGCGTAACGCCTTGCCTCCCGCGACGCTGAGCTCGGCGGTGCTGATGACTGAGGCAATAGTCTCCACTTGTGCCTGGATCATCCGGCCGAAGACGCTCGCCTCGGCCGTGGTGACGAGCATACGCGCTTCCGCATTGCGCAGGATCCGTGCCTGTCGCCGCAAATGCTCCTCGATCTGACTGCGCCGCGCCGGCGGATATATTGGGACCGGAGTCGCGCCAGCCAAGATGATACCGAGGAACGTGTGGAAAAAGTCGAGCCCGGTCGGCAACATAATGGCCACCGTCTGACCTTGGCGAACGTTGCGTTCCCGTAACCCGCCGGCAATTGCCTGACACCCTGCCCAAAGTTCGGCATAGGTGAGCGACTCCTCGGTACCTGTCGCGGTGAGGTGCCGGATATGCGGACGATCCGCATGCCTCTCCAAATGGAACTCGAGTGCCTCAAGCAGAGTCGCGGCATCATCTGGTGCGGCTGCCTCTGCCGTGGCAATGGCGGTCGCGCGGTGCCTCTCCGGAAGGACCAAGCCCCTGGTTTCGCCGCTTTCGATCGCCAACAGAAGGTCGCGCGCGGTCTCCGCCTCCATCAGGATATCTTCAGGCACGCGAACGCCAAATTGCCGTTCGAGGCGGAGCAGCAGTTCCATGCGTGCGAGACTGTCGATACCAAGATCGCGATCCAGCACACTGTCCAGAACGGCTTGGCGCATTCCACGCCGCTGCGGCTGCAACTCTTGAGACAGATCGGCGAGCATCTGCAACAAGCGGTCGGCGTGTGAGGGTTCCGTCCCACTCGCTTGAATTGGCTCGGTTTGTCGGGGTTCAACGGGCACTAGACGGCCTCACGTGCCGCACTATTTGCCCCGTGTTTTCGTCGCGATTGGACGATGGTCGGCCAAGCGTCAGTTGCGGCCGGTGTTGACATAAGGCCAGCTTCAAAGATCGCGCCGTAGGCGAAGTTGCGATATCTCATTTTGGCCCGACTTCTCATAGTCGCTTCCGCCTCAACCCGGTGCTGGACGATCCCGATACATTTCCTTGATTTCGGTCGAGAAGTGCTTTTCGAGTACATGTCGTCTGAGTTTGAGCGTCGCCGTCACGAGCCCGTGCTCGATAGTCCACTCAGTGAGCGTCAGGTGAACCTGGTGCACCTGACAGTGGGCCGGCAGCATTTGCAGTTTCTCGGCGATTCGATCGAGGACGACCTTCATTGCATTCTCGGAATGAAGCGAGGCCGTCGCGTCAGGATCGAGGTCTAGATCATTTGCGACTTTCGTCCATTCCGGTCCGTTAAGGACGATGACCGCGACAATGCGGGGTCGGCCCTCGCCGACCACCATCACCTGATCGATGAGTGGATCGAGAGCAATGTTCATTTCGAGCAAGTTCGGCGGAACCTTCTCGCCCGTCGACGTCACAATGATTTCCTTCATCCGGCCGTGGATATAGATCCGGCCGTCAATCGCCTCCCCGATATCGCCGGTATGAAGCCAACCGTCCTTGTCGATGGGCTCCTGTTCCCGTGATGTCGGATTCCAATATCCAAGCATGACGCTCGGTGCCCGAACGAGGATTTCCCCGCCGTCACCAATCGACACATCGATCCCCGGAAGCGGGCGGCCGACCGATCCGATGACATTGTCATCAAGCCCATTTCCACAGACCGGGGCCCCTGCTTCCACCAATCCGTAACCTTCGAGGACAGGCATGCCGATACCGACGAAGAAGCGCGCGACCTCCGTCGGCATCGGCGCGCCGCCGGCGACAGCCACGCGGACCCGGCCGCCAAACCGACTCAAGATGCGACGGGCAACCGCGACATGGAGAATTTTCCATGACACCCATTCGAAAAGGTTCAGGCCGCGGCCCCTTTGCGGCTCTCCCCCGTGATGCCGCCAACCTAGTCGAATCGTTGCGTCCAGCAAGTGGTGCGAGATCAAGCTCTTTTCCGTCTTGCGACGAATCGCTTCGTAGGCCTTCTCGTAGACCCGTGGCACCGACACGAATACGGTCGGACGGATTTGCAGCAAATCTTCCGGTAACGAATGTGGCGACCGCGCATAGCCAACCGCGCAGCCAGCCATCATCGGCAGATAGTAGCCGATCGTCTGCTCGAATACGTGGGCAAGCGGCATGAAGGAAATAAACACGTCATCGGCGCGGGCCTGAACACGCCTCAGCACGGCCTCCGTTCCAAACAGCAAATTATGGTGACTCAGCATGACACCTTTCGGTAGCCCGGTCGTGCCTGAGGTGTAGATGATGGTCGCGAGTCTGTCAGGATCCTGCTCCTGCTCGGTAAGGGCGAGGGATCCGTCAACTTGTGGCAGCCAGTCCTCCAAGCCCCTAACGCGCGGGTCGGTGCCTGTTGATTCCCTCAGACAGACGACCGTCTGCGGTTTCTTCTCATCCCCAAGATGTGGCGCGACGGCCGCCCAATCGGTATCGCTCCCAACGACCAACAATCGCGCTTCGCAGTCCCTCAGGAAGTAGGCCGTACTTTGCGGCGAATCGGCCAAGTAGAGAGGTGTCACAACCAAGCCCAGGGACAACGCGGATTGATGGACACACACCCAATCGATCCCATTGCGTAGCTTGATCGCGATGCGATCGCCGGGAGCAAGGTTCTCCTCTGCCAGCGCATGCTGCCAGCGCGCGGCTTGGTAGGCCACATCACGCCACGTATAGGACCTCCAACTCTCCGCCGCCCGGTCGAATTCGCGATAGGCGATCCGATCCGGCGTCATTTCGC
Source organism: Hyphomicrobiales bacterium (assembly GCA_024244645.1). Taxonomy (GTDB): domain Bacteria; phylum Pseudomonadota; class Alphaproteobacteria; order Rhizobiales; family Rhizobiaceae; genus Hoeflea_A. Next base: position 5,950 of record JAAEOH010000209.1, read on the forward strand.
AGCGCTGCAGAAAAAGGCCTGGGATAGTCTGGGCCCGTTCGCAAGTGATTACAGAGCCATCGTGCACCGATTCGACATCATGTCTTAGTGGAGAGTTTCGGATAGCTGTCGACACTTTCTGGCGATTGAAATCGCTTTTTCACTTTCAAGTACAAATACCGACACCCCAACTCGACTATCGAGCTGACTGCATTTCGTTTCGTTACCGTTCGACTGGCCCTTTTATTCGAGCCAATAACCAGGGTGTAACCAGAAATAATCGATCGGAATGGCACTGCCATTGATGCAGGTCATTGCTCGGAATCGCCCGCAGAGATAGTTAACAGAGTATGGCGATGTGCGAATATTTCGCCGTTACAGTTAAGAGTGAGGAAAATATCATGGCTATGTTGAAGGTCATAGAAGTGCTCGCGCAGTCAGACGAGAGCTGGGAAGACGCGGCACAGAGCGCGATCACGAATGCTGCCAAGACCGTCAAGGGCATAAAGTCGATCTATATCGAAAACATGGAAGCCACTGTGGAAGATGATTCCATCGTCAACTATCGCATCAATGGCAAGATCACATTCCAGCTTGAGGGAACCTGATTGCACGAGGTTCGAACTTCCGGAGCAGGAGCGACGGGACGTTCTTGCCCCCAGCCGGGGGACGCAAACCGTTGACTCTCACCAAGGCGGCGATCGCCCACCCAAACATAGAATGAGCGAAGTAAGAATGTGTTGGTGAAGGGAGTAAGGAATGGAGTTTCATATTTTTCAATGCAAGTCTGATCCGGACTATTTCATTGTCACCGACGAGGCACATTGCGAGGCGGTTCTGAAGGCGAACAAATGCCCGACGCCGGACGATGAGCTCGAAAAGGTCGGTGTGTTCGGGGAAATGGGCAAAGAACGGGCCGCTTTCGACGAAGGTCTCGCGAAACGGTCTATCGACAGCCAGGGCTTCTACCGGTTCGAGGCGGGGTCCTTCGATCCGGTCGCCGAACGTCCGATCTCGATGCCGTGACGTAGCGGACGCTGAGATCGGGCTGCGATAGGTGGGCGGTTCTATCGTCGGGCATATGAGATTCGCAAGGCCTGACAATGTCCCATCTACTTAATAGAAACCGGAAGCGCCCGCGGCACGAACTGATACCAAGGCGCGCTGACGTTCTCGGTACGCGAACGATACCACAGCAAGCGGGGCTGTCTTTGATCAGTCTCCGCCGGCCGGCTGCTTTTTGAGCCTTGATGGGCCAGTGACCGCGCTTTTTCTCGTTATCGCCGTCTATTCGGGCTTCCCGATTGTGGCTATAGCGGTGATATTTCTTTTTCGACGAAAACTACCGGGCGCCGAGGGCGATTTAGTACTCATTCGCTATCTTCGTGAACCGTTTATCCGCCGTCTGTGTCTTTTCTATTGGTCGGCAACGATTGTCATCGCTTCGGCGCTATTGGTCCTCCCACCATAGGCATAGCGGGCTGGAAATCGCACAACGGTCTATGGGGCTTCGTCCTCCTCATAAGGCTCGGTCGCCATGAGAATGTCGTACACTTCGGCGACCCGGCCAACCGCCGGTAGTCTTAGGTCGCCCATAACGTCGTTTTCTCCCGATGCAAATGCCATCGCCTCCTCGACTTCGACAAGGGTCGCCCCGGTCGCGATGATATCGGCAATTTTGGCATCCGCCAGTTGGCCGACCACGGACACGACGTCGTCGTGAGTGAGAAGATGTCCCTTTGTGTCAGCGCCCAAATCAGACCTCCAAAAAAAAGCAATTTGCCCATCGTCCAAGAACGATTTTGTCCCGGTCGATGAAAGAACAGAATACTGACGTGATTCCAAGTTATGGGCGATGAGCCAGATCAATTGGGACGGTCCGTGTATCTGTACATCGTAACGCCGTTCGGTAGTGGGACCTGTACCATGAGCTCAAACACGTTGTGGCGATTTCAGAATGGAAAGACCGACTTTCGATCGCGTCGACGACTTCCGGACGGTGTAAGTCGTGATCGATTCGAAGGGCCATGCGATTCATTGATCGGGCCGCCAATGTGGCAGTGAAGACTGGGCGGCCTCCTGCCGATATTTCCCGACCAACGCCTGCTGGGAGGTTGCACAGTTCGTCGATATCCGTCACGGGCTGATCATCTCGACAAATGAGTCGACGAATTCGGAAAGAGCATCCCAATCGGTGAACTCATAATCGCGGCCGGCATCTGTTGGTCCGCCGCCCCTCCATACAATGAGTTTCATGATCTGCCGTTTGAAAAAGTCATACTGGGTATAGAGAAGGGCGCCAGCTACGAGGAAAGTCTCGGTGGGGCGCCACCCTGTCTCAGCCAGAAACTGATCGACATAATCCCGAGCCTCTTTTTGATCGCCCTCGATTACCGACGCCAGGCTGACGGATATAAACGCGGTTGGTTTGGCCTGCAGCCCCTCAAGATGCTTTCTTACGAAGTGAACGACCGAGGTCTGATGACGGTGCTGGTGGACGGATCCGGCAACGACGACGGCGTCATAGGTGTCTATGTCCATCTCTGCCGGAAGAGACGTACAGTCGAAGAGCTGGGCGTTTGGTCCATGTTCGCCTACGCGTTTGGCAATATGCTCGGCGATCTTGCGCGTCTGGCCCTCCGTCGTTCCGAATACCACGAGAACTTTCATCACTCCGGTCCTCCAACGATAAGGGTTGGCCGCGCCAATATAGAAGCGCCGCAATTCCATATAGGTTCATGACGATAGGGCAATCGTGACCACAATGCCTGCAGAGTTTCCGATGTCCGTCTGTCGCCGCATTTATCTCCACGCCGCGGGCGGCGAGAGTATTGGCGGTTCCCAGCGCTCGGCGCCAAGCGCCCGTGAAGGGCGCGCTTCCCCCCTTATTGGAAATACCACATGCGATCAAACGCCTTTCCGCAGATGCCGTAGGTTTTGCCCACCTCCTTGATCCACGTCCTGGATATCATCCGAAAACGATGACGCGAAGGACTGGCCGTCTCAATGATCTGAATCATAAGGCGTAACGTGGCGTCGGCTCGATAGGGGTGCGTGCTTCGAAGCTCAACGGTCGTGCCGATCCAGACGCAGGTGGAGATCGATGAGTTCAAGCAAGTCGCGTATCGACACGACGCCCACGAGCCGACCGCCATCGGTCACGTAGAGACGCGTCCGCTGCGAGCGTCTCATCCGTTGAATCGCGTCGCCGGCTGACGCATTCGCCGCGATGATGTCCCGCTCGTTCAACTCGTGCATGAGATCCGCGACTCTGAGGCGCGCCCGCTCTTCGGGAGATCGGGACTGGACACTTTGGATGTCGACGGTGCCAAGCAGATGGTCGCCGTCGACGACCGGAAAGCTCTTATGGAGATGGGAATAGAAATACTCCTCGATCAATGTGCTAACCGGCAGTTCCGGCGGCACCGTGACCACCGGGTGGCGCATGAAACGAGCAACCTTCTGTGCCGCCAGCACGCCGCGGTCGAGGGCGAACTGCAAATTGGCGACCGCGGCACCGCGCACGAACAGCCCGAGCAAAAAGAACCAAATCGCGATGAATAGGTTGCCATAAAATGCATTGACCATGGCGAACACCATGAGAAGGAAGCCGAAAAGCACGCCCACGTTGGCCGCGATCTGCGTCGCGCGGACGTAATCCCCCTTTATCCGCCACAGCAAGGCCCGGAAGACGCGTCCGCCATCGAGGGGAAAGGCCGGTGCGAGATTGAAGACTGCGAGGGCAAAGTTGATTGTCGCCAGATATGTAGCGACGGCGACGGCCGGCGCGCTTGATCCCAACAATTCGATCAAATGAGCGACGGAGTAGAAGCCGAATGCGACGGCAAAACTCATCAACGGCCCGACGATCGCGACAACGAATTCGGCCTTGGCGTTCGGCGGTTCGCCTTCCAGCTCCGCCACGCCACCGAAGACGAATAGGGTGATGTGACGAATGTCCATCTCGAACCGGCGCGCCATAAGCGAGTGGGCGAACTCGTGTGCCACGATGGAGAAGGCCAAACCGATGAGGCCGGCAATTCCCATCACCCAGTAGGTGCCGGCCGACTGATCCGGCAAGGCAAAGGGGAAATATGCTGTCGCCAGGCTCCATGAAATCAGGATCGCGATCAGCAGCCAGCTTAGATCGATGCGGACGTCGATTCCGAACAGCTTGAAGAGAGTGATCTGTTTGCCAAACATCAAGTATCACACATTAGCCGCAGGACTTGGCTCATTCTGTAAGGCCAGATGACATGTTTACCAACAGATCGCCGGAGCGGTGCGTCCTATCCCTTGATGCAGGCGATCGGCGAGAGCCGCGCCACCTTGCGCGCAAGGCCGGCGCGTTCCGCCGCATCGACGACCGCATCGACATCCTTGTAGGCGCCAGGCGCCTCCTCGGCAACGCCTCGCGAGGACGGGCTACGGACGATGATTCCACGCGCCGCCAGGTCGTCGACCACCTGCCGCCCCTTCCACCGACGATATGCTTGGTGGCGGCTCATCTGGCGACCTGCACCGTGGCAAGCCGAGCTGAACGCGCGCGTCTCGCTTTCTGCGGTCCCGACCAGAACATATGAGCATGTTCCCATGCTGCCACCGATTAGCACCGGTTGGCCGACGTCGCGCAGGGCATCGGGCAGCGCCGGATTTCCCGGCCCAAATGCCCGTGTCGCGCCCTTGCGGTGGACGTAAAGCTCCAGCCGGACGCCGCCGACCTCGTGCGCTTCGATCTTGCAGGTATTGTGCGAGACGTCATATAGCAGGCGGAGCCGTGCCGACGGCAGCACGTCGGTGAAGACACTCCGGGTCAGCTCGCCGATAATCTGCCGATTGGCCATAGCGCAATTGATCGCCGCCCGCATGGCGCCGAGATAGCGGTGACCGATCTCGGAATCGATGGCCGCGCAGGCGAGCTCGCGGTCTGGCAGGACGATCCCCTGGTCGGCGGCGGCGATCGCCATGTCGCGGAGGAACTCGGTACCGATCTGATGCCCGAGCCCACGTGACCCGCAATGGATGGAGACGACCGCCATGCCCCTGTCGAGGCCAAAGACGCGCGCGGTATCGACATCAAACAGCTCGACGATTTCTTGTACCTCCAGGTAATGGTTACCCGAGCCGAGTGTGCCCATCTCATTGCGCTGGCGCTTGCGCGCCTTGACGGAGACGTTTTCCGGAACGGCGCCGGCCATATGGCCGCGTTCCTCGATACGCTGGAGTTCGTCGGGGTCGCCGTAACCCTGCTCGACTGCCCATCGGGCACCGCCACGCAGCATGGCATCCATTTGCGGCTCGTTAAGATGAACCCGACCGGTGCTGCCGACGCCGGCCGGGATGCGCTCAAACAGCGCATCCGCGAGCGGTTGCCGTTGCTGTTTCACCTCGGCGGCGTCCAGCCCGGTCAGCAATGTGCGGACCCCGCATGAGATATCAAAACCGACACCGCCGGCCGAAATGACACCGCCTTTGCCGGGGTCGAACGCTGCCACGCCACCGATCGGAAAACCGTACCCCCAATGGGCGTCGGGCATGGCGTACGAAGCCTCGACGATCCCGGGCAACGTGGCGACATTGGTGACTTGCTCGAAGACCTTGTCATCCATGTCGCGGATCAATGCCTCGTCGGCATAGATCACGGCCGGCACACGCATGGCGCCGAAGGGCGCAATACGCCACGCGGTATCGGACAACCTTTCCAATGACGATATTTCCATTTCAGTTTCGCATCCGTTCGGTCAGGAAGACCGCCTCAGACATCGACCACACATTGCGCGAGCCACAGGCCGTCCGACCCTTGCGTCACGCCAACGGCGGTGACCGTCGCCCCCTTGATCTCGATGGCGGGTTCATGGCGCTCGACGTCGATCCCTTCGCCCCATGCCGTGCCGCGCAACCCATTTTTCTGAATCTCGACCGCGAAACGGCTGAACAACATCCTTCGGACGGCCATCTCATAGACCAAGGCATTCAGCCATTCCACCAGCAACAACTCGTCATCGGGTGCGGTGCAGAGGACCTCGATCCGTCCTTGGGGTTTGATCCTATCGAGGTCCGCGACCACCGCCATCATGGCGCATGCGGCCTGCTCGAACGCGACGGCCTTGGTCACTCCGACGCCGCGCACACCAATATCGGCGCCATGCGGAAAATGCTCCCAGCCACTCTCCTTTCTTTCTGCCATTCGCGCTGCCGGTGCTGCCATGACCGATGTTGAGACGTCCCTAACAGGTTCGAGATCTTGACCCTCCGTGCCCCTTGACGCGTTGACTTGCGTCAACGCCGGGCGATGCCCGGGCGGCGCGGATTGACATCAATCAATGCCGCAGTCTTGCCGTTCGTGATTATCCGTCAGTGTCGATTTATCCCGGCCACGTAGGGGAATGATCGTTCATCGCATTATTTCAGGGATTGAAATGCTATGCAGGTGCAACCTCAGATCACGTATCGCGATATTTCCCCTTCCGGCACCGTTGAGGCCAGGATCAAAGAGTGAATCGCGAAGCTGGAACGCTATCATGATCGCATCACGTCGTGCCGCGTGGTCGTCGAAGCGCCACACCGGCACAAGCACGAAGGCAAGATTTACAACATCCGAATTGACCTGACCGTTCCCGGCGGGGAAATCGTTATCAACCGGGAATCCAGCGTTAACGACGCACACGAGGATGTGGATGTCGCGATTCGCGACGCTTTCGAGGCACTACGTCGGCGCCTCGAGGATTATGCGCGCAAGCATAGCGGGCATCGAACGAAGTCGCATCCGACGGCGACCCAAGGTCGGGTCGTTAGACTGTTCGCTGACGAGGGTTACGGTTTCATCGAGACCAGAGATGGCCATGAGGTCTACTTTCAAGGCAATAGCGTTGCTGAGGGCGGCTGGGAGGCCATGGATGTCGGGTTCAAAGTCCGGTTCACGGAAGTAGAGGGGAAGAAAGGCTCTCACGCTCATAGTATCGTGGTGATTGAGCCTTAGTTCCCAGGGCCATGGCCCGGTCAGCGAGCACGACACAAGGCTTCCTTGTCGTCCACTCCAAGATGAGCGGTAGATGCGGCTAAGGTCACTGTCCCGTCAAACGAACCATGTGCGGACGACTCCGAGCCGCCCGGTTCGATGTTAGGCGAAGCATAGACATGCCTTACCTTGGATTAGAGACCCCTGGCCTTTGAGCCGCTGATGCTTATCCGATAACGCTGCGGCCTGGAATCGTCCTCTCCCGCGCGCAAAGCACGCCGGAGATGTCGCGCAAGAATTCGGTTGCTATAATCAGTCGTCCGCCGGTCTCTTTGGATATAAGATCCCGGTCGAAATCGAAAGCCCGCGCGACGTAGCTATGGAAAAGATCGAAAGGAATCCCTCGCTCCAACCGCTGGCGTGACTATCGCGGCTCGAATAAGATTCTAGGCCATGACCATCACGGACATAGTGCTCATAATTGTAGCATTTTTCGTATACTGCTTCGGATTGTGGTGGTTTGCGGTCCGCGGGTTCGTGCCCGATTTCAAGACCCAGATCGACTATTGGAAGCATCGCAGGGGACCCGCCTACAGCTACAGCTTTGCGATAGAGTTGTTGACGGCAATGCTCCCTCGTATCATTTCCTATCATTTCGTCGTTTTTCTGTTGCTTGCTCTTTATTTTCTGCTGCGTTGATTCCGAGATAATTCCAATCAAATCTCTGCTTTCTATTGATCGCGATCCGTCTCGGAGGGGGTGATAGCCCAACTTGCAGAACGGCGCTGATCTACCGCGATCGGACTGTCGATCATGCTCCGGATGATAGGAACGGGCGCGAATCCCGACTCGTTGGGCGTCTGCCCTTCAATTGCACACCACGGTATCTCGATCAGACAGGTTGGCCCGGTAATTGCGACCAGATTTGGCGAATAATCTGAATTTCCGTGATATTACGGCATTGCGGTCGGGTCGAACCAAGCCCCGTCCGACCAGCCGCTTGGATCAGACCATTTAGGGCGTGTACTCATTAATCTTCGTGGTCCTCAGACCTGCCGGCATGTCCGCTTTTGGGGCTTCTCCCGACATAGCAGATGCGATTCTCGAGGTCGCAGAATAGCCAAGAAGAGACCTTCGGAATAGCTCGTTGACGTAGGACTTTGGCGTTCCGCCCCGAACCGTTAACCCTAGCCACAGGAACAATGGTCTTGCCAATATCTAGTCCGAGCACCACACTTTCTCAGGGATGTTCTCCTTGCTTTGTCTAGGGTCAAGAAGCGTACCGATTTCGAGAAGGAGACGGGCCATCCCATAAATGTCGGCTGAACGCCTGGGGCGCGAAAGGCTCGATCGGGTAGCCGAAACCCGCGGTTCATGGTGAAAGAAACTGGGGACGAGGGCGGGGAGCAGGCCCATGACCGATTCGATCCGAACCAAGCCACCGGCGGCGCCGGTAACCAAACCCTCCTGGCATCCCGACCCTCTCCTCGATTGGTTGATGGTGGAGGGCTGGAACGTCAGCTCCACCAACCGGCTGTTGGCGGAGGTGTGCCGGCGCCTGACCAGCGACGGAATGCCCGTCTGGCGCATGCGATGCCTGATACGAACTCTGCATCCCCAGGTCATCGGCAACAGTTATACCTGGCACCCAGACCAGGAAATGGCCGAGGAATTCTCAGCACCCCTCGAAATCCTGGAGACCCCCGCCTATCTCAACAACCCTTTCGCACGGATCGTCGAGGGCGCCGGTCGCATCCGCCGGAAGTTGACGGATAGCGACAGCAAGTTTGATTTTCCGGTCCTCGAGCAACTGCGGGACGAGGGCGGTACCGACTACGTGGCCCTGCCGGTGCCCTTTTCGGACGGCACGATCAACGCCATCAGTCTGACCTCGGACGAGCCTCGCGGGTTCGCTGACGGCGACCTGCACCGCCTGGGCGACATTTTGCCTGCCTTGAGCCGGTTGCTCGAAGTGCAGGCCATGCGGCGAACGGCGGCCATCCTGCTTGATACCTATCTAGGCAAGCGCACTGGCGAACGTGTCCTCAAGGGCCTGGTCAAGCGGGGCGACGGCGTGGATATCCACGCTGTCATCTGGTTCTGCGACATGCGCGATTCGACGCGCTTGGCCGAATCCATGTCGCGAGAGGCTTTTCTCGCTATCCTCAACGATTTTTTCGATTGCTTGGCGGGTGCCGTCGTTGACAACGGCGGCGAGGTGCTGAGTTTCATCGGCGACGCGGCCTTGGCCATCTTTCCGACCGATAAGACCGTCGACGCCGAAGGGTCGTGCTGTACCGCGCCAGTGGCCTGCGGCCAGGCCCTGGCTGCGGCACGGGATGCCCAGGCGCGCATGGAGTCCCTCAACCGCCTACGGGGGGACCGGGGCGAGCCGCCCATCGACTTCGGTCTCGGCCTTCACATAGGCGATCTCATTTACGGCAACATCGGCATTCCGGGCCGACTGCAATTCACCGTCATCGGAGCCGCCGCCAACGAAGCGGCGCGCATCGAGGGCCTGTGCAAGAAACTTGGCCACCGTATCCTCTTGTCGGCCGAGTTCGCACACTGCACGGAGGGGAAGCTTTTGTCCCTGGGCCAGCACCAACTGGCCGGCGTCGGCGCCCCCATGGAGGTGTTAGCTCTGTTACCGGAAGACGGGTCGGCCGATTCGCAAGCGCGACAATAGTATCAGGGGAGAACGAAGATGAGCCTGATGACCAGGATGATGTTCGTGACCGGTAGAAGCCGGTTCAGCTTTGACGAGACGGTGGAGAAGGTCATCGAATCGGCCAAGCAGGCTGGCTGGAGCGTCCCCAACACTTTGGACTTGCAGGCCCATTATCAAAGCGAAGGCCATGCCGACATGACCCGCACCACCATCATTTACTTCTGCTATGCGGAGGGCAGCCTTCGAATCTTCGAGGACGACGATAACAGGCCAATGTCGGTGATGATGCCGACCGGGGTCAGCGTCCACGAGACCAGTACCGGCGAGGTGCGGGTCTCGCGCATGGATTTCGCCCTCATGAGCTGGATGTTCGGCGGCACGGTAAAACAGGTGATGCGGGAAGGCGCAAAAAGGATGAAGCGTACCTTCGTTGACATCCTGGTCTAGTCCGAAGGATTCGCCTTAAAACCCTATCCCGCCCGGCACTCGCCGCAATCTTCCGTGGCGGCCTTGACACGCGACTGAGAGACTACGTGGTCGTTGCCGGATGCCCATATGTCCGTTCAGGGTCAATCTGCGACATGAGCACGGAGCGTGGCAATATCCGCACATGGGGGAGGTTCCGACACTCTCATCTGCGATTGGAATTCAATATATCCGCGTGATTCATGTGTGGACGGCCCCTATTGAGCAAGGGATTTTGACAGCATTCTGACGATCTAGTCAGGTTCATTCATGTGTACGGCCTGTTACGTGCGGCATTGGGCCGCTGGCCATGATGGTGTCGGTGGATCGGGTCCTCATCAAGCTGCCGCGCTTTGATGCGCGTTGAATCACCCAGGTTGTCCCGATCCCCGGCTTGACCGGATTATCATCACGCGTGTCGCACTCTCCTGCCCAAACTGATTTATGCTCGGCACACGCCGGCTAGCCTCAAGCCGCCACCGGCGTCGAACGATAATTCTCCTCGCGCGACATTACGGCCCAGGCGATCCGGGCCATCTTGTTGGCGACGGCGACCGTGACCAGCCGCGCGGGCTTGCGTTCTAGGAGCCGGTTCGCCCAGAGGCTGATGGGGGTCGCCTTTCGGCTTGTGTAGCGGAGCACGGCGGTGGCGCCGATGACGAGCAGGTGCCGCAGATAACGATCTCCCATCTTCGAGATACCGCCCATGCGCTCCTTGCCGCCGGTCGAATGCTGCTTGGGCACCAGTCCAAGCCAGGCGGCAAACTGCCGCCCGGACCGGAACGTGTGAGCGTCGCCCACGGTGGCGACCAGCGCGGTTGCTGTAATGAATCCGATGCCGGGGATGGTCTCCAGCCGCCGACACGCCGGGCTTGCCCGATGCCATGCCATCAGTTCGATCTCGATCTTGCGGATCTGCTCGGTCAGGCCCTCGATCAGACGGGCGATCAGCAGCAGCGTCTGGCGCGCTAGATCAGGAAGCGGACCGCCGCCGCTGTCCAACACCGCGACCAGATCGCGCACATGCGCTCTGCCCTTCGGCGCGACGATGCCGTACTCCGCAAGATGCGCCCGTAGGGCACTCACCTGGGCGGTGCGTTGCCGGACCAGAAGATGCCGGGCGCGATGCAGCATGAGAACGCTTTGAGCATCGGCCGACTTGACCGGTACGAAGCGCATTGTCGGCCGCGTCACCGCCTCGCAGATCGCTTCCGCGTCGGCCGCATCATTCTTGTTCCGTTTGACGTAGGCTTTCACATAGGCAGGCGGCATCAGCTTGACCTCATAGCCCAGCGCTGCAACCTCGCGTGCCCAGTGATGAGAGGTCGCGCACGCCTCCATGCCGACAAGGCAGGGCTCGAGGTCGCTGAACAACCCCAATAGCTTATCGCGGCGGACCTTGCGGCGAAGCACCACTCGGCCTTCACCGTCGACGCCGTGAACCTGAAAAACATTCTTCGCGATATCCAGACCGATCGTGGCAATCTTCATGTGGACGGCTCCTTCTCGTTTGTTGGCACATGACAAGCCACCATGGCACATCACGATGCCGTTGGGTCGGGGCCGTCCACCCCATCAAGCTCCGAAAGAAGCTTTGTCTATGCAATTCGTACTCACTGAAAGAGAATGGAACATTATTCAGCCGATCCTGCCCACCAAGCCGCGAAGTGGCGCTGGCTGAGCCGAATTGCCGTAGCTGGCGGTATGAAGCGTCAGGATGCTCATTGTCCGAAGTACTGCTCTAAACGGTCGAAGGCCTGCTCGATGGTCCCATCCGACACACAATAAGCCATCCGGACATGGTGCTCGCCCGTCGGCCCAAAGGCGCTTCCCGGAGTCAATGTGACCCTGGCCGCGTCAAGTAGGCGTAAACAGAATTCGAGCGAGTCCTCGTGCTCCGCCAGGATCCTGGGAAAGACATAGTAGGCACCCTCCGGCTTAACATACTGGAAGACGTGGGCAAGGTGGTCCAGCCGCTGGCAGATCAGAGAGCGTCGCCGCGCGAGGATTTCTTCGAACTCCTGAACACCGGCAGGTTGCTCCGTGAGTGCGGCAAGTGCGGCAAGCTGGGAAATCCGCGGTGCGCAAATAATCGTTGCGTCATGCACCTTCAGGACTTCCTTCTTGAGGGCCTCGGGGAGAACCATGTACCCGATCCGCCACCCCGTCATGGCGTAAGCCTTGGAAAAAGTGAACAGATAGACGATGTGATCGGACAGCTCAGGAACTGCTGCCAGATTGAAGTAGCGCGCCCGATTCTCATAGCAGAAATGACAGTAGGGGTCGTCGAGCAGGATAAGCATACCGTGCTCGCGAGCGACTTGCCCGATGCGCCGCAGATCCTGCTCACGGAAGGTTTTGCCCGTCGGGTTCGATGGCGAAACGATTACGATCGCTTTTGTTCTACTGTTGATGAGGCCGACCAAAGCGTCCAGATCGAGCTGCCAACCGCTCTCCTCGTCAAGACTCCAATAGACCGGCTTGCCGCCACAAAGACGAATCTGCTGGAAATGGGAGGCGAAACCAGGATCGGTCACAATGATCTCGTCCCCCGGATTGATCAGCACATGAAACAGGGCGTTGAGCCCCTGCATGTTTCCCGCTGTGATTGTCACATTCCGGTCCGGATCGATCTCTATTCCAGTTGCCAATCTGTGTGCATCCGCAGCAGCCTGGCGGAACGCGGGCAACCCGTCGGGTAGCGTGTATTTGCCAATGTCGGCATCACTGTCGAGTAGCCGGACGACTGCACGCCGAATGGTTTGGGGCGTCTCAAACGAGGGGAGCCCCCAGGTCAAAGAAGCCACGTCCTCGAGCTTGGCCGCTCGAATCGCCATTTCCTTGATCGCGGAGATGGAAATAGCGGAAACGGCATTGGATGCCCAGGCTTGCCTCTCGATCATTTACCCTCCCGAATCTCTAACTGCGGCTCACTTGGCCGGCGTCAGTGCTCTGTAATCGGCATAGATTTCAAACTTGTGGCTTGTGCTCATGTCAGAGTCGTAGCGCCTCAATCGGCAACACTCGGAACGTTCTGACATTGCCGACTTGAACGATCAAGACTCTGGAAAGACAGAGTTACCATGAGACGCAGTCCCATATCAGCCCCTACTCAAATGCGAAGGTGACTCGCGCCCGCGCTCGGCCTCAGTTGCGATAAGGATGATGTAGTCCTGATCGTCCGCCCCCCGAACGGATGTTCGTGAGCCGTGAGCGTGCCCTCTTTCCCGATATAGGACTCAATGATCACGGCCCACATCGGCTCGAAATTCAAGATAGTTGCGCGTTCTTCAAAAGGCTCGCAATTTGTGTCGGCGCCCCAAATTGGCGCCTGAAATGATTCCGCAAACACCAACGTGATCAAATTTGGCATAGGTCGGACTGTAAGACTCCGCTACAGAATTGACTTGGGTCAGTTCATCATTGTCGGTCTTGGGGCATGTAGAATGCATCGCGGACCCGTACTCTCGGGATATCCGCGTCGCTAATGCAACAATGCGGAAAATTCGCCGCCTTGGAACTTGTCGCCCAAATTCTGATCGCGCTAATACTGGCTCGCGCATTCGGCGAATTCGCCGAGCGCTTCCGCCAGCCATCGTCGGTGGGAGAAATAGTCGCCGGAATCATTCTTGCTGGCACCCTGGTCTGGGTCGGCGAGGACGTGCCGATTGTTGGTCAAATGGTGTCGGCCGGCGGGCTCGAGGAAGTCGCCAACATCGGCATGTTCTGCCTCGTACTGCTAGCCGGGGTCGATATGGAGCCCAGGGAGGTCGCTGAGTCGTCTGGTCGTTCCCTGTCGGTAGCTTTGGGGGGAATAGTGGTGCCGTTTTCCGGCGGTCTTGTATTGGCGTGGCTTTTCCTACCCGAATCGGATCTAAGGCAAACGCAGGCCCTGCTGGTCGGTGTCGCTGTATCGATCACCGCCATTCCAGCAGTGGTGAAGATGTTTGCCGAGGTCGGGGCGCTGCATAGTCGCGTCGGAAAATTGGTCGTGTCGGCGGCCATCTTCGACGATGTAATCGGACTGTTTCTGCTCGCTCTGATCCTTGCTGTCATCGAGACCGGCCATATTCCTGACCCTACGGCTTTTGCATTTCTATTGGCCAAGGTCGTGGCATTCTTCGGTGTCACTGTTGCTCTCGGCGTTCACGTATACCCGAAAGTCAGCCGCAGAATGAAGGCTTTGCAGGCGGCGGCCTTCGAGTTCAGCGCGTTGGCAGCGGTTGCATTGGCGTACGGATTGTTGGCTGATGGTCTCGGCCTCCATTGGATCCTCGGGGGGTTCATGGCTGGGTTATTCTTTGAGAAATCCCGCGTTGGGGTCAGGGCCTATAACGAGATCAGGTTGGTCCTCGGTGCGATTACCTTCGGATTCTTGGGTCCAATCTTCTTCCTATCCATCGGGCTTCGCGTCGAACTAGGTGCGATCATCGCAGTACCAATCTTCCTGATTTTTCTTATCGCGATCGCTTTCTTTGGCAAGCTGGTCGGAGCGGGCATTCCCGCTTTGTTGACGGGCTTGGATCGGCGCGAAGCATGCGCTGTCGGTATCGGCATGAGCGCCCGCGGTGCCGTCGAATTGGCGGTCCTGAATATTGCCTACCAGGCGGGTCTTTTTCCGCAACATGGTCAGGGTGATTCGATCGCCGCCTACCTCTTTTCCGCGCTAATCCTAATGGGTGTCATCACGACCTTGCTGGCACCGATCTTGCTGCGGCTTGTCCTTGGGCCGCGGAGCATCGGGCAACAATGATACTCATCGTTCGTTGCCTATGTGTTTGTGGAAACGCGCGCTTCACATTCCTTCTTTTGGCGCCGTAGAGTGCAGAAATGCAACCTTTGGTAATTCTCCAGCTTCTCACACTTCTTCTGCTGGCAAACGGGACGCCTGTGATCGTAAAAAGAGTCTGGGGTTCTCGTTTTTCCTATCCGCTCGATGGTGGCGTCCGGTTCATTGACGGCCAGCACCTGTTCGGTCCATCAAAAACAATACGTGGGGTTCTATCATCAGTCCTGGTGACGTTGGCTGGCGCGCCACTTATCGGCTTGGATTGGAAGATCGGCCTTGTGGTTGGTTGCGCCGCGATGGCCGGTGACCTTTTCTCCAGTTTTGTGAAGCGCCGCCTTCGTCGCCCCCCGAGTAGTCGGGCGACGGGTCTCGATCAGATTCCTGAGTCGCTGCTGCCGCTTCTCGGCTGCCGCTCGATGCTGGATTTGACGGTCGTGGATATTGCTGTCGGCGTCATACTTTTCTTCATCGGCGAGATCGTCCTCTCGCGATTGTTGTTTAAGCTCGGTGTTCGCAACCGTCCCTACTAGAGCCTTATCGAATCATACGGGATCAATTCTGTTGCGGTTTGGGCGTGCCAGGCCGCAAGGCGCCGTCCGAAAGACGATGCCGAAGCATCGGGTGAGGGCGGCAACGCTGCGGTTGGCCGCCCAAATCCAAACCCTATCGGGCCGCAGCCTTTTTCGTCATGACGGCGTCAACCGCCTTGACCGTATGCTGGATACGCTCTGCGGCGCTTTCCTAGTCACCGCGAAAAATGCCTGCGGCAGAATGGTTCCGTATGATCCGATAAGGCTCTAGGGATGGCCTTGCGATCAGGCGCGCCACAAGTGATGCAGGGTCATTTCTGGAAGGCAATTAAGTCGTACCGGAACAATGACCGTCCCGGCGCCGGCCGAGGTGTATCCAACCATGTCATGATATTTCCAGGATCCAGAGCCCATGCGCCTTGGCAATACGGAATCCAAAGTGAGTGGTACGGATCCAGGTAAACAGATTTGGCCGGCATGGGTATGGCCGCTTAGCAACAAATTGAAATCGGCATGGGCCGCCTGGCGATAGACCTCCGGCGTATGGGAAAGGAGAATGGAAAACTCATCGTGTGAAAATCGGGATGCAACCTTTTCGATGTTGTCGACACGGTAGTAGTGAGCGTCGTCGATTCCCGCCAAATGGATGCGCTGCTCCCCCCGAACGATCGTCTCGAATTCGTTGAGCAACATCCGAATGCCCATTTCCTCCATACCGGGGACCATGCAAACGGTATCGTGGTTTCCCAGGACACCGTACACCGGGTCCTCGATATGCGCCCGCACCATCGCCATACCCTCAATGGCAGCGTCGAAAGGTCCAAAAGTTTTTCCCCTGAAGTCACCGGTAAGGACGCAGATGTCATAGTTCACCGTAGGAAGTAGATCGATCAGGCGACGCATGGCACTGTGGCTTATGTCCACATGCATGTCGCTGAGATGGAGGATGGTCAAACCGTCGAATGACTTGGGCAGTTTAGGTAATTTCACATGATGGTGCCGCACTTGAATGTTTGCGGCGTTGTTGCGTCCCCGCCAGTACAGCCCTGTCATTTTGAGTGTGTTTCGAATCACGGAATGGATCGAATACCAATTTTCGATATGAAAAAAATTTAGGCCATGGCCGAAGATGTGGGCTTCGTAATCCTTCTCGATTCCGAGTCGCTGTCTCGCGTGCAACCTGCCGAGGCGTTGCTCAAGTTTCTCCAAAATTTCCTGCGTTAATCCTGGCGGTGGCCACGCGTCGTTTTCCATAGTTCGGGTCGTCTCTTTTCAAAGTGGGTAACGGTCCTGCCATCCGAAGGGCCGGGGGCGCTCGCTTACCACGACCTGATTGGCCTTCTTTTGATCACCGATAAGGAGCAGCCGCCATGGTTATGCCTGCGACGGGCTCAGCTTGCAAATTCGATCGGCACAACAGCATTTTGACCAATAGGCCGCATCAATCGTTATCGGAAGATCCGAGACTAGCGCTACGATAGCGACCCGTCTGCAAAACATCCGAGCGGAGAAACATGTGAACGGCAACCGATCCGGAGGTCATCGCTAGGAGGCAAGAGCCTGACACGCCCTCGCGGCGAGTCCTCGGGCCTTGGCAACCGTATCAGCAATGGCCATCAGGTGGACCGCGTGTCCACTCTCGATACCACCCGGCGTCAACAGGATGACACCGTCGCCATGCTTGGCCCGTTCATAGAGGAGTGGACGGAGGCATGACAATGCCGATTCGAAGCGCATAGGTCGACCTCTTAGGTGGGTTTGCTGCACGACCACAAAGGGATGTTCGCGCCAGTTCCCACCGAGCCGGTTGGCCAAGGTCATTGGCATAGAAACGCCGCCCCATCGGCCGTTGCACTCGATCCAATGAAGTGTCGCCCGTTCGAGGCTTTCTCCCGCTAGGACGGCATCAAAGCTGCAGCGTCCGAAATAGCCGATCAGCTGGTAGAGTCGCGCCAATTGGGCGGCCTCCTGGGCTAATCTCCTCATCCAGTTCTGGGGCAGGCCGGAGGGCACAGCGCCGACAAACTCTCCGGCCGCTCCCTCGACGACCTGTTCGAAAACGCCCTCGACGATTGGCAGGCCGCTCGCAAGCTCTGGTACCCATACCTGAACCGAGGGGCTCGCCACCACCGCGCAATCCCATAACTGCACGGCCAGCGGGAATTTGCCATGCCAGCCCAGCGTTTCAAGTAGTCTGATTAAGTGCGCTCTGAGAACCGAAATCGGTCGACCGATGAGGTCGCTCGATGCCAATGAAATGTTGCCAGCGGATCCCGCGCTGTCCGGGACCTTCACCACGACACGGTTGCCGCGCTTGGCGAGCGCGGCGACATTTGCTGCTAAGGCGGCCGGACCGTAGGCTCTCGTAATTGGCGGGATCGAATGCTCGCCGAGTACCAATGCTGTCGTTTCGGCGAACCAAAGCTTGTCGTTGACTCTCTTTGTCAATCGTGGCGGTGGTGCCGCGACCCTGATATCGGCCTTGGAAGCCCGGGCGACGGCAGCGGCAAGCGCCCAAACACTGCCGGTGCCCATGTGCGGGAGAATAACTAGGTGTCCGGACTCTCGGGCGCGGTCAACGATACGCTCGAAGACGTCGCCGTGTTCGATGCAGCGCTGCGCCATCGCTGCGCGCCTTGGTGAACGTAGTGGCGCGGCCGTCATGACCTCGACGCGGCCAAGTCCAAGTCCCTCGCAACAATATGCTTCGAACGCCCGATGACGGTTGCCACCGACCACCAATAGGTCGCCATCACCGGCAAGCAGCAGGATCCGATACTCCAGGATGGAGATATCACTTGCGGAAGTCAGTGCAATCTCACTGTGGTCGCCGATGAATAGGCCAGGACCCGATGTCAGGCCAACGCTCACACGCGGGCCGAAGACATGAGTAGCGGCGAGGGCGGGTTCGTTCGCGACGATCCGATCCGCGATCAGTCGAAGCCGCGCATCGTCTTCGGCGGCTAGACCGGTTTGAATTTGTGGCACAATTGGAACGGAATCGCGGCCCAAATTCCGCATGGATCGGGGGAAACGGTTCCGAGACGGCATCAGTGATTAATCCTGAAAGATCCGACGGATCGAATGTTCAGAAATCTGAATTCTGATGTCCGTTGCGAATTCGACATTCGAAGGCATATCGTGTTCGGGTTGGATAGCAGACGCGAAGCCATCTACGATTAGATCTCAGCTTAGGCGGATTTGTCAGAATGTGCCGACTCTATGGCTTCCGGGCAACCGAGCCTACTCGGGTGGAATGCAGTCTTGTCCACGCCCAGAATGCCCTCATGGCCCAAAGCAGGAAGGACCGTGAAGGCCTGACCCATGGTCACGGGTGGGGGGTAGCGGAGCATCCGGATGGTGTGCCCTTTGTCGAAAAACAGGCGTGGGCCGCCTACCACGGCGAGCATTTCGCCAAGACCGCGTCGAAGGTGTACGCCAGGACCGTGATTGCCCATGTGCGGAGAGCCACTGTCGGGCAACCAAGTCTCGAGAATACCCATCCCTTCGTTCATGGCGTTTGGATTTTTGCCCACAACGGAACGGTTCCACAATTTGAGCAGGTACGAGTGCCACTGTTGGAGGCGCTCGATCCTCTGCACAGGAGCGAGATTCGGGGTACGACAGATAGTGAGCACGTTTTCCGGTACCTGTTGACCTTGTGGCAACGGCACCCTGAACTGCCCTTGATTGATACACTTGGAAATTGCATTAGAAAAATCATTGCTTTGTGTCGGGAGGTCGCTCCGGGATCGGACCCATCTCTCAACATTCTCGTCACCGACGGCGATAGATTCGTCGGTTCATGCCTCGGTCGGACGCTCTGGTACCTCGAGCGCGACGGAATTGTGACATGCGAAATATGCCGCAAATCGCATGTGCATCATGATGCCAAGCGCGCATATCGCGCCGTGGAGGTCGCGTCGGAGCCGATCACGGGCGAGAACTGGAAGCGGGTTCCCAACGGCACAGTCTTCAGTGTCGATCCCGACATGCACCTTCGGATCGAGCCGATCGAGGCGACCCGAAGTCCGGTAAGGTCCGCCTAGAACGATCGGCCGTGATACGATTCGAATTGCCAGCGAATCGGCCGATCGAATATCTCAAAGCCAGCGGCGAAGAGCCATGGCGCGACGGATGCGGCGCTGTGCGAGAGATTCGGCCGCCTCTCGCGGCATCTGTTTCTCGTTTTCGGACTCGTCCAGAACCGCGGTCGTATTAGCACCGATCTTCGCCTCGATGGTTCGAAAGGCGTCCGCCTCCGTGCCGCCTCGATACTCGACGGCCGCACATATAACGCCGCCCGCGTTGGCGATGAAATCGGGAACGACGAGTACGCCGCTTTGATGTAACAGTTTCTCGGCTTCGGGCGTTGTCGGGATATTCGCACCTTCGAGAACTATACGGGCGCGGAGGCGCTCGACATTGTCGACGCGAATGACATCGGGGCGTGCGGCTGGGATCCAGATGTCACATTCGGCCGCAATGATTTCGGCCGCTTCCGCTTGTTCACCATCACCATAATCGACCACGCTTCGACCCTCGGATTTGAGGGCGATCAAACGATCGACATCGAGGCCCGTGGGTTCAAGAATGGCGCCCCGCGAATCGGCGGCGGCCACGAGAACAGCCCCTTCTTGCGTCAGGAATTGAGAAACGTGCTGACCAACCGACCCGAACCCTTGCACCGCTATCCGCACACCCGAAAGCGAAATGCCGCGGCGTTCACAAGCGACCTTACCGGCGACGGCGAGGCCATGGCCGGTCGCCCCGATATCGTCCAAGGGTATTCCTCCGATTTCCGGCGGAAGTCCGGCCGCACGACCGATTTCATCTCGAATCCAGGCCATACACGTCTCGTCGGTACCCATGTCGGGGCCGGGGATATAGTCGACGATCTCGCGAATCGCACAGGCGAAAGAGCGTATCAATCCTTCCTTTTCTGGATCCGGTGTATGCGGGTCGGCGAAGATCACCGACTTGCCTCCGCCATGAGGTAATCCTGCCGCCGCGCTCTTGAGCGTCATTGCTCGGGCCAATCGGAAACATTCTTTGACGCTGACATCGGGTGCCATTCGAACGCCCCCGATCGCCGGCCCGGCCGCGATGTTGTCAACGACAACGATCGCGCGCAACTTTTGTCGGGGTTCATAGACATAGACGACCTTGGATGGCCCCAACTCATCGCAAAACTGGAAACCCGTCTCACTCAAGACACCTCCTTCACCTGGCTTCAGCCCGGCCGGTTCGTTACATAACGCGTTCCAGATCGTTGATCACGGCCGTCAAGAAGCGCGCAGCCTCGCCGCCGGTGACCGCCCTGTGGTCGAATGTGAGCGACAGGGGCAAGACGTGACATATTGTGGGGGCGCCGTCGATTGCCATCACCCTGGGCTCAACGCGTCCGGCCCCGAGAATGGCGACTTGCGGCGGCACAATCACCAGTGCGCCGTATCGGCCGCCCAGTGTACCGAAATTTGAAAGCGTAATAGTCGGCCCGCGCAACTGCTCCGGTGAGATGAGACGCGATCGGACCGCCGCTTCGAGTCTCTGTAGCTCATCGCTGAGTTCCAGCATGTCATGGTGTCCGACATTGCGCAAAACGGGTACGAAGAGCCCATCGTCGGTATCAACCGCGATGCCAAGATCGATTGAATCCAGTTGGCGTCGACTTTCTTGCAAGTCATCGTACCAGGCGTTGAGCGCCGGTTCTGCGCGACAGCCGGCGGTAATCGCGCGCACTAGACGTGGTGTGATGTCCGTCTTGCCAAACCATGCCTCGATGTCCGCGTCATCAACGACCGTTGCAGGCACGACACGGGCGTGCGAGTCCGCCATTCGCTTCGCCATTGTACGGCGGGCGCCGCGAAGCTTCTCGACTCCCTGAGTCGACTCGGCTGCCCGTTCGATGTCCGCTGTGGTCAACTCGCCGGTATGGCCCGTCGGTTCAGCGCTTTCGAGATTAACACCGAGGCTATTCGCCAGTCGTCGAATCGCCGGGCTGGCTTGGACCGCCGCGCGCGACACAGTCTTTGGCCGGCCGGATTCCGAAGTTTCCTTGGCATCAGATTCTCCGTCGGGTTCAATCTCGAGATCGCCGACAACCGTGCCGGTATCGACCACTTCTTGATCCTCGAATTCGACCAATGGATCGCCAACATTGACGATGTCGCCCGACTCGGCGAAGAGCCCCTTGATACGGCCGGACTGAGGCGACGGGATCTCGACTACGGCCTTGTCGGTCTCGACGGAGACCAGCGGCTGGTCGGCCGTCACATGATCGCCCGGGGACACATGCCAGGTAACGATTTCTGCCTCTTGTAGCCCTTCACCAAGATCCGGTAGTCGAAACTTCGTCATGAATAAGCCAGTGTCTTCCTCGCCGCGGACACGATTCGGTTCGCGGTCGGCATGTAGTGTCTTTCGAGCTTGGGCAGCGGCATCACGGAGTCAAAGCCGGTCACGCGAATCACCGGTGCGAGCAGCGACATCATGGCATGCTCTGCGAGTTGGGCTGCGATTTCTCCACCGTAGCCACCGGTAAGAGGAGCCTCATGGACAATCACGCAGCGTCCGGTCTTCGAGACCGAGTCGAGGATCGCGTTCGGGCCCAACGGATTCAGTATTCCAACGTCGATAACGTCGCAGGTGACGCCGTCGGCGGCCAAAATCTCCGACGCTTCGATGGTCTCGGCGACCATGGCCCCCCAGGTGATGAGTGTAAGGTCCTCACCTCGGCGAAGAACGAAACTGCAATCCAATGGAATCGGCTTGCCATCGTCTTCGACCAATTCGCGTTTTGCCCGATAAATCCGTTTCGGCTCGAGGAACACGACCGGGTCGGGATCGGCAATCGCCGCCAGCAATAGTCCGTAGGCACGTGACGGCGACGACGGGATCACGACGCGTAGGCCGGGAATATGCGCAAACATGGCCTCGGTGCTCTCCGAGTGGTGCTCGGGGGCGTGAATGCCGCCACCAAACGGGCAGCGCAGGACCATCGGGCAAGTGAGGCGACCGCGCGTACGGTAGCGCAGGCGAGACGCATGGTTGACCACCTGATCGATGATCGGGTGAATGAAGCCCATGAACTGGATCTCGGCGACGGGTCGCATGCCTTGAGCGGCGAGGCCGATCGACATGCCGGCGATAAGCGCTTCGGAAAGCGGGGTGTCGCGAACGCGTCGGGCGCCGAACCGGCCAAGCAATCCATCGGTGGCCCGGAACACGCCGCCGTTGATCCCGACGTCCTCGCCCATGACCATGACCGTGTCGTCGCTTTCCATGGCCTTCGCAAGGGCCATGTTTACGGCCTCAACGAGGGTGACCTCAGGCATCGGGTATCTGCTCGGCGAGCATCGCCGAGCGCTGCGCGGCGAGGGGAGCCGGGAGGGAATAGTAAAGGTGGTCGAAGATCGATTCCGGGCTACGTCCGGGTATGTCGAGGTACGCTTGCGCCGCCGACTCGACGTCCTTGGCGCATTCTTTGAGAAGCGATTCTTCGTCTTCCCTGGTCCACAGCCCTGCTTGCTGCAGATAGGATCGAAGCCGCGCGACCGGTTCCAATTTCCAATGGTGGCTTACGTCGGCGTCATCGCGGTAGCGGGATGCATCATCGGCGGTGGTATGGTCGCCCATGCGGTAGGTCAACGCCTCGATCAAGGTCGCCCCGCCGTCGGCGCGTGCCCGGTCTAGGGCTTGTTCGACCGAGTATCTCATGGCGACAACGTCATTCCCGTCCACCTGGATGCCGGGGAGGCCCGCCGCGATAGCCTTCTGCGCCAGCGTTTCCGCAGCGGTTTGAGCGGAGCGCGGCACGGATATCGCCCACTGATTGTTGTTGATGACGAATACGACCGGAAGGTTCCAGACGCCGGCGATGTTCAGCGCTTCATAGAAATCGCCCTTCGATGTCGCGCCGTCGCCGAAGATGCAAACAGCGGCGCGCCTCTCTCCGCGCATCTGCATGGCCAACGCCACGCCCACCGCGTGCGGAATGTGACTGGCAACTGGTATGCAAACCGGAAAGTCCTGTCGTGGCCGCGCAAAGTCGTTCCCGCGCTCATCGCCGCCCCAGAACTGGAACAGTTCAACCATCGTAACGCCGCGCCAGAGCTGGGAACCGTGCCCCCTGAACGACGGTAACAAGACGTCGTCTTCAGCCATGGCGGCCGCAGTGCCGACGGCGACAGCCTCTTGCCCTAGCGATGACGCGTAGGTGCCGAGTCTTCCCGTCCGTTGAAGAGCGATCGCCTTCGCGTCGAAAGCGCGATTCAGCACCATGGCGCGGTAGAGCTCAATGATCTGCGTCCTCTCCTTGGCGAATTCAGGGAGCGCTTTGACGACCGCACCGTTCTCGTCAAGGACTTGCACGTATTGCACCTCGAGCGATATCGATCTGCTGCTAGGCTGTCTGTCTTTTGTCACTAAGGAGCTCTTCGGCCATTTGCTCGCGCATGAGGTACTTCTGGACCTTGCCGGTGACCGTCATTGGGTAGGAATCGACAAACCGGATATAACGCGGGATCTTGAAATGAGCGATATTGCCCTTGCAGAACGCAAGGATTTCCTCCTCGGTCGCCGATTCGCCTTCACGAAGCTTGATCCAAGCACACACTTCCTCGCCGTACTTCGGATCCGGAACTCCGATGACCTCGACTTGGTCAATCTTCGGGTGCTGATAGAGAAACTCTTCGATCTCGCGCGGGTAGATGTTTTCTCCGCCGCGGATCAGCATGTCTTTAATTCGGCCCACGATCTGGCAGTATCCTTCTTCGTCGAGGGTCGCGATATCGCCGCTCGCAATCCAATGCGCCCGGTCAATCGCGGCGGCGGTCCGTTCAGGATCGTTCCAGTATTCGGGCATGACGCAATAGCCTCGTGTCTTAAGCTCACCCGCAGTTCCCAACGAGACAACGCGGCCGTCTTGATCCACGATCTTGATTTCGATATGTGGCAGGACGCGCCCGACCGTTTCAACCCGACGATCCAATGGATCATCGACCGTCGTCTGAAAACTAACCGGACCCGTCTCGGTCATGCCATAGGCGATCGTAATCTGACGGAGGTGCATCTCCGCCATGACCCGCTTCATCAACTCGACCGGGCAGGGCGCCCCGGCCATGATGCCGGTGCGAAGGCTGCGAAGATCGAAGCTCTCGAAGTCGGGGTCGTCGAGCTCAGCAATGAACATCGTCGGTACGCCGTGGAGCGCGGTGCATCGCTCGGCCTCTATGGTTTCTAGAACTGCGTGAGGGTCGAAGCTCTCGGAAGCGAAGATTGCCGCAGCACCATGCGTGAAGGCGCACAATGTGCCCAATACCATACCGAAGCAGTGATACATCGGCACCGGCACACAGAGCCGGTCCTTATCGCTGAACGCCATCTGGCGGCCGACAAAATAGGCGTTGTTGACGATGTTATGGTGGGTCAGCGTTGCCGCTTTGGGCGTACCGGTCGTCCCGCTTGTGAACTGGATGTTGATCGGTTCATCGAATTGAAGGATCGCGGACAACTCTTTGAGCCTGTCGTGATGTTTTGGCTGTGCACGGCCCGGGATGTCGCTGAAATTCAGCATTCCCCGTGAAGGTTCGTCTCCGAGTCGAATGACGGTATTCAAAGTGGGGATACGCTGGGCGATTAGTTCGGCAGGGCGTGCACTGTCGAGCTCCGGTATCAACTCCCACAACATGTCGATGTAATTGCTTGATTTTAGGCTCGGCGCCGTGATCAAGGCCTTACAGCCGACGGTATTGAGCGCGTACTCAAGCTCGCTGAGCCGGTAGGCGGGATTGATGTTGACAAGGATGAGTCCGGCTTTCGCGGTTGCGAATTGGGTGACAACCCATTCGGCGGTGTTGGGCGCCCAAATGCCGACCCGGTCGCTCGGTTCTAGGCCGAGAGCAATGAGTCCGGCCGCACAGGCGTCGACCTGCTCCTGAAGTTCGCGATAGGACCAACGAATGTTCTGATGGCGGACGACAAGGGCATCGTTATCGGGAAACTGTGAAACAATGCGATCAAAGCATCCACCCACCGTTTCTCCGAGAAGCGGAATGTCACTCGTGCCGTGAACATAACTGGATTGCTGGTCAGACATACCCAACACTGCTCCAAATACATTCCGTGGAACCTAGGCGAAGGCGTAGGATAGCGTCGCGACCGGGGATGTGACGTTGACCTGTATCAATCTTCTGATCGCGGACTGTTCTTACTCACCGCGTGTTCGCACAACCATAACTGGGATGCCGGTCTCAGAAATCACCCGACGATCGATTTGCGAAAGATCCGATGGCAGCACGACCAGTCGGGGCCGTACGGTTGTGATGTGCTCGGCGATGCTCGTCCCACTGTTCAGATTGATCCATTCGGCCCCAGTCGCCGCTTGGCCGGTTGTGGGATGCGCCCGCTTGATTTCGACGGCCAGATCATCTGCGCCGTCTACAAGGATGATTGTTAGTCGGTTTCGGCCGCGGACCGCGATTTGGCCGGCCAGTCGAACTCCTTCTCTTGCCGCCGCCGAACCGGTGAAGACAGCGATGATCCGATCCGAGGTCAGGCCTTCTTTTTCGTCGCCATACGTCAGTACGGCCGATGCCTCAGTTGACTCAAAATGTCCGAAATAGTCATACCCACGAGGCCGCGAGAGTGCTCCGACACGCGAAGACACCACGATCAGGTCCGATTCCCGTGTCGCAGCTGTTATTTCGATATCACTCCGGCCTTTCCGAATCTCGAAGGCGCAGTCGATTCGTTGTCGCGCTGCCGCAGACTGAAGCGCGCGGCGTACGGCCACGGCCTGGGATCGGAAATGTGATTGGACTCGCTCCCTCGTGAGATCGTAGATGCCCTTGCCGGTCATTGAAATTTCTCGGGCAATCGGCAAATCGGCAAACTCGAGAATATCTTGGTCTTCAATGAACAAACCGGTCAAAGGGATCTCGAAACAAGCGGCAAGATTGGCTGCGACATCGAGAAGAGCCCGACTCTCGGGCGAGGTGTCGAGCGTCACCAAAATACGCCCAATTCCGGGATCATTCTTGACGGCACTCATGACCCGCTCCGCTCTTTGGAGTCCGCCGACTGACCGAACGCGCGCCTTCGTTTCGCGAAGTGCAATAAGCGCTGTTCGACCATATGATTAATGGTGTCGGGCGGGAATTGACCACTATCGCCGACTTCACCGGCCGCGAGACCGGTGAGGAGTTCCATCCCGTCGTCAATCGATTCCATCGGATAGATATGGAATTGCCCATCGGCCGCCGCGTCCACAACATCTTGCCGTAGCACAAGATGCTGGACATTGGCTTTCGGTATCAACACGCCTTGCGAACCGGTCAACCCTCGTATCGAACATATATCAAAGAAACCTTCTATCTTCTCATTGACGCCGCCGATGGCCTGAATCTGCCCCTTTTGGTTCACCGATCCGGTCACCGCTAATTCTTGACGCACTCCCACGTCGGCTAATGCCGACAATAGGGCAAAGAGCTCTGCCGCAGATGCGCTATCGCCCTCGATGCCACCGTATGACTGCTCGAAGACAAGCGTTGCCGATAGGGATAGCGGTGCATCAATCGCATATCTTGCAGCAAGAAAACCGGCAAGGATCAGGACGCCCTTCGAATGCAGTGGGCCGCCGAGTTCGACCTCTCGCTCGATATCTATGACCTTTCCGGCGCCGAGCCGTACTCGTGCTGTTATGCGAGTCGGTCGGCCAAAAGCGAACCCGCCCAACTGGATGACGCTGAGACCATTGACTTGGCCGACGGCAGTGCCATCGGTATTTATGAGAACAACACCTCGTTCGATCAATTCCTCACTACGCTCACGCAGCCGGTCGCTGCGCCGAATCTTCGCGTCGATGGCCCGTTGCACATGGTCCCCGGTCACCATCGCCGCGTCGTCAGTTTCCGCGTAGTGGTCCGCCTCATGCAAGAGGTCGACAATCGAACGCATGTGAACGGATATCTTCCGTGTATCACCGGCGATCCGAACGGCGTGCTTGATTACTCTGACGACGCCGGACGTATCGAATGGCCTCAACTCTTCCGTCTTGACCAATGTTCCGACAAGCTTGGCAAAATCGGCTTCCGTTTCTGGACTGCGGTCCATGTCGTCGCTGAAATCGGCTTCGACCATGAACAGATCACTGAACTCAGGGTCCAGTTCACTGAGCAGGTAGTAGACGAGACGATCGCCACAGATGGCGATCTTAGTCCGAAGCGGGATGGGTTCGGGCTCTAGCGAAATCGTATTGATCAGATTCAGCATCTGGCCGGGCGATTCGATCGTAATGCGGCCCGCTTTCAGCGCACGCTTCAACGCCGCCCACGCAAATGGTTGCGTGAGTAATTTGCGAGCGTCTAGAATAAGATAACCGCCGTTTGCTCGATGCAAGGCACCGGCCTTAATTAGGCTGAGGTCGGTGACGAGAGCACCAAATCGTGACCCATATTCGACGCGGCCAACCAGATTGGCAAGGGTCGGATTGTCCTCGTATATAACGGGTGCGCCCGTTCTCTCACCATTGTGGACAATTGGATTCACTCTATAGCGGACGAATCCGCTATTGGCAGAGACAGTAGCATCCGCGCCATGGCCATCGCGCGCGGCTGCCGCTGTCGCCTGTTCGGCCATCATGATCGTGTGAAAACTGTTGATAAGGTCGTTGCGGACTGCATCCAGGTAGTCGACCAACACGGGGACGTCGCGGAACTGTTCGAGCACCGACGCGATTGTCTCGCCAATGGCAAATGCTGTGATCTCCGCTCGCAATTCCCTGATCGATTCTCGCCGAGCCTTGTCCCAACCGGGTAGTTGCTTGACGATATTCTGGAGGTCAGCTTGGAGTGCGGCGATATCGGATTCGATCCGTTTTCGCTCGCTGTCTGGCAATTTCTCGAAAACATCGGGCTTGATAATCTGACCGTTGACGGTCGGCGCGAAGCCAAACCCCATCGGCGTCCTTATGAGCGCGATGTTTTTCTCGGCGGCGCGCTGACGAAGGTCCTCGAAGGCGGTTTCCTGCTTTTGCTGGAATTCATCCTGTATTGCCTGGAACCGGGTCTGGTTTTCCTCGCTTTCGAAGAGCGCAGGCACCGTTTCCTGTATATCCTCGACAAAGCGCGACATCGCCTCTGCAAGCTCGACTCCTCGACCCGGTGGCAAACGAAGGGCATGTGGTTTGTGCAGTTCGTCGAAATTGCCGACATAGACCCAGTCGTCCGGAGTAGGGTCCTTCTTGGCTCTTTTCTTGACCAAGGCGCTGATCGTACTATGCCGACCCGTACCTTCAGGACCGACGAGAAAGATATTGTAACCGGCTCGGCGCATCCCGACGCCAAAGGCTATGGCCTCAAGAGCGCGATCCTGACCGACGATGTTCTCCAGATCCGGTAAGTCATCGGTACTCATAAAGGTGAGTGTAGCTGGGCCTAGGGAGACGGTTAGGTCATCAGGGGAGAGCGGCTTTGGAGGCATGGTGTTTCCTAAGATGACCGTCGCCCCCACATTATCTTAAGCAGTGAGGCAGTGGACATTGAGCCAGATCAAGAGTGCACCGACGCTGAAGCGGGCGCTCACTCTGCCCCTTCTCACCCTCTATGGGCTCGGTGTCACGATCGGTGCAGGAATTTACGTTCTGGTCGGCGCGACGGCGGCGAGAGCAGGGCTCTATGCACCGGTTTCCTTTCTCCTCGCCGCCGGTGCCGTTGCGTTCACTGCGTTTTCCTATTCCGAGCTTGCGACACGCCACCCGGTCAGCGCCGGCGAGGCCGCTTACGTGCGTGTGGGCTTGAACTCGAAGACCTTGTCGCTCATCGTCGGTCTCCTGGTCGCCCTATCGGGGATTGTGTCGTCGGCCGCGATCTCGATCGGCGCGGCGGCATATCTGCAACATTTTATCGATCTGCCGGCGGGGTTTCTAACGGCCGTGTTGATTCTCCTCCTTGGCGTCACGGCGGCATGGGGCATTGTTGAGTCAATATTGATCGCGGGCGTAATGACCCTGATCGAAATCGGTGGTCTCGGCCTTGTGATCTATCAGGGGGTTACTGCGCACCCTGATATCGTGGCCGAGCTGCACACCCTCTTGCCGCCTCTGGAAACGGAGGTTTGGGCGGGTGTGTTTTCGGCAGTACTGCTTGCTTTCTTCGCCTTCGTCGGGTTCGAGGACATGGCCAACGTGGCGGAGGAAGTAAAGAGTCCGAGCAAGACACTACCGCGCGCGATCATCCTTACACTGGCCATCGCGACCCTATTGTACGTTGCCGTGGTTTCCGTCGCCGTATTGACGATTCCGGCTGCCGAGTTGTCGACATCCGCGGCTCCGCTCGCGTTGCTCTTTGATACGGAGTCGGGCGCGACAAGCACCATCTTCATCACGATCGCGGTTATCGCGACGACGAATGGCGTTCTCGTACAAATGATCATGAGCTCGCGTGTTCTCTATGGTCTTGGCGTGCAAGAGAGTCTACCGGCATTGTTCGCCCGTATAAGCCCGGTGACGAGAACGCCGGTAACCGCGACCGCCTTGGTGGTGGGCCTGATCATGGTCCTTGCACTGTTTTTTCCGATTGCGGGCCTCGCCGAGATGACGTCACGGATCGTTTTGGCCGTGTTCGTCATCGTGAACCTAGCGCTTTGGCGCCTGAAGCGTGTCGGTGGTCCACCCAAGCCCGGTGTGTTCGTCGTTGCGTCGTGGGTTCCCATCGTTGGCGCCCTGGCGTGCCTTTTGTTGCTAATGTCGAGCATCATTGCGTGAAGCCGCTTTTTTCAATCCGACCCTTGAGATCGGTGATTCTCGTTTGCTCATTGGACGTATTCCTGCATTCGGTGTGTTGAGACCGGCTCGATGACGATCGCAGCATTTGCCCGATGGTTCGATCGGACCATTGTCGATCTGGTCGGTCATTTCCGCTGGTCATACCTGCCGCCTTTGATGGTGTATTTGGCAGCGGGAGTATCCGGTCTGACCGGCATCGTCGGCATCTTCTTCGTCAAGGAATATCTCGGCTTGTCCGCCGCATTTCTCGCCGGCCTCGCATTCTGGGCGGGCATTCCCTGGACGCTCAAGATGCCGCTGGGCCATTTGGTCGATCTGATCTGGCGATGGAAAGCGCTGTTGGTCTATCTCGGTGCGGTCCTTGTTGCCGTCAGCATCTTGATCATGTACGGCCTGATCGCCGAGACGGCGGCCATGGCCGCGTATATGAATATCGAGGCGTGGTACGTGGTGAGCGCTCTGTTGGCGCCAAGCGGCTATGTCTTACAGGATGTTGTCGCCGATGCGATGACCGTCGAGGCAGTGCCACTTGTCGACACGCGCGGTGATCCTTATCCGGACGATCAAGTCAAGATCATGCATACGACGATGCAGTCGCTCGGTCGTATTGCGATCATTGGTGGTCTTGTTGCGGTCGCGTTACTCAATATCGCCATGTTCTCGGGCGTCGAGACAATGTCCGAGGTCGAGAAGGCGGCGACCTATGCCGACATCTACGTCATGGCGCTTGCCATTCCGCTGATCTCGATCACGGGGGTTACACTAGGCGCCATTTCGATGCATCGACGGGTACGACAGCTCCGCCGCCGGGGCTTCGAAGAACGCCGTGTCCAGGAAATGCTGACTGCCGGCGCGGAAAAGACGGAGCCGAATTGGTGGATCTTTGGTGGCGGAATCGTGTTCGTCGCGTTCACCCTGGCCATGGGACTTGGCCAGCCACCTTTCGCCCAAGAGATCATATTCGTGGGTTCGATGGGCATCGTCCTTTTCCTCATGAGGCGTTTGGTTCTTGAATTGAAGCCCGACGTGCGCCGGGCGTTGATCGGTACCGCGACCATCATCTTCGTCTTTCGTGCTGTCCCGCTTCCTGGGCCCGGCGCGACTTGGTTCGAGATCGACGTGCTCGGGTTCGACCAGCAGTTCATTTCGGTTCTGACGCTCATTACGTCGGGGCTCGCGCTGGCCGGCATTGTTCTGTTGCGTCCGTTGATGGCGGCGAGGTCGATTGCCTATGTCGTAGCACTCTTGACTATCGCAGCCGGCTTCCTCTCCCTGCCGAATATCGGTCTCTACTACGGTATCCACGAGTGGACGACAGCCTGGACCGCCGGAGTCGTCGATGCGCGCTTCATCGCAATTCTGGACACGGCGCTCGAATCGCCGCTCGGTCAAGTCGCCATGATTCCGATGCTGGCCTGGATCGCCAAGAACGCGCCTTCGCATCTTAAGGCGACATTCTTCGCGGTCATGGCCTCATATACGAACCTTGCGTTATCGGCCAGTAGTTTGGGTACGAAATACCTCAACCAGATCTTCATCGTGACACGAGAAGTCCGAGATCCACTGACCGGAGCTATCTCCACAAGTGCCGATTACAGTGAACTTGGGTGGATGCTGGTCACGGTCGCTCTTGTCAGCGTCATGGTGCCTCTGGCAACGATCTTGGTCGTTCAGCGTTCTCCCCTACGCACAAATCAATAGACGTTTTGGCGAGCGGCACCGACGCTGTTGATGATCGAAACGGCGGCACCTTGCCTGGGTCACTGAAAGGTGCAACGATGCCGCCAACAATACTCGGCCAGTCAGACGAATGGCACAGCCAGGGATCGCCGGAGCGATAGGGCGCATCGTCCTAAAGCTTATTCTGCCGACAGTCGCGATCCTGATCGCGCTCGCGTTCGCCACTACTTTTGACCCGCAAACCGTGGCCGAGAGGCTCGAGCCCAGCATCGTGCGGGTTGAGGTTAAAGGACCGGAAGGCTCTCGATCCGGGACCGGCTTCGTCATCAGCCGGGGCGGTTACATATTGACCAATTCGCACGTCATCGAACCGCATGTGGCAGCGGGATGGGAGCTGGTCGTGATCGAGAACGATGCTGCCGGGAAAAACCGCCTGCCGGCGACGTTGATTGAAAGGGTCCAGGAAGAGGACCTCGCCATCCTTCACATTGAGGGCTTGGACCGTCCTCCGGTGGTCCTAAGCGAAACGGGTATCGATTGGCCGGCTAAGGGCATGACCGTCTTCGCGATCGGATTTCCCGAGGTCGGAGGGAGACTTGGCGAAATTCACGAAGCCAGCTTCACGACCGGAACTGTGAATCGGTTGTTCGATGGATCCTGGTCCAAGGACGGGGCCGAGCTTCGAATTATTCAGCATTCGGCGCCGACCAATCCGGGCAGCAGCGGCGGACCGATTGTTAATGCGTGTGGCCAAGTCGTCGGTGTCAATACCCAGCGGGAATTGGCGATCATTATCGGACCCCTTGGCTTGCCGATCGTGACCGACTTGATACAAGGTGTTTTCTTCGCCTCGCACGCCTCGACGGTGACCAAGCGACTCAGGGGCCTCGGCGTCGCTTATACCGGATCGACCAAGGTCTGTAGGGAATTGTTCGGCATGGCATCGACGAATTTCCCAGTTATGGGAGCGGTGGCCGCGATTCTCGCCATTCTCTTGTTTTTGGCCGTTCTGCTGGTTCGTCCAAAATTCATGATCCACGTTCTGTCTCGACATCATGGCGCGGCGCGAAGTGGCGTTCGCGGCATCGATGCTTGCTGGCGGCTGACGGGACAAACGAGCGGGGGACGCGCCGTTGACATAGTGGTCACCGACACCGATCTCGGCCGAACGAACAGGGGTATTGTGATTGGAAGTGATCCGCTTTGCGACCGGCCTCTGCGCGATCCGAGCGTGTCGTATCGCCACGCACGTTTGACCACCGTCGACGGTGTTTTCGCGGTCAGTGACATGGACTCTGCGAATGGGACAAGAGTCGACGGAATTCCGATCCACCCTGGCACCGCACCGTCTCCCCTGAGCGATGGGTCCCAGCTAATTCTTGGTGACGTTACACTGGATATTAAGCGATTCAGAAGTCCGCGTTAGGGCTGCGGATTACAACAGCTCGGTCTCGTAAGCGAATGAAATTCACCCTTCATTCTTCGAAGTCCCGACGATGGCATTCGACGAAGTGTCTCAGCACCAGCTTCAGTTTCGCTGCGTGGACAAGATCACCGCGTTGCTGCGCCGCGCAAATGTCATCTCGAATCAAGAGCCGTATTCCGACGGTGCCCTCGTGACCTCTCACCAAATAGTTCCCCATCTCGGCGGCCGCGATCTCAGGGATGTGCTCGTGTTCGGCGATGGCCTCAACCTCCTGTTCGGTCCGCTCGCACAAGGCTAGGCAACCTTCGTAGGTCAACATTGGATTGATTCCTTCGCCGCACCAGAAGGCCTTAATACCTCAATTCATACGGCCGCAACGAAAACTCGGTACGGGTTCGGACTTACGGCACTTCGCAAGTGCTTGATCCCTAATTGGTCGATGCCGGCGTCGTCTAACCCCGGTCAAGATTCGGCAATGAAGCTATCGACCTCACGCGTATAACGCATCGATTCACGCCAAGATGGCGCATAGGGCGCCGCGGAGAAAATGTGTACGAATGCGATGCTAGCTCCGTCCACGTCACGAATAGACCGATGTCAACGGTGGTTTCATCAGTATCAGCACATTGATGCCGATCAATGCGAGTGTGGCCTTGTGCCCGGCAACCTACGAATCATGAATCGGGTTGGTCGCCTGGCTTGCCCGCAACGTTTGGTTTTTCAGTTTGAGGATACCCGGTTGCCATGCAAGTTCCGCCAGAGATTGTGTTCCGCCACATGGCCCCGTCGCCAGCCGTCGAGGCCAATGTCCGGGAGCGGATTGACAAGCTTGCCCGCTTTCATGACCGGATCACCTCGTGCCGCGTCGTAATCGAGGCGCCACACCGTCACAAGCATAAGGGCCGGATCTACATGATCCGTATCGACCTTACCGTGCCTGGCGGCGAAATAGTGGT
Source organism: Hyphomicrobiales bacterium (assembly GCA_024244645.1). GTDB lineage: Bacteria > Pseudomonadota > Alphaproteobacteria > Rhizobiales > Rhizobiaceae > Hoeflea_A. Next base: position 40,189 of record JAAEOH010000209.1, read on the forward strand.
TGGCCGAGAAGGCAGCAGCGCCGATCATGCGCACGAGGACCCGTACGTCGCAATTCGCGACGCCTTCGATGCCTTGCGTCGCCAACTCGAGGACTATGTTCGCAAGCATAGCGGACATCGGACAAAGGCCCACCCGACACCGTTACACGGTCGCGTTACCAGATTGTTCCCCGATGAGGGGTATGGCTTCATAATGAGCGCGAACGGGGACGAAGTGTATTTCCATCGAAACAGCGTCGTCGAAGACGGTTGGAAGTCGATAGAGGTCGATGTCCAAGTGCGATTCACACAAATAGAGGGCGAGAAGGGCCCTCACGCTCACAGTGTAAAGCCGATAAGCTAGGCATACAGGGTCAAACAATCCTGCGCCATGCCCAATCAACTGATAGCCGACCGGTTACGCGAGGCGGCCGATCTCCTCCAACAGCAGGGAGCAAATCGCTTTCGGTCGGAGGCCTATCGCCGGGCCGGCGGTGCGATCGAGAGCACGGCGGATGATATTGCCGAACTCTTTGCGGACCGCGGAATAGACGGGCTGATCGCGCTTCCCGGTATTGGCCGATCGATCGCCGCTGCGATCGCCGAAATGGTCCAGACTGGTCGTTGGGTGCAACTTGAGCGACTCCGCGGATCGTTATCGCCGGAACAGGTCTTTCAAGCCGTTCCCGGCATCGGGGCGACGTTCTCGCGCCGGATTCACGATCGCCTTGGGGTCGATACGCTGGAGGCACTGGAGATCGCTGCCGCCGACGGACGTTTGCGGAAGGTGCCGGGAATTGGCGCTCGTCGCGCGGCGGCCATTCGCGCAGCGTTGGCCAGTATGCTCATGCGTCCGCGGCGTCCGCCGTTCGCCTCCGGAGAGCGTCCCGGTGTCGACGTGATTTTGAATGTCGATCAAGAGTATCGAAGCAAAGCGGCTTCGGGCAGTCTGCGCAGGATCGCTCCAAGGCGATTCAATCCAGATCGTGTCGCGTGGTTACCTGTCCTGCACACGGAAAGGGGCGACTGGAGGTTCACGGCCCTGTTCTCGAATACCGCGCGGGCGCATGAATTGAACCGTATCGCGGACTGGGTGGTGATCTATTTCCACAAGGACGACGAGCCCGAGATTCAATCAACCGTCGTCACCGAAACAAGCGGTCCGCTTACCGGTAAGCGCGTTGTCCGTGGCCGCGAGTTGGAATGCTTTCAATTCTATGACGTACCACAATAACGGCGTTGATCGTCTGAGGTGCGGTGGCGGGGCGACCCAGGGGCTTCGTCCCGCCCGCCACTCTAGTCGCCTTTATGGTGGGCTGTGACGGCCTTGATGACTTCTCCTGACAACTCCTGGGAGGTCGCGTGTGTCAGATCACCGAGACTCACCATACCGACCACTCGATCATCCTCGTTGAGCACCGGCAGTCGACGAATCTCCCGCTCCTCCATGATATGGGCGGCATCCTCGATATCTTCGTCTTCCCGACAATAGGTGACCTCGGGGGTCATGATATCTCGTGCCGTCACGGTCGATAGGTCGAGGCCATTGGCGACGGCGCGGCAGGTAATATCACGATCGGTGATCATGCCGACCAGTCGATTCTCTTCCTCGACCGGCACGGCGCCAATGTCGAAGGCTTGCATCTTCTTGGCGATTTCGGGCACTAGCGTTGTCGGGGCAACGCACGTGACATTGACGTGCATGGCATCTTTGACGTGCATGATTGGCTCCTTATCTGGCGTTATTGCAACTACATGATTCATCGCGCAGCCGAGAAGAAAACCCCTTATCCAGCGTCAATACTGTTTGTCTCTTCGATTGACGCCGGACTGGAAGACGTCACCCCATCTTCCGTCATCATTGCGCTTCGTTCACGGGTTCCATTGATTGTCCATATATCGGCTGGGCGCAATGACTCACATCAATGGACCACGCGAAAATCGTCGATGAAGTTGGCCAAAATGGCACGGGCGATTGATGTGAGTCATTGCCCAGTTCGAGTGCCTCGTAGTCTTCATATGACGACGGACAGCCGGCGAGAGCAATCATGAACAATATGCCAGATCTTCGTCTCCGAATGGTAGAGCGCCAGATCGAGTCGCGAGGTGTTCGCTCGAAACTGGTCCTTGATGCGATGCGAAAAGTGCCGCGAGAGGCATTTCTGCCCGAGCATCTCCAAGAATTTGCCTATGAGGACACGCCACTTCCAATCTCCGATGGGCAGACCATTTCCCAGCCCTACATCGTAGCGCTCATGGTCGAGGCGCTCGCCCTCGAAGGTGGTGAAAGGGTACTCGAAATCGGCGCGGGGTCGGGATATGCGGCCGCCGTGCTGGCGGAAATCGCGGGCGAGGTTTATACCGTCGAACGCATCGGTCAACTGGCCGAGAAGGCGGCCTCGAGACTGGCCGATCTCGGCTATGGGAACGTGTTCGTCCTTCATGGCGATGGGACCCAGGGCTGGCTTGAACACGCCCCCTATGACGCGATCGTGGTCGCTGCAGGCGGGCCGCAGGTTCCAGAATCTCTCAAAACCCAGCTTAGGGTCGGCGGTCGATTGCTGATACCCGTCGGCATCGACCCTCGCGCCCAGGAGTTGGTCCGAGTGACCCGCACGGGCGAGGACGAATACCGGACCGAAGATATCGCCGACGTCCGCTTCGTTCCTCTTGTGGGCGCCGAAGGATGGGCTCCGGAGCGCGAGATTCCCGAAGCGCTGCAACCCCGACGGCGCCGACCGGATTCCGCCGACGCGGAGCTGGTCAAAGCCATTGCCGGATCCGCCGATTCGTTCGAGTCAATCGATACGGCCAACCTCGACTCGTGGCTCGATCGCATCGGCGGTTCTCGGATCGTACTGATGGGCGAGGCGACCCATGGCACCTCCGAATTCTATCGGATGCGGGATCGTCTGACCCGGGAATTGATTGTCAAGCACGGCTTTTCGTTCGTTGCGGTTGAGGCCGATTGGCCGGACGCTGCTCGCATCGATCACTACATTCGGCACTTCGAGTATCCGCCCTCGGAGTGGACCGCCTTTGCCCGATTCCCGACTTGGATGTGGCGTAATGCGGAAGTCCGAGCCTTTGTCGACTGGCTGCGAACCCACAACGCCGACTTTGAACTGGAAAAGCGGGTTGGCTTCCACGGCCTCGACCTGTACAGCCTTTACAACTCGATTCGCTCCGTCTTGAAATACTTGGACGAAGTCGATCCTGCCTCGGCCAAAGTCGCGCGCGAACGTTACGGTTGCCTAACTCCATGGCAAGGCGACCCCGCGACCTATGGGCGAGCCGCCTTGACCGGTGCCTACCGGACCTGCGAGGAGGAAGTGGCGCGCATGTTGATGGATATTATCCAAAAGAGAACCGACTATGCCCAGCATGATGGCGAGCGCTTCTTGGATGCTGTCCAGAACGCACGGCTCGTCGCCAACGCCGAGCAATACTACAGAATCATGTATTACGGTTCCCGGGCATCCTGGAATTTGCGCGACGATCACATGTTCGAGACACTGAAGACCTTGCTGGCTTTCTATGGATCGGAGAGCAAGGGAATCGTGTGGGCTCACAACTCTCATATCGGCGACGCTGAGGCGACGGAAATGTCGTCACGAGGTGAGCACAATATCGGACATTTGTGCCGGCGCGAGTTCGGTGAGGCGTCGTACTCGATCGGTTTTGGCACCAATAGCGGGACCGTCGCCGCAGCCTCCGATTGGGACGGACCACTGGAGATCAAGATAGTCCAGCCGGCAATCCCACGAAGCTACGAACGGCTCTGCCATGAGGCGGAAACGCCATCCTTCTTGCTCGAGCTGCGCGATCAGCCTGCGTCGGCGGTTGTCGAAGGCCTGTCTGATCCACGGCTCGAACGGGCAATCGGTGTGATCTACCGGCCAGACACCGAACTTGCCAGTCACTACTTCCAGGCCATCCTACCGCGCCAATTCGACGCCTACATCTGGTTCGATCACACGAACGCCGTGGCCCCCTTCGACACCCTTGAGCTCCAGGGACTTCCGGATACCTATCCTTTCGGCGTTTGAGACCGGTCTCATGGCGGTATGCAGTGATACCGACTATGTCCTGGCGAAGCTTGCCTGGATGCGGGCCGAACACATTTGGCCCAATGGAATGCGCTACCTTTGGACCGACGCCTTTGGGCTCATCCTGCTGGTCTCGCTGTATCGAAAATTTGGCGATAACAAGTTCATCGAAGAGGCCGTGTGGCTGGTTTCCGAAGTCGACCGGGTCCTTGGCCGGACGCGCGGTATACGCATCGGAGAGGCGCCGGATCGCGACGGCCAGTATTTCCATTACCTCGCCATGTGGCTCTACGCTCTTGCGGTATTGGGACGGCATATCCCCTCATATCGGCAGCGCGGAATCGATCTCGTGCGCCAAATTCACGACGCCTTTCTGATTCCAGGCCGGGGTGTGGTTTGGAAAATGCAAGAAGATTTGAGCGCGCCATATCCCGGGTTCGGGTTGGGGGCGCTCGATGCCTTCGATGGCTATGCTTCCTATCGGCTTCTCGACGAGGATGCGCTAGCGCGGGAAATCGCGGACATGCGTGCCTTGATCGACCGATCGGCACCGGATCTCGTGATTACGCAGGACCTTGGGCTCGGTATGATGCTTTGGATGAGTCACTTTTTCCCGACCGAAGAGTGGGCGGAGGTGCAAAGGGAACGGTGCTTGGTCGTTCTCGATCAAATGTGGCAGGAGACCGGCTATTTCTGCCGTGAGCCCCACCAGCCGCACGTCAAGTTCGCATTTACCAACTATGGGGTGTCAATTGGCCTCCAAGCCGTAGGCGCAATGTCAAAACGCGTTAGCCGACTCAACGTATTCTTTGAGAACTACAGGTCGGGTGACGAATACGACCGCGAAGCCATCACCCATGTCATGGCCTGTAGCTCCCGCTTTCCCGGATACCTCATTCGCGACTACGAGAATACGCATCATTGACAAGATTTCAGTGAGTGGGAAGTTCACCTCAGAAAAGGGCACAAATCCGAAAGATATGGGCCGTATGTTTCGTCCCCGCGGGCTCCTGCCGCGATGACCTGGGCTGAATCAAGACACGTACGTAGGCACCCCAACCCGTCGAATCGGATGTTCTTTCGCGCCGTGTATCTGCAGCTGGGGTTAGGGTCGAATCTTCCACTCCCCCGACTCGACCTGACAGCGGTCGACAGTGACAGTCCGCATGTCCTTTTCACCGACGATATGAAGAATGTGCTGGATCTTGCGGCAGGGCAGATCCTGCCATTCGAAAATATCGAGGATTTCGGCCGTTCCGTGGTCGCCGTTCTCGTCGTTGAGCCAACTTTCGGTCATGCCAATTTCAGGCGTATCCGACGTGTAAAGTTTGGTCTCGGCTTCCAAGAGGAACTCGAAATCGCCTTCCGGCAGGCCGCGGATGGATGGCTGATGAAAACTGATCTGCGCGGTTGCCGTGCCGAATGCGAAGAGCAATGGCAGTGTTATCGCTAGCGACAAATTCCTTATAGAATTCCGCATGTCCTTCTCCCATCAACTGGCATTGGAAACGCCATTCCAGACCCTGAGCCGTTTGCACGCCAGATCTATCCGATGTGCTTGAGCGTTGTGGCCAAGAACAATCTAGAGAGGGTGCGACGGGAGGGATATGACCTGGATCAACGAGTTGCGGGGACGGCAACACAGGACCTTTCCCACGTGGTTGGGCTCAAATGTCATTGTCATGCATGGATCGGTGGCAGGCGATCACGCCAGGGTCGCGCCTCCTCCAGTTGTGCGGCGAGCCTGAACAAGGTTGCCTCATCGCCATAGCGACCGCCGAAATGAAGTCCGATGGGCAGCCCAGTGCTGCTCCATTCCAACGGGACGGACATTGCTGGATGGCCCGAGAAATTGAACAGAGGCGTATAGGGCGTGAAATCCAGGATGTTCTCTATGCGTGCCTCGAAGGCGCCGAAAAGCTCAGCGACCAAAATCGAATCAATGGCGGCCTCAAGGCGGCCGACCAATTCCTCGATGCCCGAAACTAGTGCCCACCCAAGTAGTCGCGGAGGTGCCGCCAATGTCGGCGTCAGAAGGATATCGTGATCCTGGAAGAAGCGGGCGAGTAAGGGCCCGATACTCCGAACCGTTCGATAGGCCTCGACATACTCGGCACCGGAATGGCGATGTCCGAACAGCGCCATCAGCCAGGTTTGGACTTCGAAGTCCCGCGATGTTGCCCTTCGGCCGAGCAGTTTTTCGGCCCGACCAATATCAGCGGCCAACCAAGACGACACTATCATCAAGGTCGCGGATTGCAGTCGATCTGGATCAAGCTCTCGTATTACTTGAGTGGGAACATCGCCGAGGTCCTCGACGACGTGGCCCAGATCCTGCAAGAGTGTCACTGTACGATGCAACGCCGCGATACATTCTGGGTCTACCCTATGGCCAAGGAATGGGTGTGAGGTGAACGCGATCCGTAATTGCCCGGGGTCGGCGCCGACCTCTCTTGCGAACGGTCGCCTGGGCGGTGGCACGCTATAGACGGCCCCCGATTCGGGCCCGGCCAAGACGTCGAGCAGGGTCGCGCTGTCTCGTACCGTCAAAGAGACCGCGTGCCCGACCAGAGCGCCATTAAAAGCATCGATATCCGAGGGGCCGGTCGGTGTGCGGGCGCGTGTCGGTTTCAATCCGAAAAGGCCGCAGCACGACGCCGGTATCCGAATTGAGCCACCGCCGTCGCTTGCGTGCGCCATCGGAACAATCCGAGCGGCAACGGCTGCCGCCGAGCCACCGCTTGACCCGCCGGCCGAATACTGTTCGTTCCACGGATTGCGACATGCGCCAAACAGCTCCGAATCCGTGTACGGAGTAAGGGCGAATTCGGGCGTGTTGGTCTTGGCCGCGACAATCAGTCCGGAACCTTTGATGCGATGGACCAACTCGGAATCGAAAATCGGAACGTAGCCTCTGAAGAACCTACTTCCATTCGACAGCGGTACACCGGCGCATTCGAAGAACGCGTCTTTGAGGAGAAAGGGCACACCGCCGAATAGTCCCCGAGGTGCATCTCGCGCAGCCTCTCGTGCAGACTCAAACATTGGCGTCACGACGGCATTGAGCCTTGGGTTGATGCGTTCTATGCGTTCGACGACCTCGTCGACCAATTCCGTCGGATGCACCTCTTTCTTGCGGATAAGCTCGGCAAGCCCAACCGCGTCAAAGTCCGAGAATTCCGTGAAACCCACCGTTGATCCTCCTGACCCAACTTCTGCAATTTCTCGCCGTCGTCACGTCGTGGCTGCGGTTCACAAATCCCTGGACCGTCTCACGGTGATGAACGGCTCTTTGCGATCTCCTGGGTGACTTCGAACAGTAGATCATAGAAGAAGTCCACCTCCTCCGGGTCGAGCCGTCCGTGCCCGACCAAAAACTCACGAATTTGTGCGCCGGAATACTGTCCTTCGAGCCTAACAGCCCGCATCACGAGGCTGGATCTTGCGAGCTCGGTTGCCCGAGCATGGCAAATTTCGCAACGCTCGAAGATTTCGCCGCCGGTTGCAACTTGCTGACGGAATAGAGCGGCAATCGATTTCGCTTCGGTAAGATTACCCTTGTAGCTCAGTAAAAAGTTCTCGATTTCACGATTTGTCGATCGATTCGCGGAGCGCGCTTTCGATAATGACGAGCCGCGCGCTCGCGAACTCGTCCGTATGTTGGTGGCATCGTCCGCAGCGCTCTTCAAATAACTCGTGGGGGTTGATCTGTCCGGCCGTCACGATGGAAGTGACTAGACTAAGCGCGACGAATGTAAGAATCGCTATCGATCGGCACAAAATGTGCAGCGGGTATGAAGTGGTGCTTGGAAGGCCTGGAAATGGCAGCCTCTTCAATGGGTACCAAAGGGCGACTGCAGTCCATCTAGGCGGCAGCGAGCCTCCGCTAGCAGAGATTCGACCCTGAGGGGGTCATTGCTAGTAAGGCTGGGTAACGAGAGCCCGCGCCCAATCAGGTCGGTTGTCACTGAAGATAGTCATTCCCGCCTACCGGTCCGAAAGGCATGGATGAGCCCTTAAGCCGTGAGGGTCGGAAGCTCCTTATCAGCCCCTTTTATGACACTGACATAGAGGCGGGATCACCCGAAGGAAGAACTAATTCCTGGCCAGGCTGAAATCCGCCAGTTGTCAGACGTGCGAATAAGATTCGAACTGCATTGGCGTTGACGTGAATCAACGAGGGCGGAGGCTACGCGGATTAGACTTCCTTTTGGAAACATGAGGAGATCGATCATGGACGACGTCGAACGTCTCTTGAAAGGAACCGTCGAGGAGCTGGAACGATTGCTGCATGCAAGAAACGTTCTTGCCGAGCCCATTGAGAAAGGCGGCGCTACAATCATTCCATTGGTCAGTTACGGATTTGGATTTGGCGCTGGTGGCGGAAAAGATCGAAAGAGCGGCAATGGCGGCGGCACTGGCGCCGGCGGCGGAATAAAGCCGCGTGGCGCCATCATCATCGATGACGACGGCGTTCGTGTCGAAAGCCTCAAGAGCGGAATAGGCAATATCTTCGAAACCATGGCCGATTGCTGCGCGCGCATGATGGAGAAGAAATCCAGCTCCGACGGGAAAGAAGACAAGGGTGCAGCCGCCAAGAACTCATGACGTTGGGGGCGATTTTGTGGGTTATCGCCGGGCTTCTGATTATTGCGAGTGTTGTGGCCGTGGGTGTCCTTTGCTCTCCCTGTCGGGTAAGTGCGGAGTTCGATACGGACACCAAGCCGGTCTTCCGCTTCAAAATGGCAGTGTTCGGCGGTCTGCTCCCAGTAGTTTCGACAACGGATAAGCGGCCCAAAGATTCCGCAAGGAAAAGAAAGCGGCGCGCCGCATCTCGTTCACGAAAATCTACCGGTCAGAACATCGCGGTCTACGCACCCCGCATGTTGCGCAACGGGCCACGTCTCATATCCGGGATTGTCGCGGGCGTGACATTCGAGGCGCTAGACGCCGATATTTCATTCGGATTGCCAGATCCGGCAGACACCGGAATGATTTATGGTGCACTGACGCCCGTGGCGCGTCTTGTCGGGAGCGCGGAGCATTCACACATCTCGCTGCACCCTGACTTCAATGATTCGACCTTCAACGGCAGAGGACGTATTGCGGCGCGTTTTACGCCGGCATCGCTGATCCCGCCTTTGCTCAGCTTTGGATGGATGGTGTTTGTTTCCCCTCGGCTCTCGGGTCGTATTCGTTGATCACCTTTCAGCGCGAGTCGCCAATTAGCGTCTCCGGACGCGAGCTCATTGTGGTCGCCCGGATCAGGCTGATCGGACACGCTCAAGGCCATGCGCTGATGTTCACTGGAGAAAAGCGGCCCGTAGCAGTGATCTGCCGCGGAGAAGGTGGCGAAGAAATATTCGATATGGATGGCCGTCGGATCGAGGCAGCTGCACTACAGGCTTTGATGGTCGATTAGTGTTCATGACGCGCGCGCCTCAACTATGATCATGATCTGCATCAACGACGCTACGTGTCGGCTCGGATACTTCTTTTGGGCAAATTCACCACGTTTAGTGGACACTCCCAACGGAGGCTTCGATGAGCAAGGTAGAAGTTACCTACACTGGGGGCATGCAGTGTTCAGCCCTCAATACTAGAAACGCGAAATCCGTTTCTGTTGATTGCTCCTTGACGAGAGCGCAGGAGTTCGGGCCCGAAACCCTTGTCGCGGCGGGTCTTGGTTCATGCATGCTTATCTCGATGGCGGGATTCGCCGAGCGGCACAGACTTGACGTGACGGGCGCGCGCGCAGATGTGGATGCGACGTTGGGTGGTGAGCCCGAGATGCGCATTACCGCAATCGATGTGATGGTCCGTGTGCCGAAGAATTTCAATCAGCAGGAACAAACAAGCTTGGAAAAGGCGGCTGCGACGTGCCCGATCAAGCACAGCTTCGGTGCTGACACCAAAATCACCACACGCTTTGAATTCGGCAACGCTTCGGTCAAGGCCGCCTAAGACGAAACTGTGAGCCTGTCCTAACATCGGCTCTTATTGTGTCGTCCGTATGAAGGCCGATCGTTTTCACTGAAGCAGCGTTCGCGGGAAAAACCTTTGTGACCCGATTCTACTCGCACGATATGTGCGGAACGTTCCAGCACCTGATTTTGTAGCGGCAAACCGCTCCCAAAAACGCAGCAAGAAATACTATTGAGCCGATCGTCGCTCAGATTCAACGGGATCAATGTCCGAATGCTGGCCGTGCATGCAGGAACAATCCGATGTGACCTGAGACAGAAATATGATGAATGCCCACCTCGTAGGTAGGGGCCTTGCCTAGATGGCTGCAGCGGCATATCTCATCCGCGAGGCCGGTGTCCCGGGAGGTAACATCTCTATTTGCGAAAGAAGGGGCCACCCTGGTCGTTCTCTCGACATCTTTGGCGACCCAACAAGTTGGTATGTCTATCCTGGCAGGCGCCTCTTCGAGAGAGAGTCCCGGCGCGCCTTCGATGTCTTCTCCTTCATCCCATCACGCACCGACCCCGATCTGACGATCAAGGACGAAGCCACAGATTTCAATGCGCGCTTTGGCTCGGATAGTCGCGCTCGCCTCATAGACAAGAATGGCGAAATCATACCGCAATGCCCCAGCGGCCTGCGTTTCCACGATCGGCTGGACATGCTTCGCGTGCTGCTGACACCTGATCGAATGCTACAGGGAAAAAGCATTGAGGATTGCGTTTCGCCTGCGATCTTCGGGCGCCGGTTTTGGTTCATTTGGCGCGCCATCTTGGCATTCCCGCCTATTTCAATGCCTTCTCAACCCGCTTGAGTGCGCTCTTCAGGGTTTTGCGGTGGTCGGTCTGCATGGGCGGATCATCGACGAGGGACTCAGCCCATTCCGCAAGGATATCAGCGAGTACGTGATGATGCAGGTGCATCTCCACCTCTCGCTTCTGTTCTCCTGCACTGACCAATTTGATCAATAGGCCATCATCCTCCGCCCGCGCCTCGACCTTCGAGTTGCGTGCGAACGAGCCGATGTAGACCTTATCGGGAAATTCGATCGAGACTACGGCCTTATCCTGCACACGCTTGGTCATAATCGACGTTCTCCTGGGTTTGGTCCTTGATCGGTATGTCTCTCTCGGCCCTTCTTGGCAAGCAGCGAAGCCACTCCGATTCGCACGCTCATACTACCCTAAATAGGGCGGCTACCGATATCCATATGGGCACTTTGCTGTTGTTCGAGTTGGATCGAGAATCGATTTCCCAGGATGCCGCTTTCTCGGGCCCTATTGGCCGCCAGCCGGCCTCTAGGTGTTCAGTCTCAGGTTGTAATGCGCTGGATTCACCGCAAATCGTTCGTGTTCTCCAGTACAGAATTGCAAAGGTATGGACTCCTGTAGGGGCTAGCTGAGTAGGCGGTGACGTAGAGCCTAGATGATGGGTGAGGGGAGAGCTGTCATGAAGGTCTACGTTGATTCCTTTGGTCGCCCCTGACGATGGCAATGCCGTCTTCGAAGCGGACTCTTGTCGCCACTGTCAAACCAATCAGCTAATGCTGATGGCTCGTGATCGCAGTTTGCAGGACGGCTACCGCGGCGAGCTCGGCACCGTTGACGTAGGTCAATGAGGAACACGCCGCCTTGCCACATATTTGCCTATCTCGAACATTCGAGCGCATCTCATACCGGGCGCGTCGCGTCAAAGTTGCATCTGTTTGACTGGATTTTGATACACGGGACGCCGAAATGACTGAATCGCGTTTTCCGACCGCGTTCACGATCCTATTCACCCTCATCATTGTCGTTGCCGGCCTGACCTGGGTCGTCCCCGCCGGCGAGTATGAGACGACCTACAATGAGGCGCTCGACAAGGACGTTCCGGTTCCCGGTACCTATCACGCGGTCGAGGCCGACCCTCAAGGCATCTTTGACATCATCCTGGCGCCGATTGCGGGCCTCTATGATCCCCATACCTATGAGGCAAACGCGATCGACGTCGCCGTGTTCGTCCTCGTCCTCGGCGGGTTCCTCGGCGTGGTGACCAAGACCGGGGCGATCGATGCCGGGATCGCGCGCGCGATGACCGCGCTGAGAGGTCACGAAAAATGGATGATTCCGATCCTCATGGCGCTGTTCGCTTTTGGCGGCACAACCTATGGCATGGCGGAGGAGACGCTCGCTTTCTACATGCTGATCATCCCGGTCATGATCGCGGCCGGGTACGACGCTGTCGTTGGTGTGGCTATCATTCTGGTCGGCGCCGGGATCGGCGTGCTTGGCTCGACCGTCAACGCCTTCGCAACGGTCATTGCCTCCGACGCCGCGGGGATTCCATTTACCGAAGGCATAACCCTTCGCTTCATCATTCTGATCGTCGGATGGCTGGTCTGCGTCGCCTACGTGATGCGGTACGCCGAGCGGGTCCGCAGAGACCCGTCGACGTCAATCGTCGCGGGCATGAAAGAGGACAATGAGAGACACTTTCTCAAGGGCCACGGCGGCACCGAAACGCCGGCCTTTGCGACCAAGCACACCATCGTTCTGCTCATTTTTGCCCTAACCTTTGTGGTGATGATCTGGGGTGTGTCGAGTGGCGGCTGGTGGATGGCGGAAATGTCGGGCCTGTTCCTCGCCTCGGCGATCGTCGTCGGCTTCATCGGTTGGCTGGGCGAAAAGGAATTCGTCACGACGTTCGTCGATGGTGCGGCCGGATTGCTTAGCGTCGCCCTGATCATCGGTGTCGCACGAGGCATTGTCGTTGTCATGGATGCCGGGCACATCACCGACACGATCTTGTTCTGGTCGGCCGGAAAAGTGGAGGGGCTGTCCGCTGTCGCCTTCATCAATGTCATGTACTGGCTTGAGATCGCCCTGTCGTTCTTCGTCCCGTCGTCATCGGGCCTGGCCGTGTTGAGCATGCCGATCGTGGCGCCGCTGGCGGATTTTGCGGGCTCCAGCCGCGAGCTCGTCGTGACCGCCTACCAATCGGCCAACGGCCTCGTCAATTTGATCAATCCGACATTCGCCGTCGTCATGGGCGGCATCGCGATCGGGCGGGTGCCCTACGAGCGCTGGCTCCGTTTCATGTGGCCGCTACTGCTCATTCTTACGGTGATCATTATGGCGTCACTGAGCGTCGATACATTTGTCGGCGGAATCGGATAGCCGGAAGGGAGAGGAAAGTGGCAAGCTACGGCGTTCACTCCGAGGTCGGAAAACTCCGCAAGGTCCTCGTCCATCGGCCGGGTCTGGCGCTAAGCCGCCTGACCCCGAGCAATTGTGAGGAGCTCTTGTTCGACGATGTGATCTGGGTGAAGCAGGCGCGTGTCGAACATCACGCCTTCGTCGATGTTATGCGCTACCGCGGCGTCGAGGTTTTTTTCGTCCGGGAGCTGTTGGAAGAAACAATGCGCGACCTCGAAGCCCGCAAGTGGTTGCTTGATCGTCGCGTTACCGAGGACACGGTTGGCGTCGGGCTCGCCGCCGAACTTCATCCGGCGCTCATGGAGATCGATGCCGAATGGCTCTCCAACCATCTTGTCGGCGGATTGAACCGGTCGGAACTTCCTTTCGAGTTCAGCGGCATGTCCGGCCTCATCTTGGAGCCGCAGGAATTCGTGCTCCCGCCTTTGCCCAACCAACTCTTTACCCGCGATACCAGTGCCTGGATCCATGGAGGTGTCACGTTGAACCCGATGCACTGGCCGGCACGGCGCCAGGAAACGCTGAACATGGCCGCGATCTATCGGTTTCATCCAGCGTTCAAGGACGCGGGCTTCGAGATCTGGTTCGGCGGCGACGATAGAGACCATGGCATGGCCACCGTCGAGGGTGGCGACATCATGCCGGTCAGCGACGACGTTGTCCTCATTGGAATGGGCGAGCGAACGACGCATCAAGCCGTCGGCCAAATTGCCCGCAACCTATTCAGGAAAGACGCCGCCAAACAGGTCATCGCCTGTCAGATGCCCAAAGACCGGTCCTATATGCACCTAGACACGGTCTTTACATTCTGTGATCGCGATCTGGTCAATATCTTCCCGGATGTCGTCGACGGCATACGGGCCTTCACGCTTCGTCCCGGTGATGGGCCCGACCAATTGTCGGTAACCATGGAGGATCAGGACTTCCTTTCAGTGGTGAGAAACGCTCTGAATCTAAAACAGCTCCGGACCGTCCACACTGGAGGTGATGCATATGCCCGCGACCGCGAGCAATGGGACGACGGAAACAATGTCGTCGCACTGGAGCCGGGCGTGGTCGTCGCCTACGAGCGCAACGTCTATACCAACACAATGCTGCGCAAGGCGGGTATCGAGGTGATCACGATCGAGGGCAACGAGCTTGGCCGCGGCCGCGGCGGCGGGCACTGCATGACCTGCCCGATGCTGCGGGACCGGGTCGAGTATTAGGGCGGAGATTGCGCGGGTAGCAGGAAAGGGCAAAAAATGCCGATCAATTTGAACGGCCGCAGTTTCATCAAGCTGCTGGACTTTACGCCGGCGGAAATCCGGTTCTTGCTCCGTCTGGCCGCAGATCTCAAGGCGGCAAAGTACGGTGGCTACGAACAACGGCGTCTTGTCGGCAAGAATATTGCGCTCATCTTCGAAAAGACGTCGACGCGGACGCGTACCGGCTTCGAGGTGGCGGCTTACGACCAAGGCGCGCATGTAACCTACTTGGGACCTACCGGATCGCAAATCGGACATAAGGAAAGCATGAAGGACACCGCGCGCGTCCTCGGGCGGATCTATGATGGTATCGAGTATCGCGGGTTCGGCCAGGAGATTGCCGAGGAACTAGCAGAGCATGCCGGCGTACCGGTCTGGAATGGGCTGACGGACGAGTTCCATCCGACGCAGATACTGGCCGACTTCCTGACCATGCGGGAGTTTACGCACAAGCACCTTTCTGACATGAAATTCTGCTTCGTCGGCGACGCGGCCAGCAACATGGGCAACTCGCTGCTGGTCGGTGGAGCCCAAATGGGCGTGGATGTTCGGCTGGCGGCGCCAAAGTCGCTGTGGCCGAGCGATGGGCTGGTGGAGGAGTGTTGGGAAATCGCAAATCACACCGCCGCCAGGATCACGGTCACAGAGGACCTGGATGAAGCGGTAAAGGGTTGCGACTACATCTACACCGATGTGTGGGTCTCGATGGGCGAACCCGAGAACGTATGGGCAGAGCGAATAAAACTGTTGAAACCATATCAGGTTACTCAATCGGTCATGAGTTCGACCGGCAACATCCACACCAAATTCATGCACTGTCTGCCGGCGTTTCACAATACGGAGACCAAAGTGGGACGGGATATACACGACAAATTCGGTCTCGACGCGATGGAGGTAACTGAGGAGGTATTTGAGTCTCAGGCCTCGATCATCTTCGATCAGGCTGAGAACCGCATGCATACTATCAAGGCGGTGCTCGTCGCGACGATTGGAAGCTGACCCGTGCGCCTGGTGATCGCGCTCGGCGGCAACGCCCTCCTGAAGCGCGGCGAGCCGATGACGGCCGACGCCCAGCGCGCGAATGTACGAATTGCGGCGCGGGCCCTGGCGCCGTTGGCGCTCCACCATGAGATCGTGATCACCCACGGAAACGGCCCGCAGGTGGGGCTGCTTGCGTTACAGGGCGCGGCCTATCAAGAGGTTGAGGCCTACCCCCTCGATGTTCTGGGTGCACAGACCGAGGGGATGATCGGTTATCTGATCGAGCAGGAATTGGGCAACCTATTGCCTCCCGACAAGCCGTTCGCAACGATATTGACTCAGATCGAGGTTGATCGTGACGACCCGGCATTTCGTGATCCGACCAAACCGATCGGTCCACTTTACGAGAAGCATGAAGCCGAGCGATTGGCGGCCGACAAGGGATGGTCGGTTGCGCCCGACGGTGACAAATTTCGCCGTGTCGTGCCATCACCGCGGCCGAAGCGCGTCTTCGAAATCCGGCCGATCCGATGGCTGCTGGAACAAGGTTGCTTAGTGATATGCGCCGGCGGCGGAGGTATCCCAACCATGTACGACAAAGACGGCAAGCTCCGCGGCGTCGAGGCGGTCATCGACAAGGATCGAGCAAGCGGATTGCTCGCCCGCGTACTGGACGCGGACAGTTTCATCATGCTGACCGACGCCGACGCGGTCTACTCCGACTGGGGCGTGCCGCACCAAAGGCAAATCCGACGGGCCTCACCGCAAGCGATGCGGGAGATGAGCTTCGCCGCTGGTTCAATGGGCCCGAAAGTCGAAGCGGCGTGCGAATTCGCTGAAGTCACCAGGAATTCCTCCGGCATCGGAAGCCTCGTCGACGTCGAAGCAATATTGACGGGCCGAGCCGGTACGACGGTGACCGCTGAGGCTGAAGGCATCGATCTGGCGTGAGGCAGGCAACTGATAACCATTGGCGCCTGGCAACTGACGAATCCTGCTGACCCACTGCTGACTCGGTCACATGTCCCATGGGTGTGTTTCGTGTTCCGACTTCTTTCGTTGCAGTCGTTATTGCCATTCTGGCGACTTCGCTCAATCCCCGGGCCGGTCGTACCCATCTCAGCACTTCCGATACTACAGTCGCCGCGGAGTTTCTGACTGGCTCGGAATTAGCCGCCCTAATCGACCGCGATTTCTCCAAAATCGACCCTAATAACATCGCGAACAAGCAACGCTATGGCGATCGTCTTCGTCACCTAGCGAGACAACTCGCTCTTGCGGAGTCGCAAGGCCGGGTGATGGAGTGCTCAAACCAGATCCTGTTGGAGGCGAGGTGGCTCCGTCGCTACACAATTAGGTGGTATCGGCTCGAAGACCGTCTCGATCGACTTGCGAAGAGTCTTGCCGACACAGAGCAAGAAGCGACCAGGGCCAATCCCCTATCGACCCGTCGTGGGGACACTGCTTCAGTGTATGGTTCATGAAGGTAGAGGCGACCGCTCAGGAATTGCTCATTTTATGGGCCGCGGGAGGGAGGCCCCGCTATTCGGTCAGCCTTTTCGAGCGATATGGGAGCCCGGAGAAATTGTCGGCCTATCTGAATGCCCTCCCAATTTCCGACGTTGGCGAAAGTGGTGTCGATAATCGGGGCGAATTGAATGCGACCATGACACTTGCCGGATTGGGTTATTTCAAGAAGCCATTCGGGGAATATCTCGCCGAACACGCAACTGGTCTTCCACGAGGCCAGGGAACATACACCGTTGGCCCGTTCGCCGGCAGCTTCGAGCGGTTCCTGCGGGCAACGCAGGATCCGATCACCGGCTATTGGGGAGCGGTATACCGAAGCGACGGGCGTCTATATCGAAGCACAGATCTGAGCATGACATCACACATCGTCGGATATCGTAAGGGCCAAGTGGATTTCCGGCCCGCCATCGTTAAGACGACGCTCCGGATTGCGACGAATACCAGTGAATTTAAGTGAATAACAAATGATTCTAATAGTTTGAAAAAAATAGAAACATCGAATATCAACGGCTTTTGGCGAATAAGAAAATGGCGGATGGGGTGGGATTCGAACCCACGAGACGTTTGCACGCCTGCCGGTTTTCAAGACCGGTGCCTTCAACCGCTCGGCCACCCATCCTTTTGAATGAAATCAATACTTTATCAAATGATATTAACATACTAAATTGAGAGAAATCAGCGGCTTGCTAACATTTGGCTAACATGCAAGGCAAGCGTCTCAGCTTTTGTTCATCTTATGTGCTGCGATAGCCTTGCCGAGCGCAGCGTCAACAAGCGCGACTGCATCGACCTGCATGCCGGGCAGGACGTGCGAGTAGGTATCGAGTGTGATCGCAATGGTGGAATGGCCGAGCCGTTCGCTGACGATCTTCGGATGTACCCCTTGGCGAAGTAAATGGGTCGCGTGGGTATGGCGCAAGTCGTGAAATCGGGTCGGAGGAAGGTCGAGCGCCTGGACAAGCCGTCGAAAATCCTTGGACACCCCGCGCGGATTCATCGGTCCACCATCCTCCTTGGCACACACCAGTCCCTGATCTACGTAGGCCGGCCCGAGTGCCAGCCGGCGCTTCGTTTGTTCTAATTTGTGGGCACGTAAGAGGGCAAGAGCGATTCGCGGTAGGTGCACGCGCCGTCTGCTTCTGTCTGTCTTCGGCGTCTTGAACGATATGCCGTTACCAGTCGCTTCAAGCGTTCTCTTAACCGTAAGAAAACCGCCCTCAAGGTCGACATCGTCCCAACGCAATCCAAGAACTTCGCCACGGCGTAGCCCTGTTGTCACCGCGAGGACAACGGGCACATGAATAGCCAAACCCTCGCATCTTGTGAGCAAGACCGCTGTCTGTCGCTCATCCAATGCCGTCATTTCCTTGCGCTCCGGGCGCGGAGGATCGACCGCGTCGGTTGGATTTCTCGCTATCTCACCCCATTTCACGGCGTGCTGAAGAGCCTGGCGCAATAGCCGGTGGATATGCAGTACGGACTGCTCCGACAACCCGCCGCGGCCATCGCGTCGTCCGGATTTTAGCGCATTAGCGTAACACTCCTGAATGTGGAGTGGCCGCAACGCCGCGATCGGAATGCCGCCGATAGCAGGAACCAAACAATGCTGGACCAGGTCCCGATAACGCTCGAAGGTGCTTCGGGCCGTATTCGGCTCGGCATAGGCGGACAACCAGTATTCCAAAAATTCCGCGACCGTCTGTTTAGACGGCTCGATGTAGCTGCCCGCGTTGATTTCGTTGACGATACGGGCGAGCTCGCGCTCCGCGTCCTTCTTGGTGCCCTTGACGCTGTGCCATTTCTGGCGGCGCTTGCCGGTCGAGTCGCGACCGAGATCCATGATCACGGCCCAGGATGCCTTGCCGCGCTTTCTGACATGACCTTTCATCGGTTTTTCCTCGCGATTTGCGTTTGCAGTCGGTTTGCACCGTGAGAATAAAAGTTCTGTATCAATGTCTTGCGTAGCCTAACGGTTTACCTAACCGCGCGGCGAGCGCGCTTTTTCGGCGCCTTTTTGCGCTTGCGGTAGGCGCGCATGCGGCAGGCGTCTGAGCAATAGCGCTTATCCGGGCGTCCAGCCCCTGGGACGACAACGAACCAGCTTCCGCAAGAGGCACACTGTCCGAAATCGTGATTTCCCTCGATCGCGTTCGCGAACTGCAACCACAGGGCACCTACCAGATTAATCGGAATAATACGAACCGTCGGCCGGCCGGCGATCTCATCCCAGACGAGCTGCTCATGAACACGTGCCCGCAATCCTTCATTGACAAGGTCCTGCACGATATACAGCGCCGCACGCGCCAAGCCATGCCGTCTAATTTCATAGTACCGGTCTGGGTGATGGTCAGGTGCCGAAACCCAGGCGGCGCCAGAAAAGGACCAGCCATCCGGGACAGAATGCCAGCACACACTATCACCATCGAACCAGATTGAACTGTTGAGAATCGCCTTGTCCCTCCGGTGGGCAGAGTCCCAAAGAACGACGGCGTCATGCATCATTCCGGCTTCGTAGGTCCACGACCAGATCGATTCGCCCCACGTCTTCGCGAACTCATCCAACTCGGTCCCGTCGTCGTCGACCCGAATAAATTCGCAAGTACCCTCGGAGCCGAGCGCGCCCCAATGATTGGCGAACTGAGAGATCCCTTCCCATGTCGGCTCGATATAGGCGAGCTCGCGAAACAAGGCGGGATGTTTCCCAAGCGGTTCGTACTCGTTAGCGGCGGACCCACTCAGGACAAATGGCAGCGCGTCTTTGACCCTATCGTAATCCAAGCCTGACGGCATCCTTTCGCCATCAGGGAGCATGGGAACGAGAAAGTCTGTTGGATAGTCGAAGAAACTAAGGTCGTTTTCGACTTGGCCGTCAAAGCTCACGAACGACACACCGCCACGCGAAAACCGGGCAGCCGGTCGTCGGTGAGTGCCTTTAACCAAGCGAAACCCGTCCTTGGGGACCCGCCACGTGAACTCACCCGCTAAACCGTTCATCCGTTACAAATATGTTATGTTGACCTGTAACGTACCGTAGGGCACGCTCCGTTACACGTCAACATCTATTATTTGTAACGGAGGCTCATATGCACGAACCCGGCACAGCGGCGACACGCCGCACCTATACGATGCCCGAAGCCGCGCAAATTCTCGGCATCGGACGCACCGCCGCCTACGAGGCCGCACGAACCGGCGAACTCCCGACGATCCGAATCGGCAAGCGGATCTTGGTTCCGGCCGCCGCTCTCGACCGCTTCCTGTCGGAGTGCGGCCAGGACGCGGCCAATGATCGTTAACGTCGGCCGCGACTGGCGCATCCGGTCCGGCCCCCATCAATGGATTTGCGAAAAGCGGCTTCCCGGTGCCAAGGCCGCGCGCCACCAATGGAAAGCAATGTCCTTTCATCCGTCCCCCGATTCGGCGGTGGTGTGGTGCGGCCGGCGTTGGGTGATGGAACTCTCCGGCGAATACGGCTTCGACGCACTGCCACCGCTCTGCGCGGCTCTCGACGCCATCGTGGCCGAGGTCCGCGATGCCATTGAACCGCTGAGATCAAAAGAAAGCCCGGAGGCGGCTGCCACCGCTATCCGGGCGAATGCTCCAGCTAATCTCGTGCAAGGACCAGAACATCATGAGGATACACCGAGCGACCCCATGGCTCAATCGTCTCCGCGCAAGGCCGACTAAACCGCTCGCGATCGGCGCCGGACCGCTGGTCTGACGGTGGCGCGGTTCGGCAAACCAAACGCCACCGGGCGCAGTTCGGGTGTTCGCTCCGGCAGAGATGGCAAAGCCCATCGTCCACCCAAGGGTGAGCCCTGGGTCTGGCTGACGCTGGAGCTGGTTTCGAGCCCGGCGTGGCGAATGCGGAGCATCAATTGTGCTCGGCTTATCGACTTTCTGCTGGCCGAGGACATGAACCACGCCGGGACCGCGAACGGGGCCCTCAAGGCGACCTACGATCAGCTCGTGGACTGGGGGCTCTCTCGAAGCGAGATCAAACCCGCCATCGAGGAAGCGGAGCACCTCGGCCTGATCCGCTACGAGCGCGGTGGCAGATGGGCCAATTCCAACCAGCCCTCGCTATATCGCCTGACCTTTCGTGCCGATCGAATCGGCAACCCGCCGACGGACGAATGGAAGAGGCATCAGGCGAAAGAAATAGTCGCGTGGAAAAAAGATTACGTAGCGAATCGCAAGGCCGGTCAGGCATGGCGGAAAAAACGGAAACGCGATGCGGCATCCCGAACTACCGTAGTGCGACTCTCCGAACTACGAACCGCCGCTCGGTCCAAGGACGGGGGATAATCGGCCACCGTTTCCCGCCTTTCCGCGAACGGCTCGTAGTGCGAGAAGTCGAACAGCTTCTTATATCTTGCCGGGGTGGGTGCACAGAGAGGATTCACGAGAGCCCAAGATAAGAAGGGTGGAGGGGGGCTCCCCCCGGGGCACTTGACCGGCGATTGTGGGGCGGCGGGGCAGTCGAGCTTCCATAAACGGCCAGAAAAAAGTTTTTTGAAAGAAAATGCGCGTTGTTTTGATTTCGGTGACGCATACCGGAACGAATTTGCTTGAGGATATACTGAAAAACGGGGGGTTTTCGCGGTTTCCGCTTGAGGGCGGACCTCGAGACGTGGAAGGGGACGCCTATTACGTCGGCCACGTCCTGCACATGAACCATTCCCGGCAGGCGGAAGCGCTTGGTAGAGAAATTCCTGTTATCTGCCCGTTGAGACATCCCTACAGGGTAGAGGAATCGTGGAAGCGGCGCGGGAAAAACATAGGGGAGATGGTTGACGCCTTTCGCGACTTGGTTGGGCGGTCTTCGGGGGCCAATTTCCTGCCGGTGGATATTCCTGGTCGTAATTATTGGCTAGAGCGGCTAGCGGGTGTGTTGGGGCGTGACTTGGCGACGGATTGGCCTGTGAAGCGGTCGGTTTGCGGCACGCATAGCCTGGAATTGGGCGAATGCACGCCGTCGCTTCCGGTTGTGGCTCTGGCTAGGGAACTCAGCGAGTTTTTGAGGGGGTTTTATGGGTGCCAGAGGCAGGAAACCGGCAAGTGAACTGACGGTTATTAGCTCTAAGGGCATCGAGACTGTTCACAGGCCCGAACCCCCGCAAGAATTGACGGACGAGCAGGCTTTTGAATGGCGAGAGATCGTCAACCGAATGCCGGCCGACTGGTTTCCTCGGGAAACGCACGGGGCTTTAATCCAGCTTTGCCGCCACATCATTACGGCTGCCGATCTTGTCTTGCTGCTGGAGACGGCGCAGAGGCAGGGCCGGTACAAGCAGGTGCTGGAGCGCTCGGTTGTGCGCCACAAGCTGCTGATCATCGATGAGATCGGTTATCTGCCGCTGGAGCGCAACCAGGCTCATCTGATCTTTCAGGTCATCGCCAAGATATATGAGTGTGGCTCTGTCATCCTGACATCCAATCTCAACTTTGGCAGTTGGGATCAGACATTGGCTGGTGACAGTGCGCTGACCGCGGCCCTGCTCGACCGGCTGCTGCATCATAGCCATGTCATCCAGATCCAGGGCGACAGCTATCGGCTCAAGGACAAACGCAAGGCTGGCATCATAGCCAAAACGCCCAGAACCAGTGCAGCGTAAGTCCGTTGTTGATCCGTTACCGGAAGGTTCTGGGGCCTACTTGGTTCGGCTGGAATGTGCCAAATCCAGAAGTTCATTGAGGTCGAAATCCTGTCTGCTGAAAGGCTGCAATCGACCCGTTTCAGCCGTTGAAGCGCGCCGATTTGGGCGTCGGCTTCCGGACGGAAAACAGCCGTTCGTTGGCTGTGATGAGTGAATCGGCTGCAAATCCAATCTGACACTGAACAGGTAGGAGATCGTTACAACCTTATAGCAATGACGCAATTTTTGCCCCGACCGTCATCGCAGTGTAGAAGGTTGATGATGAGGGTGGTGATTGTTCAGAGGATTCCCGAAAGATGCGCTGGAACAAGGTTGTCAATATCGTTGGCGCGCACGCGGAGGGGGAGATCGGACGGGTTGTGACGGGCGGTCAGCTGGACCTGCCGGGCTCGAGCATGGTCGAGAAGCTCGCCTATTTGAACCGGGAGTATGACGACCTGCGCACCTTTTGCCTCTACGAGCCGCGCGGCTGTGCCCAGATGACGACGAACTTGCTTCTGCCGCCGGTCAATTCCGACGCCGACGCCGCCTTCATTCCGATGCAGGCCGACGGCTCCCATGCCATGTCGGGGTCGAATGCCATCTGCGTGACGACAGTCCTGCTGGAGACGGGTATCCTGCCTATGGTCGAGCCGGAAACGACGGTCGTTCTGGAGACGGCGGCTGGGCTGGTCCGGGCCAAGGCAGACTGCAGAGACGGCAAGGTCGAGCGTGTGACCTTGGACTTCTTCCCGAGCTTTGTGGAACACCTCGGCCACCCACTGGAGCTGGACGGTTACGGGACCCTCAAGGTCGATGTCGCTTTCGGCGGCGTCTACTACGTTCTGCCTGACGCGCGCTCCCTCGGCTTGAGCATCGAGCCGGGGTCGGCCCGCGACCTGGTCGAGATCGGCAACAGGATCAAGAGCGCCGCACGCGAGCAGATCTCCGTCGCCCACCCGGAGATTCCGTCCTTCAACGATATCGAGTTCGTCATGTTCTGCGGACGCGATACAGACTCGGGCTACGTGTTTCGGAACGGCACGGTCATGCCACCCGGCCGTATGGACCGCTCGCCCTGCGGCACAGGGACGGCGGCCCGGCTCGCCGTGCTGCATGAGAAGGGCGAGCTGGAGATCGGCCAGCCCGTCGAGATGCGTTCCACGATCAACAGCAAGTTCGAGGCCCAAATCTTGGGCACGACGAAAATCGGGGCGCGCCGGGCCGTGTTGCCGAGAATGACGGGTCGCGCTTGGATCTATGGCATCTACCAGCTGGGCGCCGATCCGAGCGACCCCTTCCGCGGCGGCTTCACCATGGCGGACACCTGGGGCACGGGGATGGAACACCACATCCCGGAGGTCTAAGTCCCACCTCTCAACCGCCGGCTTGCCTCTCCCGGTTTCCGGCTCGGTTGAGCGGCAAGCCGTAGTGGTCGCGCCTATCCACCAGAAAAGAATAGCGCTTTCGTGCGTCGCTGATCTGTCTTCGTTCCACGGCAAGGCTCAAGAATTGCTCGTCTTGATCGGAGAAACGGACGGGCTCGCAGGTCTCATCCATCCACGGCGAACAGAAGATCGATCCGCCGAAATTTTCTCCGGCCCGGTTCAAGCTGAGGAAATAGACTTGATTCTCGATCGCCCTGCTGATCGCGAAAGCATGCCAACTGTAGAAGAACTCATCGCGATAATAGGCGCTCGGATGGAGGATGAGATCGACGCCGTGGTCGACGGTCAAAGCGCGGCAGAGCTCGGGAATGCGAATGTCGCAGCAAATGATCGGCGCCGCCTTGAAACCCTTGACCTCGAATAGGAAGAGCTCGTCGCCACCTTCGTTGTACTCCTTCTCCATGGAGGCGCCATACTGCGCCAAGTGGATCTTGTCGTAGGATCCCTCGAGATCTCCGCTCGGCCTGACGGTGGTGGAGGAGATCCGGTAGCCGTCCGACGCCCGTCTCGGGAAACTATAGGCAATATGCACATGGCAGACCCGCGCAACCTGCCGCCTGTGCTCGAACGATGGTCCGTCCAGGGGCTCGGCCAAATCATTGAGCCGATCGAAAGCGGCGCGTGAATGGTCGATGCTGACCAGTTCCGGCGGGACGACCAGATCGACGGGCTCTCCGGAGCAACGGTCCCGGACCTTCGCCGACAACGCGGCCAGGTGCGCATCCCGCTCGGCCCTGCTGGTCGTCTGCGGCACGGCCGCCTGGCAGGCGAGAAGTCGCAAGCGATCGGCCTCGGTCATGCTGTTCATCGCGTCCCCATCGTGGCTCCCATTCGGCGCATTTTGGAGTGGGGCCGACTAGGTTAGGCGACCCAGAAGGCCTTTTCGAGATCGTCGAAGTCGGAGGGCGGTCCGGAGAACTTATTGCGGCCGAGCTCGAGGACGTAGACGTAGTCTGCGATGCGCAAGGCCTGCCGGATCTCTTGATCGACCAGAAGGATGGCGAGGCCCTCTCGGTCGCGCAGGTCCACCAGCATCTGATAGACCTCTTCGGCCAGCATTTTCGACAGACCGGCGGTCGGCTCGTCGACCAAGAGCACTTGCGGCTCCGACATCAAGGTCCTGCCGATCTCGACCATACGCTGCTGACCGCCGGAGAGCTCGCCCGTCGCCTGCCCCCGCTTCTCGCGCAAGATGGGGAAGCGCTCGTAGTTCTCCTCGATCCTTTCGCGCACCAGGCGCTTGTCGCGGCGGTAGGTCCAGCCGCCGAGCTCGAGGTTCTCCTCCACGGTCATGTCCCGGAAGATACCCGGCTGCTGTGGAATGTAGGCAAGCCCCTTGAGGATGCGCTTGTGCGGAGAGACCCGCAGGATGCTTTCGCCATTGAGCAATATTTCACCATCGTTGGGACGCAAGAAGCCGTAAATCGCCTTCAGCACCGTCGACTTGCCGACGCCGTTGGCGCCGAGAATGGTGGTGATCTGCTGCGGCCGGGCAGCCAGGGTCAAATCCTGCAGGATGTTGAGATCCCGGTAGTAGCCGACGTAGAGGTTCTTGACTTCAAGCATTGCCAGGCGCCCCCAGCTGCGCAGACCCGATGCCCGACCTGTCGTCCTCCTCACCGAGATAGGCCTCGATGACCGCCGGGTCATTCTTGACCGTCTCTGGGTCTCCATCGGCGATCAAGTCGCCGTAGTTCAGTACCAAGAGGCGGCGGCAGAGCGTGAAGATGGACTCCATCTGGTGGCTGATCAGAATAATGGCCTTGCCGGCGTCATTTACGCGGTGGATGTAGCGGTAGATGATCTCCATCAGCTTCGGATGGACGCCGGCGAAGGGCTCGTCGAGGATGATGATGTCCGGGTCCAGCATGAGCAGGCGGCCCAGTTCCAGCAGCTTCTGCTGGCCTCCGGAAAGGGCGCGGCCGTATTCGTTTCGGAGATGGTCGATGGTCAGGAACTCCAGGATCTCCATGGCCTGGGCCTGGAAGTCCTTCTGACTCTTGCCTGCGCTCATCGCCAGGGCCGGGACGTAGAGGTTCTCCAGCACGGTCATGCGCCGGAAGGCACGAGTCACCTGGAAGGTCCGGCCCAGCCCGGCCTGCGCGACCTGATAGGGCGGAAGGTGGTCGATCCGCGCGTTGTTGAGATAGACCGTGCCACTGGATGGCTTGATCGCGCCGTCCAATACGTTGGTTAAGGTCGTCTTGCCGGCGCCGTTCGGGCCGATCAGACCGATCAGCTCCGCTCCCTGAACCTGGAAGGTGACGCCCTTCAAGACGTGCAGACCGCCAAAGCTCTTTTGAACCGCATTGACCTTCAGATCGATCATTTGGCGGCCTCCGCATCCTCGGATGCCGAGGCGCCGGCAACGCGTTTGGCCACCGTTTCCTCGGCTACGCCCGAGCGGGTGCACGACTCGATGAGGGGATAGAGGAGGCCGTTGCGTTGAAAGCGCAGGGTCAACATGACCAGCGCACCGAAGAACACGAGCCGCCAGGTGGTCATGTCGACTGTGACGTCGCCGATCGTGAAGCTGTTTCTCAGGAACTCTAGCAAGAAGTAAAGCACCATCGCACCGACCGCCGCCGCGATGATACTCTCCAGCCCGCCGACCACGGCCATGGCGACGACGAGAGCCATCTGCAGGATAATCAAGATGTTCGGCGTGATGATGCCGATGTAGTGGGCCTGAACAGCGCCGGCCGCAGCGGCGATCATCGAGGTCACGACGAAGACCAGCACCTTGTAGCGGACCGTGTGAACGCCGAGCGCGGCGGCCGCGTCCTCGTCCTCGCGCAGGGAGCGCACGAAGAGGCCGAAGCGGGACCGCTCCAAGGCCAACATGATCGCGATGCAGGCCAGAAAGAGGGCGAACATCACATAGTAGGTTGGCAACTTGTCGGTCGCATCGAAGACCGCGCCGAAGATCGTGATGCCGTTCGGGAAGAGCGGGTCGAGTTCGAGGCCGGCCTGGCCCCGCGTGATGTTGAGCTCAGCGCTGAGGACCGAACGCAGGATCTCTGAGAACCCCAGTGTGAAGAGGGCCAAATAGGCCGCCCGTAGACGCAGTACCAGCCGGCCGATCAGCCAGCCGAACAAGCCGCCGACCAGAATTCCGAACAAAATCCCGAACCAGAGAGACGGCTTTTTGACGACAACATTGCCGGCCCAGGCTTCCCGCGCCGCGTCGAGGCAGCTGAAGGGCGTTGCGCTGATACCGATGGGATCGAGGACCACGAAGTACCAGCTGCCGAAGGGGATTTCGAAACAGGTGCCCGTCGCAGCGCTGGTCAAATAGAAATAGTTGTTGAAGAGGCCGGTGGTGTAGGCGCCGAGGGCCATGAAGGCCATATGGCCGAAGGAGAACTGGCCCGCATAGCCGGCCAGGAGCGCCCAGCTCGAGGCCAGAATTGCGTAGAAGAAGGCGGTGATCCACAGGTGCATGATATAGTCGTAGTCGGCTGCCCCGTAGACCAAGGGAAAGGCGGCCAGAAAGCCCAGGGCGAGGCTGCCGGCGATGGCGGGGATCTGGCGTCGCATGGCCGCGCTATTCCTTCCGCCCGAAGAGCCCGGTGGGCTTCAGGAGGAGCGTCAGGGTCAAGATGATCATTCCGTAGGCCGGGATGTAGGAGGCCGCCCGCTGCGGGTCGGGGATGCAGCCCGTCCCGGCCGCCTCGACCAGCCCAACGATCAGGCCGCCGACAAAGGCGCCCGGCAGAGACCCCAGCCCGCCGAGCACGACGATGACGAAGGAGCGAAGCGCCGGCAGCATGCCGACCTGGGGCACCCAGGAAAACGCCTGTACCAGCACGGCACCGGACAGGCCGGCGAGCATCCCGCCCAGGGCGAAGGCCAGCATGTTCATCCGGTGGGGATCGATGCCGGTGACCGCCGCCGCCTGCCGGTCCTGACTCACCGCCCTGAGCGCTTTGCCGTACCATGTGCGGTAAAGGAAGAACAACAACACCAAGAGGACTAGGATGGCGATAACGGCCGCGGTGAAGCGCGGGTTCGAGATCGACACGGTGTCGAAGAGCGTCAGATTGGCTTTGCTGGTCTTGATCAGCCAAGGGTCTTCCGCGCTCGGCAGCCGAATGATCGGGAAGTCGAAGAACCGTCGCGCCTTCACCGGGCTGGCCCCTGCCAGTGCTTGGACGAAATACTGGAGAAAGAAGGCCAGCCCGAAGGTTACGAGCACGGCGTACTCGATCGGCCGCTCGACCCGGCCGTCGTACATGGGGGTCAGGAAGATCCGCTCGAAAAGGCCACCGATGACGAAGGTGATCGCGCAGGCGGCCAGTACCGCAACGACCGGAGGGGTGCCCGGCAGCCAGACCGCCGAGACATAATAGACCATCATTCCGCCGATCATGTAGAACTCGCCATGGGCAAAATTCACGACCCGGAGAATCGAGAAAATCAGGGTCAGGCCCATGGCCATGAGACCGTAGATGGTGCCCATCACCAGGCCGTTGGTGATCTGCGAGGCGACCAGATCTCCGTTCGTCACGCAGACATTGTCCGGGTCGGCAACGGCAAAAGCCGTGACCAAGATCAGCACCGTCCCTACTGCTGACAGGAGAACCCAGCGGTTCGTCGTTTGTGGGGCAAAATGCCAGAGTGGGATCAACCCCAAGGGGCCCGACGCCGCGCCGACGAACGCGCCCGCCAATGGCGCGTTCGAGATGTCCATGTCCTTCCGCAAGAAGACTCGCGGTGTGACGACACCGCCGATGACACCCCAGGCGATCATCCAGAGAACGACCGACCAAAAGATCAGCGGAAATTCCATCGCCTACCGGACTCTCTACGTTGCGGCTCGAAACGAGCTGAGCGGCCCATGTCGTAGGATGCCAGGGAGAGCGGGTCTTGCTGCTCTCCCTGCCACCTCTTTGGACTCTACTGGTTCACGTACTGCGGCTCGCCCGTCTTGTAGGTATCCGGAAAAACGATCGGCGCATTGCCGGCCTTCTGTCCTTCTTCCTGATACTGGAAGATCATCAAGGCTGGGTCGAGATACTGGTGCCAGAACTTGTCCTCGACGCCGGCCGCGCCGGTATCGTTGCCCTGGCCATAGGGGAAGGACACCTTGCCCAAGGCGCCGTCGTGCTCGATCGTCTCCAGCGCCGCGATGATGTCCTTTCCTTCGGTGCTGCCGGCCTTCTCGATGGCGGCGGCCAGCACGCCGATCGAGTCAAAGGCCTCAATCGCATAGCTCTCGACGGCTTCCTTGCCGGTACGCTCTTTGTACTTGGCGGCGAAGGCCTTGGCCGCGTCGTTGTAGAGCGCCTCGGGCAAGCCGAACTGCCCGACGAAGCAGTAGTTCCCGTCCGGGACGTTCTGCCAATAAGACGCGCTTTCGGCGGCAATGATGTCGCAAACGAAGGGCAGATCGCCCGGGCCAATACCGTTTTCGGCGGCTTGCTGCTCGAAGTTGAGCGAGGCCTCACCGGTCAGGAGCACGATGATGACATTGGGATTTTCCGCCTTCACCCGCTGGACGATGCCCGAGAAGTCCTGAGTTCCGATATCGACGGCGAAGGTCGTGGCGGCGAGGCCTGCTGATTCCAGGCCCTTCTGCGTCTCCTCGGCCGCGGGAATGCCGTAGTCGGTGTTCTCGGTGACGATCACGACTTTTTCGGTTCCGGGCACACCTGCCGCGAATTTCCAGTAAATCGCCGAGGCTTCGGAGCTCAGCGGGGCGACCCGGAAGACCTCGGGCAACTTGCTTGCCGTGATCTGGTCGTTCCAAGTCGAGGCGAAGACGACGGGGACGCCCTTGTCGTGCGCCACCTCTTTGGCGGCGATGCCGACGGAGCTGTGATAGCCGCCGCCGATGGCCGCGACGTTGTCCTGGCCGATCAGCTTCTCGAACAGGGCCGTGCCTTTCTCGGGCAGACCTTCGGTGTCGCCGACGACCAGCTCCACCTGGCAGCCGAGAACGCCGCCCGCCGCATTGATCTCTTCGACGGCGATCCGCATGGCATCGCGCTGCGCTTCACCACCGGTGACCGAGCCCGGCGCGGATAAGGGGGCAATGCCACCCAGTTTGATCGGACAGTCTATGGCCAAAGCCGGTGCTGCCGAAAAGGCGAAGACGCCTAAGGCGATCGCTGTGGTTCTCTTCAGTGGTCTCATTCCATGTGCCTTTCCTGTTGTCGTGGTTCAACGTTTCTATTCGGGTTCATTAAGTCACAAAGGTCGGGATGAGCTGCGTCCCGGCAACCAAACCGACTTGGCATTGAGACGGGTCCAGCGACCTCTTGCAGTAGTGTCCGGACTGCGGACGTGTTCATCACTAGCCACTGATTTTACAGATCGAGCCCCCCCAACGGCGTCATCCTCCAACGCACGCCTGGCCGCCAAGTCCTTAAGACCCCAAGGCGCCGGCACCACCGGCAAGTTGCGTTTCCACCGTAGGCTTGCCTATGGAATGTCCATAGGGTACCCTATGGACTAAAACCTGGCAAGCGCTTTATCGAAGGCGCCTGGCGACCCGTTCGAGAGTGGTCAAGACATGAGAAAGTTGAAACCGAGGGCCTTGACGAAACGGGATTGGCTGGTGGGCGCCCGGAAGCTCCTAATTCAGAAGGGGATATCCAACGTCAAGATCGAGCCTCTTGCCAAGACCTTGAAAGTCACGCCCGGCAGTTTCTACTGGCACTTTTCCGGCCGTGAGGCACTCTACAACCTCCTTCTGAGCGATTGGATCGATACCAACACCGCGCCACTTCACAAGGCCGTGGAGGCTGCCGGATCAGATCCCAGGCAACAATACCTGGCCTTTTTCGGGGTCTGGGTGCTCGAGCGG
Source organism: Hyphomicrobiales bacterium (assembly GCA_024244645.1). Lineage (GTDB taxonomy): Bacteria > Pseudomonadota > Alphaproteobacteria > Rhizobiales > Rhizobiaceae > Hoeflea_A. The sequence continues at coordinate 71,031 of JAAEOH010000209.1, forward strand.
GATTTCGACCCGGCCTATGACAGTGCGATTCGAGATTGGGCACGGATCTCAAAGAAAGTTGCGCGAACGCTTCGACAGATCGACAATGATCGTATCGAACTCCTGATACGGATCTTCGAGAACTTCGGCTACCAGGGCATAGAGGCGGAGATGCGCGCGCGGGTGACCTACTATCATCAGGTGGGATACTACGCCATGAACGTGCGGGAGAAACGGGGGACACGGCTCGAGCTGGCGCCCTACTATGCCGAAATTCTCACCGGCTCGCGCTGGCTGCACACCTTGGGCTCGGCCGAGGAGATCCGAGAAGGCATGGCGGGACGCCTGCGGCTTGAAAAAGAACGCCAAGATGAACCGTCGACCGAAACAGGCCTATCCGACTGGCCGGATCGAGTTCAACTCGCACCCAAAACGTAGCCTAACGCACACGCCAGGCGAATGTCCGCTATGGGATCTCAAAGCCGACGTTGCCTCGTCCGATTCCGACGACCGTTTGTGGCCGATTGCCGCCGTAGCTCTCCGGACAGGTCAAATGACCGGTTTGGGTCAACTTCTGCCGATCTAACTAGCGCGCCGCGCCGACCGCTCTTTGGGGTGAAGCCGTCGAACCAGAGGTAAAGCGGACGTTCTCGGCCCTGACGACCGGAATCCGCCTAAGAGCCGACGCGCCGGCTAGAAGGTCGGGAAGGCAGTCCTTAGCCAACAGCCGCCATTGGTAGAAAGATGAATTGGGTTTGTCATGGTTGGGCGGTCTGCGGGCGCGCCGGAGGATGCCTTGTGTAAGCGCTGGAAGATCACCGATAAGATCGCCGGTCTCGGGCTTGGTGTTTATTCCACCCTGTGCGGCAAGAAAGAAAACCGCTGCCCTCATTTCGACAGCTCTCCCTATCTCGATCAATGGCGCGACGATCGACCTGGGATTCTCATCTTCAGTCATAGTTATTTGGGGCTTCCGCTTCCAAGACTGGATGGCGACCCGAAAACCGGAATCGGGATCAGGGTCGCGTCTTGTTTTGTCTCATACTACCCTTCCCGCCTCACCCGGCCCTTCCTCCCATGATGAACCGTTTGCCGATGGCGGCGCGGTGGGCCTGATGAAGAGTCTTTCATGATGCCTCTTGAGCGCCGAACCCCGAACATCCCGATTGCCGAGGCAATCGATCCGTGCTTTGTGGGCCAGGTCGATGAGAAGGTTCTGGGGAGACCGGCCAGATGGTGAAGATTTCGGACATCAGCGTCATGATGTTTCCGTGGGGCGTCGAGACGCCGACGGTGGGGGAGATCGTCGAGGGCGCCAAACTGGCGGAGGAATTGGGGTTCTATTCCGTGACCCTGCCGACCCATATGACCATGCCACCGGGCTGGCTGTTCACGGACTTTCCCAACAAGAACGTGCTCGACGCCTTCGTCGTGCTGCCGGCCATCGCGGCGGCGACCAAGACGCTTCGGGTGGGCACCAATTCCTGTCTGCTGCCGCTGCTGCCGCCCTATCACTGGGCCAAGTATTTCTCGACCCTCGACGTGATGTCGGGCGGCCGCGTGATCCTCGGCGCCGCCGTCGGCTGGTGGCAGGAGGACTTCGACGCCGTCGGCGCGAATATCCGCAAGCGCGGCAAGATGTTCGACGAGGGGTTGGAAGTTCTGACGCGGCTTTGGACCGAGGAGCGCGTGACCTTCCAGGGCGCGCATTACCAACTCGACGGCATGCCGATGCAGCCCCGGCCGGTTCAACCTATCCCGCCGATCTGGATTGGCGGCGGGCTCGCTTCCATCGACCGGACGGCCAAATACGGCCGCTGCATCGTTCCCTTCTGGCCGTCGCCCGAAGCCGTCCGCGATGTGTGGAAACCGAAATTGAGCGAAGCCGCCGCCAAGTACGGCACCGATCCGAAACTGTCTTCCTTCACCTTTGCCTATGTCGCCGACGGTGAAGCTGATTTTCAAAAGTATCTCCCGACGTTGCGCAACTGCGTCGGCTTCGAGGACCCCAGCATCGATCCCACCGACGTGACGATCAGCGGCAGTCCCGAACAATGCGCCGAAAAATTCATGGCGCTTTCGCAAGCCGGCATCGACCACTTCGTCGTCGAGTTTCAGTTCCACGGCCTGGAATCGGTCGCTTTCGGCATGAAACAAATGGAAAAATTCGCGACCAAGGTCGGGCCGTTGTTGAAGGATTGAACCCTCACCCTTCCCGGCGGGCCATAGCGCGGGCGATGGCGTCGACGGTGATGGAGCCGATGGGCTTTCCCGCGCCGTCGATGACGGGCAGGCGATGCCCTTCGGCCTGGTTGACAAGCGGCAGGGCTTGCTCCAGCGCCATGGTGGCGCGCAAACCGCCCTCTGCGCCGTCGACGATCGCGGTGTCCATGACCTTTTTCCAAATGGACTACGCGGCCCCGGTTGATGTCGCCGATGAAATCGACGATGTAGCCGTCGGCCGGGTTCACGACGATGTCCTGGGGATAGACCTCTTGTATCATCATGCCGTCGCGCAGGATGGCGATGCGGTCAACCTGGCGGCGCGATTGAAACAGCTCAACAAGGAGCACGGAACGAAAATAATCGTGTCGGGTTCGACCGTCGACTTGCTGTCCGAAAAGGAGAACATTGAACACCTGGGTGAAGTGAAAATTCGAGGGAAAACCAAGCGGTGCGGATTCTTACCGTCATTTGACCTTGTGCGTTGGTCTATCCTTCCATTCACCCCTTTTGTCGGCTGTGGGTCATTTCCGGCCTATCTCGTCCTGCACCGGCTAGGTCGACTGCCACGGGTGAAGCCGACGACATCAGCGAGAAAGCGGACCATCAGATTGGGACGGCTAGAGCTGGGGGTATTGCTGCCGTGGTTAGGTCCTACCCAGATAGGCGGAATCGTGCCAACGGCGGTCATGGTGAATACTGATCCGCTAACGGCAGAAAACGACCCAGAACGGCCTGTCGCGTTCGCTGCCCCAACGGCCGTTCTCCGATCCGAAACCAGCCACTCGAAAGTCTCGGCACCGATGGTGAGTCAACTCCAGTTTCCGTACACCAGTGCTCCCATGTCAGGAATCAGCCCGGGTTCTTCCGCTATACCCCCATCTCCAGATGCAAGCCGTTGCTCCCGCGCTCGGTGACAATGACTCATCTCATGGGGCTTATCCTGCATCTTTTTAACCATGGCCGGGCGCCTGCACGCCGACTGGCGTATCATCGGCAACCCAACTTGCGAACCGCCCCGCCTAACGTGATGGGATGGACGCCCCCTACGGCTTCACGAAGAGCCATACTGGAGCGTGTTGAACGATCCAGAAAGAGGAGGCGTCCATGACAGAGATTACGACGGTTGGGTTGGATCTGGCAAAGTCAGTATTTCAGGTCCACGCTGCGGACAAGGATGGCCGGCCAGTTGTGCGGAAGAAGCTGCGTCGAGGTCAGGTGCTCGATTTCTTTGACGGGCTGTCACCTTGTCTTGTTGGATTGGAAGCCTGTGCCGGTGCGCACTATTGGGCGCGCGAGTTGCAGACCCTTGGCCATGAAGTGCGATTGATCCCGCCGCAGTTTGTGAAGCCATTTGTAAAGACGAACAAGAACGATGCATCGGATGCCGAGGCGATCTGCGAAGCGCTGATGCGTCCGACGATGCGGTTTGCGGCAGTGAAGTCCGCAGAACAGCAATCGGTTCTGATGCTGCACCGGTCACGTGAACTATTGGTGCGCCAGAGAACCATGCTGATCAATGCGCTCAGGGGTCATTGTGGTGAGTTCGGCATTGTCGTTGCGCAAGGTGCGTCGAAGGTGGCGGAATTGATCAAGGTGATCGAGGATCCCGAAGACGCGCGCCTCCCGACGCTGGCACGCGCGGCCCTTGGGTCACTCGTTGATCAGCTCAGGATGACCCAAATACAGATCCTTGACCTGGAGAAAAGACTGATGGCCTGGCATCGCGCCAATGAGGCAAGCCGCCGGCTTGCAGTGATCCCGGGTGTTGGGGTGATCACGGCGACAGCCCTTGTTGCCACCATTGGGGATGCCTCACAATTCCACTCCGGGCGTCAACTGGCCGCCTGGCTTGGGCTGGTTCCTCGACAGCACTCCAGCGGCGGCAAGGAACGGCTCGGGCGAATGTCCAAGCGTGGCGACGGCTATCTGAGAAAGCTTCTGGTCCACGGTGCGCGGACCGTTCTGCTGTGGTCCAGGCGTAAAAAGGAGAGCCGTTCGCCATGGCAGGAAGCTTTGCTTGCGCGCCGGCCTACCAATGTTGTTCTGGTGGCGATGGCCAACAAGACGGCCCGTGTCGTATGGGCGATGCTCAGCCGAGGTGAAACATTCCGAATGGAAGCTCGGTCGGTCGCATAACAGACGGTGGAAGGAACTTTATTGCGAGGGTGACGATGATGTG